>JBAUJO010000001.1:0-63274 GCA_049683875.1 Ornithinimicrobium sp.
GATGTTCGCGCTCGGATGCTCGGTGCGGCTGTCGACCATGAAACGGGTGAGCCCGCGCACGCTGGCTCTGGCTGCCGCCTCCACCCTCATTGTGGCGACCACAGCGCTCACCGGTGTGCTGCTGACCACGTGACCAGCAAGCGCTCTTGACAGCGTGGCCTAGCCTTCTCTAAGTTGCCAGACAACCGGACGTAGTTGTCAGGCAATTTGCTCGATTGCCGCGAGGAGTCCGATCCCCCTTGCTGACGATGGGAAAAGCCGATGGGAAGCTCCGCCGAAGACCGCTCCGCCCGAGACCAGCAGCCGGCCTCTGAACGGGTCGAGCCGGAGCACACGCTCAGCATGTGGGGCGGGCCCACCACTGCCCTCGTGCCTGCGCTGGTGCTGATCAGCGTGCTGCTCTGGTTGTCGGTCGCCGAGAGGGCCTCGATCTCCAGCTTCTGGGTGGGTGGCTGGGCTGCCGTCGTCGTCGGCCTGCTGCTGACCCGGACTCCCCGTGAGTACGCCGGCACCATCATTCGCGGCCTGTCCGACAAGACCGGAGCGGTGATCATCCTGGCCTACCTGTTCGCCGGGGTCTTCGGCGAGCTGCTGGCTCAAGGCGGGTTGGTCAACGGCCTGCTCTGGTTCGGGGTGGAGACGGGCGTGGAGGGCGCCTTCTACGCTGTGCTGGCCTTCATACTGTCGTGCATCTTCGCGGCAGGCACCGGCAGCAGCGTGGGAGCCGTGCTGGCCCTGATCCCGGTGCTTTTCCCCACCGGTGTGGCGCTGGGAGCTGACCCGACGATGCTGGCCGTCGCGATCATCGCTGGAGGAGCCTTCGGCGACAACATCGCCCCGATCTCGGACACCACCATCGCCTCGGCCTTCACCTCAGGCGCGGAGATGGGCGACGTGGTCCGTTCCAGACTGCCGCTGGCCCTGCCCGCGGCAGCCGTCACCATCGTCGTCCTTGCGATCGTCGGCGGCGGCGGGTCAGCTGGCGAGAACACCATCAACGTGGACGCCAAGCCCGTCGGTCTGCTCATGATGATCCCGTTCTTCGTCGTCATCGCGCTGGCCTTGCGCCGCTTCAACATCGTCATCTCCCTGATCTGGGGCAGCCTGTCGGCGATCGCGATCGGTCTGGTGACCGGACTGCTGAAGCCGGGTGCCATCTTCTCGATCCCTGCCGAGCGCGGCGACTCATCCGGCATCGTCGAGGACGGTCTGACCAACATCACCGGGGCGATCGTGCTGGTGCTGTTCATTCTCGCGCTTGCGCAGGTGCTGACCGAGAGCGGCCTCATGCTCAAGCTGTTGCGACGACTGGAGCGGAGCGCGGCTCGTGGGGTGCGCAGTGCCGAGCTGATGATCTCCGGCATCACGCTGCTCTTCACCGTCCCGCTCGGGGCCAACGCCCCGGCCATCCTGCTGGTCGGCCCGACCATCGGGCGCCCCCTCGGCGAGGACAAGAACCTGCACCCCGCACGCATCGCCAACCTGATGGACTGCGCCGCGAACACGGTCTTCTACATGCTGCCGTGGCACAACGCCGTCATCATCTGGTACGCCACCATGGTGGCCACGGCGGCGCAGTACGACCTGCCCCTCCCCTCGATCGCGTCAGCGTTCCTCAACCCCTACGCCTGGACGCTCATCGTCATTCTGCTCATCTCGATCCTCACGGGCTGGAACCGCTGGTACGCCACCGCCGACAAGAAGCAGCCGGCTCCGCTCGAGACCGCCTGAGTACATGCGCACAGGCGAGTCCGACCTGGTCGCGCTCGCGGCCCGGCTCGGTCTGGACGCGCGAGGACGCACCGGGCGCTGGCTGGAACGACTCGGTCAGGACGAGGCTCTGGTGGATCTGGTGCGTACCTGGCGCCCGCCCGTCAACGGCACGGGCCCGAGACCGACGGCGGACATTCCGGGCCCGCAGCGGCGGAAGGCCTCACCCTCGCAGACGCAGTCGAGATCGTGGACCTCCCGGAGTGCCAGTGCGGCGAGGGATCGGGTAGAGGAGTCGCTGGCCGTCATCCAGGCCACTGCCGACGGCAACGCGTTCACCAGCGTCTGGCCCGACGACGCGCGGGCCCAGGCGATCGCCCTGGATTCGCGGGCGCGAGCCGGTGAGCTGATGGGACCGCTCTACGGTGCGGTCGTAGCCGTGAAGGACATCATGCAGGTCCGCGGCCGGTCGGCCACCGGGGGCACGCGCGCCCTGATTACTCCGAGGGCCGAGCACGACGCGGAGGCGGTGCGCAGGCTCCGGATGGCCGGTGCCGTGCTGGTCGGCGCGACCAATCTGCACGCCCTGGCCTTCGGACCCTTCAGCACCAGCAGCGACAGTGGCGTTGTCGCCAACCCGCTGTGTCGGGGCGTAGTCGCCGGAGGTTCCAGTGGCGGCTCGGCGGCGGCGGTGGCTACCGGCGCGGTGGATCTGGCTCTGGGCACCGACACGGCCGGCTCGGTGCGGATCCCCAGCGCGCTGTGCGGGGTGGTCGGCATGAAGGGCACGCTCGGCATCGCCTCCATGGCCGGAGTCCATCCGTTGGCTCCGAGCCTGGACCATGTGGGGCCGATCGCCCGAACGGTGACCGACCTCGCCGCGGGGTGGCGCGCCCTGTGCGGCGAGACCGCGGCCGAGGGCACCGAGCGCGGCCGCCCACAGCCAGTCACTGGGTCCGGGCTGCGTGGCGTCGTCATCGGCGATGGCGGCGACGTGCTCCGCAGGGCGTTGGACGAATCGGTGCGAGACGCCTTCGAGAACGCGCTTCAGACCGCGCGCAGGTGCGGCGCTCGGGTGCAGCCGGTCCACCTGCCGGAGTTGCACCGAGTGCCGGGCGCCATGATGTGCACCATCGGGCCCGAGGCCGCCGACACCTATCGGGATGTCCTGAAGCACCGGGCGGAGATGCTGCCCGACGACGTGCGCCTGAGGCTGGAGACAGGCGCGTTCATCGCAGCCGCCGACTACGTCCGGGCCCAGCACCTCAGAGCCCAGCTGAGGCAGGAGGTGACGCACGCGCTGAGGGGCGTCGACATGCTGCTCACACCGACGCTCCCTCTCATCGCGCCCCATCTGGACGGTTCAGCCTCACCGGTGCGCGCAAGCACCCAGGCCGCCCGAGCGCAGATGTCCCGGTTCACGGCGCTGGCCAACCTCACCGGTCATCCCTCGCTGACCGTGCCGTGGGCGCACGACCCGCACGGAGGCGGAGTGGGCGTGCAGCTCATCGGGTCGTGGCGGGGCGAGGATCACCTCATGACTGTGGCCTTTGCCCTGGAGCGGGCGCGTGGCGAAGGAGCGAGGCATGATAATCTGTCATACAACTTGGCCGATTAGAGAACGGGACTGGAGGCAACGGTTGTGGAGATGTTCGAGTCGCTGGAACGCAGCCGCCCGATGTCGGTGCGTATCGCCGAACACGTCGTCGATCGCATCCAGTCTGGGGAGTTCCCGCTCGGGATGCGGCTGCCGTCGGAGACCGAGCTGGCCCGGCAGTTCGGCGTGAGTCGACCCTCGGTGCGCGAGGCCCTCGGCGCCCTACAGTTCGTCGGATACGTCGACTCAGTGCGTGGATCGGGCACCCGGGTCATCAGCCTCACCCCGCAGCTGGATCCGCCGACGGGCCCCCCGGAGGTCACACCCCGGGAGGTCCTGCGCTTCTTCGAGGCTCGCCTGCTCCTGGAGCCCCAGGTGGCAGCGATGGCGGCCCGCGACCCGGACCTGGACCGGCTCGCCGAGGCCGAGAAGCTGATCGAAGCGATGGAGCTGGTCGCACACGAGCCCGCCCTGCACGGCGAAACCGACCTGCGGGTGCATCGTGCTCTGTCCCAGGCCTGCCACAACACCTTCGCGACCGAGCCCGTACTTCGCCTGTTGGACGTGCTGGCCTCTCCGGCGCTGAACGCCGTCCGGCAGCAGGCCTGGGGTGAGCGCGAGCTGCCGCCGATCTGGCACGGGCACCATCGGGAGACCGTGCAGGCCATCCGAACCCACGACCCACGCGCGGCGGCCGAGTCGACCTGGCGCCATGTCGCCTCCTCGGCTCGGAATGCCCTGGCGGTAGTGGCCGACGACCCCGGCGTGGACGAGCAGGCCAAGGGGCAGTTCGTCGCCCTACTGGAGGCCGGTCCGTTGACGTTCGGGGGGCCGTCGACCCAGCCCACGAGCCACCTGGAGGGAGGCAGGCGCAGTGTCCGCGTCGTCGTCGACTGACCGCACGATCGTGTGCTCACGCCCTTCTTCCTTCGCTCGGCCACCGGCCGTTTTCGACTTCGACCTCACCCAACCCGACCCGATCCCCGAGGCAGCCATCGCGCGAGCCACCGAGCTCATGCGCAACGGTCGCCTGTTCCGGTACGGCGAGTTCTCCGGCGATCACCACAACGACGCGGCTGAGCTGGAAACCCGTTTCGCCGAGCTGTTGGGACGGCGCTACGCAGTCGGCGTCAACTCCGGAGGTGCTGCCATCTTCGTCGCGCTGCGCGCCTGTGGAGTCCGACCCGGCGACCGCGTCCTGCTCAACGGATACACCCTGGCCCCCGTCCCCGGTGCCATCGACCACGCCGGCGCGCAAGCCGTCCTGGTGGAGATCACCGAGGATCTCACGGTCGACCTGCAGGACCTGCGCCATAAAGCCGAGCGCTCCGGAGCCAGGGTTCTGTTGCTGTCACACATGCGCGGACACCTGGCCGACCTCGAGGCGGTCACGGCGCTGTGTGACGAGCTCGGGATCGACCTCGTCGAGGACTGCGCGCACACGCTCGGCGCCCGATGGGCGGGGCGCCCCACCGGCACCTTCGGCCGCGCCGCCTGTTTCAGCGCCCAGACCTTCAAGCACCTCAACTCCGGGGAGGGCGGGCTGGTCGTGACCGACGACGACGAGGTTGCGGCGCGCACCATCCTGCATTCAGGAAGCTACATGCTCTATGAACAGCATCGCGCCCGACCGCCGGCGAGCGTGTTCGAACCGTTGCGCGGCACCGTCGCCAACTACAGCCTGCGGATGACCGCGCTGTCGGCGGCGCTCATCCGCCCGCAGCTCGACCTGTTGCCCGAACGGGTCGAGCGGATGAACCGGCTCTACCGCGAGCTCGAGGCATGTTTCGCCGACATCCGGCATGTCAGGGTATCTCGCCGCGCGCAGCAGGAGGAGTACGTCGGCAGCTCGTTCCAGTTCGCGCTGACCGACCTCACCCAGGAGCAGATGTCGACGGTCGTGCAGGTCGCGACCGAGCACGGGCTGCCGGTGAAGTGGTACGGCGAGCCCCTGATGCACGGGTTCACCAGCCGGCCGGCCCAGTGGGAGTACGTCGGCAGCGACCAGGCGCTGCCGCGGACCGAGGCCATCCTGGCCCGCCTGTGCGACCTGCGGGTGCCGCCGTCCATGCCGCTGGAGTACTGCCGCCGCGCCGCCGACATCGTGCGCTTCGCGGTCCACCAGGTCACCGGCCCCGAGTGACCGCTTGCACGGTGGTTCCCGACGCCGACCCGCGGCGCGCTCTGGTGCAACGCCCGCCGCACCAGGCAACGCCTGAGACCACACGACCTTCCAGAACCACCTTCACGCCGACAGGAGACTGACCCTCATGCCGATCACGTACCTCAAGCGAGCTCAGGGCACCGATCGCGTGGACATCTCGGCCACCACCAGGGTCGTGGCCGAGATGCTCACCCGCCTCGAGGCCGAGGGCGAGGAGGCCACGCGCGCCTACTCCCGCCAGCTGGACTCCTGGGAACCGGACGACTTCGTGCTGAGCCCGGACCAGATCGAGGCGGCACGGCGCTCCCTGCCGACCACGGTGACCGACGACCTGGACTTCGCGCACCGTCAGGTCCGCGCCTTCGCCGACCGCCAGCGCGAGAGCATGAGCGAGTTCGAGGTCGAGCTGCATCCCGGGCTGGTGGCCGGGCAGCGCAACATCCCGGTCGCGGCGGCGGGATGCTACGTGCCCGGGGGCCGGTACGCACACGTGGCCTCGGCGGCGATGAGCATCGCCACCGCCAAGGCCGCTGGCGTCCCCCACGTGACGGCGTGTTCGCCTCCCCGCGGCGGAGCGGGGATCCACCCGGCCACGATCTACGGGATGTCCATCGCCGGAGCCGACGCCATCATGTGCCTGGGCGGCGTGCAGGCCGTCGCGGCGATGGCGTTCGGCCACTTCACCGGTCACCCTGCGGCCGTGCTCGCCGGGCCGGGCAACCAGTTCGTGGCCGAGGCCAAGAGGCTGCTGTTCGGTCGTGTCGGCATCGACGTGGTGGCCGGGCCGACGGAGGCGCTCGTGCTCGCCGACGACACGGCCGACCCGTGGGTCGTCGCGGTCGACCTGGTCAGCCAGGCCGAGCACGGGCGCGACTCGGCCACCATCCTGGTCAGCACCTCACGCCGCGTCGCCGAGGAGACGATGGCGCTGATCGACCGAGCCGTGGCGCTGCTGCCGGCCGAGTCGGTGGCCGGCGAGGCATGGGAGAAGCTCGGCGAGGTCATCGTGGCCGACACCCGCGAGGAGGCGGCGACCCTGGCGGACGAGTACGCCAACGAGCACGTAGAGGTGCATGCGGCCGACCTCGACTGGTGGCTGGACACCCTTCGCAACTACGGGTCGCTGTTCCTCGGCGAGGAGACCACGGTCACCTACGGCGACAAGACCTCCGGGCCGAACCACATCCTGCCCACCCGGGGGGCGGCGCAGTACACCGGAGGTCTGTGGGTCGGCAAGTTCGTCAAGACCGTCACCTACCAGCGGATGACTCGCGAGGCCAACGCCCAGATCGGCCGCGTGGCCGCACGCATCTCCCGGATCGAAGGCATGGAGGGTCACGCCCTGGCTGGGGATGTACGCCTGCAGAAGTACTTCCCCGACCAGGCGCTGGACACCGCTGTGCCCGACTGAGGGTCCGGCTCCGGGCCACCCCGACAACACGCACCCACAGAAAGAGGCACCCATGCACCTGGCACGAATCCCGCGCCGCCGTTACACCGTCGGTCGCACCCCGATCGAGCCGCTGCGCCGGTTGAGCGAGCACCTGGGCGGGCCGGACATCTACATCAAGCGCGACGACCTCCTGGGCCTGAGCGCGGGTGGCAACAAGACGCGCAAGCTGGAGTTCTTGATGGCTGACGCCCTGGCGCAGGGGGCCGACACCATCATCACCACTGGGGCGGTGCAGTCCAACCACTGCAGGTTGACCCTCTCCGCGGCGGTCAAGGAGGGGCTGACCTGCCACCTGCTGCTGGAAGAGCGGGTCGAGGGCTCCTACACCGAGGACGGCAGCGGCAACAACCTGCTCTTCCGCCTGCTCGGCGCAGAGTCCATCCAGGTGGTCCCGGGGGGATCGGACCTGCGCGCTGGCATGGAGGAGATCGCCGAGCGGGTGCGCCGGGACGGCGGGACGCCCTACATCGTGCCGGGCGGTGGTTCCAACGCCTTGGGTGCGCTGGGCTACGTCGCCTGCGCCGAAGAGATCCTGGCCCAGTCCTTTGAGATGTCGTTGCCGATCGACCACGTGGTCTGCTCGAGCGGCTCCGGCGGCACCCACGCGGGACTGGTGGCGGGGTTCTACGGCAACCAGAGCGGCGTCCCGGTCACCGGGATCAGCGTCCGTGCGCCGAGGGGACCGCAGGAGGCGAAGCTCCATGCGTTGTCGAACGAGACCTCGCGGTTGCTGGCCGACGACGGTCGTGAGGTGCCGACTGAGGCCTTCGAGGTCGAGGACGGCTACGTGGGCCCCGGCTACTCGCTGCCCACGGACGAGATGACCGAGGCTATCCAGCTCTTCGCGCGGCTTGAGGGAGTCCTGCTCGACCCCGTCTACACCGGTAAGACAGCTGCCGGCCTGATCGGCCTGGTGCAGCAGGGCCGGTTCGCCAAGGACAGCACGGTGCTGTTCATCCACACGGGAGGCTCACCGGCGTTGTACGCCTACCCCGACGCGGTCTTGGCCAGGCCCGGTGCCTGAGCCGGCACCGTCGCGCGGCTCGCGTCTGGTGGGAGTCCTCGGCGGGATGGGGCCTGTCGCCACCGTCGACTTCTACGCCAAGCTGGTGCGGCACACTCCAGCCGAGCATGATCAGGACCACCTGCGGGTCGTCATCTGGGGCGACCCGCAGGTGCCCAACCGTCAAGAAGCACTGCTGGCCGGTGGAACCGACCCCACGCCGTGGCTTCGGGAGGGAGTGTCCCGCCTGGTGGGCAGCGGAGCGCAGATCGTCGTCGTGCCCTGCAACACCGTCCACGCCTACCTGCGCCCGGTCATGGCGCAGGCCCCCGTGGAGTTCATCGACATCATCGACACCACGGTCGAGGCGGTCGTCAGCCTCGACGTGGGACAGGTCGGCCTGCTGGCCACTGACGGCGCCCTGGCCGCTGGGCTCTTCCAGGACGCTTTCGAGGCGGCGGGCATAGAGTGCGTGCTGCCCTCTGCCCCACAACAGGGCTCCGTGATGGAGCTCGTCATGGCCGTCAAGACCGGCCGGATCGATGCCAGCGCGAGCGAGCAGGTCGACCGTTTGCTGGAAGAGCTGCGGGCACAGAACGTGACCACGGCCGTGGCCGGCTGCACGGAGATCTCAGCGCTGTTGGACACCCTGCCTCCCACCGAAGGGATGCAGGTGGTCGACCCCGCGACCGAGCTCGCGCTACGCACCATCAGCCGGGCGAGAACCCCTCGAGCCCCCTGACGAGGGTGGCGCAGCTTTTCACGATCGGCTCACCATCACTCTGGCCCGGGGCGAGAGGTACACACTGTCCATCACCAGGAAGGCGGCGCTGAGCAACAGGCCTATGCCCACCGACAAGGCGTCGATGGCACCGCCCACGACCTGCATCCAGGACCCGATGGCTCCGAGAACCCAGGAGACCATCAGACGCGGGAGCGCCGGGTAGTCCAGCGGCGACGGACGTATGCTGGCGGCCGACGGGATCGAGGCGCGTGCCTGAGCCAGGGAGGTGGTGCATGGGTGTGCTGGACCCCGACGTCAACCGCCTCATCGAGACCTTGGCGCGGATGTTCCCCGTTCCGCCCGCGGATGTGACGCCGGCCGAGCGCAGGCGGTCATACCGGGAGGTACAGGCGCGGCTCCTCAACCCCTCGCCAGCGGCGTCCTTCGACGGTGAGATCCAGGACGACGCGCTCACCACCGAGGTCGGCGAGATCCCCGTGCGGGTCTACACCCCGACCACCTCGTCTCCCGCCCGGGACGTCGTGGTGCACTTTCCCGGCGGGGGGTGGGTCATCGGCGACCTCGAGACCGGCGACCCTGCGGCGCGCTCCATCGCCGCACAGATGGGCGCGACGGTCGTCTGTGTCGACTACCGCAAGGCTCCGGAGCACCCGTTTCCCGCGGCCTTCGAGGACTCTCGCTCGGTCGTGCGTGCTGTGGCCCGGCTGCGCCGGCCGAGGTGGCTGGGAGTCTCGGGGGACAGCTCGGGGGCGAACCTGGCTGCCGCCGTGGCACTGGACTGCGCCGCGACCGGTCACCAGTGCGACGGCCAGCTGCTCTTCTACCCGGCACTGGACCCCACGATGGCCACGGTGTCGCACCGCCGCTGTGGACGCGGCTATCTGTTGGAGCACGACATCATGGCGTTCTACTGGGACAGCTATCGTGCCGGGGCGAGGTCGGATGAGCGCATGGCGCCTGCTCTGGCCTCCGACGAGATGCTCGCTCGCGTGGCACCGGTGGTGGTGGCCACGGCCGAGTTCGACCCGCTGCACGACGAAGGCCGGGACTTCGCTCGCCGCCTGCTGGGTCTAGGGGTGCCGGCCGCGCATCTCCCCGGCTGTGGTCTGGTGCACGGCTGGGTGGACCAGACCCGTCTGGTTCCGGCCGCGCAGGAGGCACTGGAGCGGGCCATCGCCGTGTTCGGTGCCATGCGCGTCGCGCGGCCACAGGGAGAAGCGGGTCACTAGCCCTGACCCCGGTCCAGTGGTTCGCCGCGCTGGGCCGCGCGGGTTACTGGCGGATGTAGCCGAAGAGGTGGTCCCGCTCGCTCTGCAGCTCAGCCATCCGATGCTTGACGATGTCGCCGATGCTGACGATCCCGCGCAGCTGCCCGTCCGCCACAACCGGCAGATGCCGAATCCGGTGCTCGGTCATGGTGCCGGCCAGAGCCTCCAGGTCGTCCTGGATGCCACACGTGTGTACGTCGGAGGTCATGATCGAGCTGATCGGCTCTGCCAGCACACCCCCGCCAACGTCCTGCAGACCGCGGACGACGTCGCGCTCGCTGACGATCCCGGCGACGCTCTGCCCGTCCTCGCTGACCACGACTGAGCCGATACCGTGCGTGGCCAGGAGGGCGACGAGGTCGCGAACAGACGCATCCGGAGGCAAGGTCGTGACGTCGCTTCCCTTACGCCGGAGGACTTCGCCAATGCGCATGAAGTGACCATATCGCCACTACGCCTTCATCACCATGGGCATTCGACCCTAGATCGGCCGTGAAAGAACGGGGTAGAGCCCGTCTGCGCCCCTCGCGGCAACTTCTGCGGTCGTGCCCACCAGGCTCCCCAGATGCTTGCAGGCTGCGCTCGCCCGGGAGTCTCCGCCGGCCGTACCTGGCTCACACACGGAAGACGGTGACGGGTTACTGTGCCGCATGCGCATCGTTCGGAAGCGTTCTGCGACCGCCGCCTTGAGCGCCTCGTTGCTGCTCTGCCTTGCCCTCGCAGCCGTGCCCGCTACCGCCGCGGAAGGTGACCCCGGCAGACTCCGTTTTGCCGAGGGCGAAGCGGGAGTGGGCGATCCGTACTTCCCGCTCGCCGGCAACGGCGGCATCGACGTGCTGAGCTACGACCTGGCGATCGACTACGAACCGCCGGCGGACCCGGACGATCTCGCCGGCCGGCTCGAGGGTCGGGCCACCATCACCCTGGTTCCGACCAAGGACCTCGCCTCGTTCCACCTGGACCTTCGCGACCTCGACGTCGAGTCGGTCGCGGTGAACGGCAAACGCGCCCGGTACAGCCACGACAACACCGAGCTCCAGATCAAGCCCCGGCCCAAGCTACGGGAGGGACGCAGTGTCGAGGTGGTCATCGAGTACGGAGGCGCCACCAGCCGACCCCGCGACATCGAGGGTGCCCTCTACGGGTGGGTCACGACCACCGACGGAGCCATGGTCGTCAGCGAGCCGGACGGGTCGCCGACCTGGTTCCCCGCCAACGACCATCCGACGGACAAGGCGAGCTACACCTTCGAGGTCACTGTCCCCAAGGGGCTGGTGGCCGTGGCCAACGGTGAGCTCGTCGACGAGTCGACCTCCGGTGGCCGCACCACGTGGATCTGGGACGCTCCCGACCCGATGGCCTCCTACCTGGCGACCTCGACGGTCGGGAACTTCGAGCTGCGCACCACCTTTGCCGGCGACGGCACCCCGATCATCGACGCCATCGACGAGGACCTGGCACCGTCCGCCTCGCAGAGCCTTGAGCTGGTGCCGGAGATGATGGCCTTCTTCGCCGAGCGCTACGGTGACTACCCGTTCACCACCTACGGGGGGATCGTGGACGACGACTCGGTCGGCTACGCCCTGGAGACCCAGACACGGTCCTTCTACAGCGAAGTGGCCCGCGAGGGCACACTCGCCCACGAGCTCGGCCACCAGTGGATGGGCAACCACGTCAGCACGCAGGAGTGGGACGACATCTGGCTCAACGAGAGCTGGGCCACCTACTCCACCTGGATGTGGGACGAGGAGCAAGGGCGCACCACGGCCCAGGAGAGCTTCGAGGAGGTGCTGGCGATTCCGGGCGACGACGAGTTCTGGGATGTCGTCATCGCCGGCCCCGGGGCCACGAACCTGTTCGCCGGTGCCGTCTACGACCGTGGCGCCGCCACGTTGCACGCGCTGCGTACGCAGATCGGCGACGATGCGTTCTTTGCGTTGGCGCAGACCTGGGTGCAGCGCTACGGGGGCGCCACGGCCAGCACCGCCGACTTCATCGCCCTCGCCGAGGAGGTCTCGGGTCAGGACCTTCAGGGCCTGTTCAGGGTGTGGACCTCCACCCCCGAGCGCCCGAAGGCCTGAACGCCGCCCGGCACGAGCAGGCGGCGTCAGGCGACGTGGTCCTCGGCGTCCGGCGTGCGAAACATCTCCGCGGAGACCCAGGCGCGGTAGGCGGCCTCGCCGGTGACCTCGACGAGCGGCTCTGTCTGCGTGGCATGAGCGGCCAAGACGGCCCGCTTCATCTCAAGCTCTGCCGGGTCTAGCGCAACCACGAGACTGGCCCGCCCATCCTCGATCCGCCCTGGCAGCTCGTCGGGGGCGAGGCCCACGCGCGTCATGAGGTCAGCATGCTTCTCCGTGTGTGAGCGAACCATGCCTGCGTAGAGGAGGTGGCCCATTCCGACCTGGCGCCAGGCGCGCGTGACCCACCGTGACACCGCGCAATGGTCGTCGTGGCCAGTCATGCCGTCGGGCCCGAACGTGACCACGACGTCGGGGCTGCGACGCTCGATCTCTTCGGCGATCACGGGGACGACGTCCGCGTCGTCGAGGTCCCCGCAGCCACCGTCGGGGAACCCGAGCACACGGTGCTCCTGCACCCCGACCAGCTCCATGGCACGGGCGAGTTCTGCACGCCGCTGTGGCCCCAGGCGCTCTGGCGGCCAGGTCTGGGGATCCGCGGTGCCCATCTCGCCGAGCGAGGCATGCAGTGAGAAGGCTCTTCCACCGCTGCGCACCGCGCGCAACATCAGCCCGGTGGACAGGTAGGCCTCATCGTCGGGATGCGCCCACACACCCAGCACCGTGGCACCGTGGAGTAGTTCGTCGGCCACATTCAACACTGTAGGCCCGATCGCTCCGACCGCACCAGGCCTCAGGCTCGCCGCACGGGACATCCTTCGCCAAGGCAGCCTGAGTCGGCGGAGCAGCGTCGGCGTGAGAGTCCTCCGCGTGGGGCGTGCCCTGTCGGGGCAGAGCGGCTCGAACTCCCGTCGCACTGAGAGGTGAACCACACCAGGTGCCCGGGAGGTGGGTGCGCCAAGCCGCACCCAGACGAAGGCCTCAGACCAGCAGATCTGCCAGTGACACCACCAAGCCCCCGGCCATGAAGGCGGCCACTGAGGCGGCGAGGGTCGTCGTGGCGAAGTGGGGGATGAAGCGGCGGTAGCCGCTCGGAGCGTGCTCACCGTGGTGGTACTCGTGCGTCAGGGCGTGACCCTGCCCACGTCCCAGCAGCCAGCGGTTGACCGGGAAGGCGGCGAAGAAGGCGGCAGTGAAGGCCAACGGCATGCTGGCCCAGAAGACCGGGTTGACCAGGCCGGCCTCCATGGCGCCGGGGATGACCGCCATGACGGCGTTGTCGACGACCTCCATGGTCAGAATGGACAGGGTGTCGGCGGCGAGCACGATCTTCAGCGCCCGCGCCGTCGGCAGACCTGCTCGCAGCAGCGGCAAGGTGGACAAGGTATAGCCGAAGAAGAACGCCAGCGAGACCGCAAGGGGGATGATCGCCAGAGCGCTCAAGCCGAGGGCAGTGCCGATGATGAGGCCGGTGACCTCACCGATCGCGCACCCGGTCAGGCAGTGCATGGTGGCACTGGCCGCCATACCGCGCATGTCGTCGTGCCCGCCGTGATCGTGGCTCTGGTCATCCTGCGCGGGTACGGCGTGGTCGTGCTGGTGCTGAGTCACGACAGGTCCTCTCCGCTCGAGATCGCGAGCAACTCGCGAAGGCAGTGGTCGAGCAGTTCATGGGGGAAGGAGTCGGCGAGGCGGTAGTAGACGACCCGCCCGTCGCGTCGGGTCTGGACCAGCCCTGCCGTGCGAAGGTGGCGCAGGGCGTACGAGGACTGGTCCTGGGAGATGTCCAGCACCAGCGCGAGGTCACCGACGCAGAGCTCCTCGCTCGCACGGAGAGCAAAGAGCGCGCGCAGCCGGACAGCGTCGCACAGCAGGTTCAACAGCTGCCGAAGCTGCTCGGCCGCCTCGGGGTCCAGCGTGGCGCCGCGGCTCTGGTCGACCGCCGCGGCGTCGACCGGGTGCGGGTGGTCTGTGGTCATACCCGCATGTACGTACGGTCATGCGGATATATTCCGGTGGCCGCGCGGTCGATAGGCGAGGTACGACCTAAGGCAGCGGCGGCTGTGCGTAGTGACGCTCCACGTCACGGGTATCCGCAGTGACAGCCTCGGTTCGCAACGCGGTCTTCTGCACCTTCTCGGTCGGGGTCTTCGGCAGCTCGTTCAGGAAGCGGACGTAGCGTGGAGCAAGATGTCGCGGGCCGTGCGCCAGGCAGTGCCTGACCAGCTCATCGGCGTCGAGCGCGGACCCAGCGCGCCGCACCACGCAGACGAGCACATCCTCCTCGCTCAGCTCGCTGGGCACACCGACAGCGCAGGCCTCCACCACCTCGGGGTGTGAAGTCACGACTTCCTCGACCTCGAAGGCGGAGATGTTCTGCCCCCGGCGGCGGATGGAGTCGCTCAACCGTCCGTGGAAACTCAGGAACCCGTCCTTGTCGAGCGCCCCCAGGTCGCCGGTACGCACCCACCCATCGACGATGGTCGCTGCGGTGGCCTTGGGGTTGCCGTAGTAGCCGGTCATCACCAGACCCGGCTCGCGTCCGCGGACCAGGATCTCGCCGACGCCGGCAGGGTCACCCTCACGCGACTGGGACACGTCGATGTTGACGTCGTACTCCTCGATCACCCGACCTGCTCGCCCAGGCCTCTGCTCCGATGCGGCGACCGGGTCGTAGGCCGGAATGCCGGCGTCAGTAAGGCCGTAGATCTGACGCAGGGGAACGCCGAACCGTTCCTCGAAGCCGGATTGCCACTCCGGCATGGGCACCCCCCACGCGAGCCGGACCTGGTGGTCACGATCCTGCGCCGTCGGCGGTCGCTTCCACAGCATCGTCAGGGTGGCGCCCATGAAGTTGAAGACCGTGGCGCCGACCGACCTGACCTCATCCCAAAAGCCGGAGGCCGAGAAGCGAGGGCCGAGGGCGGCGGTGGCTCGCACCGAGAGAGCCGCAGAGACGGTCAACGTCGCCGCATCGATATGGAACAGGGGGAAGGGGCAGTAGAGCACGTCGTTGGACCGCAGCTCGAGGTGCTTCGCGTGCAGCTGACCCTGACGAATCAGGTAGCGATGGGACAGGGCGCACGCCTTCGCCGGCCCGGTCGTGCCCGAGGTGAACAGCAACGTGGCGGTGGCAAGCGGGTCCGCCGCGACCGGTGTCGTCGGCGAGGCATCGGCGCAGTCCCTCGGTGCGGGTAGCCTCAGTTCACGCGGGTTCAGCACCCGAACGGGACCGTGGACGACCTGCGCGGCCTCGCGTGCCGGGGCCTCCCCCACTCCATCGACGATCAACACCCCTGCACCTGCCACGTTCAAGGCGTGCACAAGCGCCGCGCCCTTGAGGTCGGGGTTGATTCCGGCGTGCAGCGCGCCCAGGGCGTTCAGGGCGAACCAGAGGAGCGCCTGGGGAATATCGGTGCGCATCATCAGGGCGACGCCGTCGCCAGGGCCGATGCCCGCCTCGCGCAGGGCGATGACGTACGCGCTCACCGCGGCATCGGTCTGGGCGTAGGTGAGCTCCTCGTGCGTGGTGCGCAGGAAAATCTGCTCGGGCGAGTCAGCCGCGGCGTTGCGCAGCTCCGCGGCCACGGTCGCGCTCATGGCGAGGAGTCATCGATGCGGGGAGGCCCGAGCGCAAACAGGCGTTGTGCGTTGGTGGCGAACATGGCGTCCCAGCCGGTCCCCGGCCTGGCCACATACTTCGGAGCCAGCCCGCCGAACTCCAGATGCACCGTCGGGTGCCGACGAGCGACAGCGGCGAACTCCGTGGCCCAGGGCCAACCCGCGTGACACGCGATCAGTCGCAGGTCGGGAAAGTCGCAGGCCACCTGGTCAAGTAGCTCGGGCCGCTCGTGCCGCAACGGGTGCATTCGGCTGTAGGTGATGCCGGTGTGCACCGCGACGATGAGGCCGAGCTCCTCAGCGCGCGAGTACAGCGGGTACAGGCGGCGCTCGTCGATGTCCAGGCCGAAGAACGCGGGCTGGAAGGAGACGCCGAGCATACCGAGATCGGCTGCGCGCATCGCTTGCGCCACGATTGCCGTCGGCGACTGTTGCGCGACGTCGACGCAGCCGACGCCGACGAAGCGGCTTGGGTGAGCGTCCAAGACTCCTCGCAGAGCCATGTTGAGCAGGTCGGCGTCCTCCCCACCTTCGGACTCGGCGTGCATCACAGCCTGGTCGACCCCTTCGGCGTCCATGGCGCCAAGCAGAGCCTCGAGGGTGCCAGCGTTGACCTTGTCGGACAGCCCGAGGACGCGGTCGTACTGCTCGACCTGGCGCGTGGGGACGTCGTAGCGCTCGGATGAGCGGTAGTCCTGCGGGAGCCGCACACGCGCGTCGATGATGCTCATAGATGCAACCTAGTGGCTCGACACGGCCCCTACCCTGGTCTGATCTCTTGAGCACCGCAACCTTGGAGGAGACCGACAACCATGAGTGACTTCAACGGACGAGCGGTGTTAGTGACCGGCGCCAGCGGCGGGATCGGGGCCGCCACAGTGCGGCAGCTGGTCGCGGCAGGCGCAGACGTGATCGCCTCGGGGCGTTCCGTGCGCAACCTCGACGCCCTGACCGCGGAGACTGGTGCTCGCACCTTGCCCTTCGATCTCACCTCCGAGGACAGCGTCCGCGACGCCCTGGACGGGCTCGATGTGTACGGCGTGGTCAACTGCGGCGGGAACGGTGGCGAGATCGCCACCCCGATGGAGACCGACATCGACGTCTTCGACGAGGTCATGGCCATCAACGCCCGCGGCGCGCTGCTGGTCACCAAGTACGCCTCGCGATCGATGATCCGGCTCGGCCGCGGCGGAGCCATCGTCAACGTCTCCTCCCAAGCCAGCCTGGTCGCCCTGCACGGGCACGTCTCGTACGGCTCGTCGAAGGCGGCACTGGACAACATCACCCGGGTCAGCGCCATCGAGCTCGGCAAGTACGGCATCAGGGTCAACTCCGTGAACCCGACGGTGGTGATGACTCAGATGTCGGCCTCGTACTGGGGCCGGGAGGAGATCGGCGGTCCGTACCTGGCTGCGATGCCGCTGGGTCGCTGGGCCACCGAAGCCGAGATCGCGGCGCCGATCGTCTTCCTTCTCGGAGACGGTGCGTCGATGATCTCCGGGGTTTCGTTGCCCATCGATGGCGGCTACTGCAGCCAGTAGCGCAGGGAGACGTGCAGCCCGGTTCTGGTGTCCCAGCACCTGCGCGAAAGAGCCTCCGCACCAGCGGGCCCCGCTACGGTTCTTCGGTGGTACTGATCGCTTCGAGGTACCTGCCCTTCTGACTGGCTGAACGCTCAGCCCATGAGGTCACGACCGACGACGGGGTCACCATTCGCGCGACTGTGCAGGGACAAGGTCCGCCTTAGGTGTTCCTGCAGGGCTTGATGGGCGATTGAATCGACCGGATCGGGACGGACTACGCCACCTACGTCAAAAGCCTCGCCGAGCCAGCGGGGCTCGTGGGGGTGGTCTGCTGGCGCCGGGCATGCACTGGCCGTGGCGTCTCACTCCGATGCTGAAGTCCTCAGCGCCATCAGCACCCCCGTGTTGGTGCTGCACGGGTCGCAGACCTGGCCGTTCTTCGCCATGAGCGCCCAGCACGTCGGCGACCATGTGCCCGACGCGCGGGCTTGGGCCATCTCAGGCGCCGAACACGCCGGCCCGCTCACCCATCCCGGTGTGCTGGCAGGGGAGCTCGCGAGCTTCTTTGACGAAATTTCACCTCGACCTGAGCTACCGCAGTGAGGGTGCGGGTGGTACGACTGAGGACCGTGCTACCGCCCCGCCTTCTCACGGACGCGGCTCACCTCGGCCGTTGAGTAGGCCCTGCACGAACCCGAGCAGCACCTCGTCCCACTGGTGCGGATCGTGGGGGCCCGGGACGTCGTCCAGCGCTCCCCCGGCGGACAAGTCCGCAAGTCCGTGGACGAGAGTCCACGCCAAGAGGGCCACTGCGACGGGGTCTTGACCTTCCAGGGCCCCGTTCCGGGGTGAGGTGGTGACCTCACCGGCCAGGGCAAGCAGCGACCCGAAGGTCCGCTCGGAAGCGGCGAGGAGCGCGGTGTCGGTGCGGTCGTGCAGGTCCTCTTGCCACATCACCGTGAAGTAGCCCGGGTTCTGCCGAGCGAAGTGCAGGTAGGCCCGGCCCGCGGCAAGCAGTCGCTGCACCGGGTCCTCAGCATCGGCTCGGCGCATCGCGTCGTCCATCGAGTCGGCGAGTCCCTGATGCGCCTCGGCGGCAAGGGCGGTGAAGAGGGCCCGCTTGTCGGCGAAGTGATTCTTGGGCGCTGCGTGGCTCACGCCCAGCCGGCGGGCGAGATCGCGCAGGCTGACGTGGCTCGGCCCCGACTCGGTCGCGGCGACCAAGGCGGCGTCCAAGAGGTCGCGTCGCAGGTCGCCCGCGTAGTAGACGCGTTTGCGCGAGGACGCGGACGTCTCACCTGACGACGGACTAGGTGCGGGCACGGAGTCACCCTAGCGTGGAGGTTGACACTGTCAACTTCCACGTGCGAACCTCCGTTGACAGTGTCAATATACGTCGAGGAAGCGTGCCCCCATGGCTGATCTCACCCGCAGTTCGTCCAACCCGGTTCTCAGGCCCGCCGATACCCGCGCGCGCGTTGCCCTTGTCACCGGGGCCTCCTCCGGGCTGGGGCTTCACATCGCTCGCCGGCTCGCTGCCGACGGCTTCCGTACCTTCGGCACCAGCCGGAAACCGCAGGCCGACTCCTCCGCCGTCACGGCGGTGACGCTCGACGTGCGCGACCCCGACAGCATCCGAGGCTGTGTCGACGACGTGGTGACTCGAGCCGGTCACATCGACGTTCTCGTGAACAATGCGGGTGTCCTCGCCACGGGGCCCGACGAGGAGCTCTCCGAGGACGCCGCCCGAGCCGTCTTCGAGACCAACTTCTTCGGCGTGGTCGCCATGAGCCGGTCGGTCCTGGCCCACATGCGTCCCCGCCGCACCGGACGCATCATCCAGATCGGGTCTCTCGCCGGGCTGCTGCCCACACCCGGTGAGGCCACGTACGCCGCCAGCAAAGCGGCCGTCGCCAGCCACGCCGACGCGCTGCGATTCGAGGTCGCCCCTCTGGGCATTGCTGTGAGCGTGGTCGAGCCCGGTTTCCTCCGCACCGGTATGAGCGTGGACACCACACCCCCGCAGAACCCGATCCCCGACTACGACACCCTCCGTTCGGCCTTGCACGTCAGTCTCGATCACGGCTTGCGTCATAGCAGCGACCCCGCCGGGGTCGCTGCCCTCGTCAGCCGTGTGGTCGCCGCACCACGACCACGGGCCCGCTACCGGGCGGGGCGAGACGCCCTCTGGCTGCCACGACTACGCCGCCTCATGCCCGCGTGCACGTTCGAAGGTGGAGTGCGCCGAAGCTTCGGACTGTGACGCAGGCATCAGGGCGCCAAGGACTGAGCCAACGATGGACCCCGACCTCCGCAGGCAAACCGGATGCCGGGGAGCATCGCCTCGCGGACCGGCCGGAGCGGCTTCCGGCCAGCTGCACCGTGCTGGCCCGCAAGCCATAAGATGCCGGTCGAGCACCCGGCCAACGGCCTGCCCGGGGCTCAGTCGCACCCCGCCGTCTAGGCTCGGTACGTGCCGATTCCTGCCGATCTTCCCCCGGCGGGCTCCGCATTGCGCGACGACCCGCAGGTGGCCACAGACTCGCCTGGCCTGCTCAGGGTGCTACCCGCCGCAGGCGTCGCGGCGTCGGCTTTCCTGCTGTTCGCCATGATGGTCGGCTGGCCAGGCCACCTCGTCCTGCTCGTCAGCCTCGCGGCCGCATACCGCGTAGATCGGGAGCTCTTCAAGGACCTGCTGCTCATCGGCGTCGGCATCTCGATCGTGTCGACCACCTCGGTGGAGGCCGACATCAGCTGGCCCATGTTCTTCCGCCTCGGCGTCGTGCTGGGGGCAGCCGTCGTCGTGCCGGTCGGTATCGACCGACTCGTCTACCGGCGCGCAGCGATCCGTTTCCCATGGTTCACCGGGCGTCGATGGACGCGCCTGCAGTGGGCCTACGTCGTCGCCGTGCCGCTGCTCGGGTGGTTGGTGCTGCCGTTCTACTTCATCCGCTCGGGCGCCTACCTGAACTGGCCGCCGATCCAGACGGCCAGCGAGTTCGGCCGATTCTTCGTGGGGGTGAACTCTGTCGGTCTGTGGGACGAGCTGTTCTTCATCTGCATCTGTTTCGCGCTGCTTCGCCGCCACTTCACGCTGTGGCAGGCCAACATGCTGCAGGCCACGATCTTCGTCTCGTTCCTGTGGGAGCTGGGGTACCGCTCGTGGGGCCCGTTGCTGACGATCCCGTTCGTCCTGCTGCAGGGCTACATCTTCACCAAGACCAAGTCGCTCACCTACGTCGTGATCATCCATCTGCTTTTCGACGCAGTGGTCTTCTTCGCGATCGTCCACGCGCACGACCCCAGCATCTTCCCGTACTTCATCTACTGAGCCGTTCGTCGTCCAGGCTCGCCGATGGCTGCGCTGCCGTCAGACTGTGCTGGGATACGACGGTGGGCACCATGGTCACGTGGTCGCAGTACCGGGACTCGATCGGAGATCGCTCCGGTCTCTTCCATGCGTTGGCCGGCGCGTGGCCCATCGACCGCGCGCTGTATCCGGGCAGCTACGTCGACCTCTCTCCGTCGGCCGCCATCGCCTCGGTTACGTATGTGGACAACGACATTCGGGCGGCACGGTTCTTCGCTGATTCCGATGTGCTGCGCGCAGAGCTGGCCGGCCGGACCAGCCCGGGCTCCGGGGTTGACGTGCGGTTCCTCGCCGCTGACTACACGCAGGACCTCGACGTGCTCGAGGGGAGCATGGATCTGCTCATCTCGCTGTACGCGGGGCCCGTGTGGGAGCACGCGCACCGCTACCTACGGCCAGGCGGATGGCTCCTGGCCAACACGAGCCATGGTGACGCCAGCTTGGCCGCTCTCGATGAGTCCCTGCGGCTGGTAGCGGCGGTGCACGTCGGCGCAGGTCATCACCGCCTGGTCACCGACCGGCTGGACGAGTACCTGATCCCGAAACGTCCCCAGACGGCCGATGCCGACCTGATTCGATCCTCCGGTCGGGGCATCGCCTACACGCGCCCCGCCTTCGCCTACGTCTTCCAGAGCCACTGAGGGCTCTCCATCGATGTGCTCGCCGCACGCTCTGCGTCGTGGCATCCGCATGCGTCATCACCATAGATAGCACGATCCGTACGCTGGCTGGATGCAGGTCCTCATCGTGGACGCGGCGAACGTCATCGGCAGCAGCCCGGACGGTTGGTGGCGGGACCGAGCCGGCGCGGCCCGGCGGCTCCACGACCAGCTCTCCGCGACCGCGGTAGTCGCTCGCCGCCGTAGCGGAGGACCATCGCTGTGTCGCACCGGCATCGATGAACTCCTAGGTCCATTGAGCGACCACGGCGACGCGGGATGACAAATGCCCCGTCCTCGCCCGGGTGCAACGCACGACAACGCCATCCGATGGCCGCTGAGCGCTCCTCCCAGGCGGCATAGACACCGACTAGAGCCCCTGTCGGATCTGGCACGCATCTGGCACGGACTCGAGATCCTAAGGGCGTCTGAGCCATGTTTCCGCTGGTCATGCCCCACTTCATGGTGGTGGGCGATACTGGGATCGAACCAGTGACCTCTTCCGTGTCAAGGAAGCGCGCTACCGCTGCGCCAATCGCCCGTGAGGCATCGAGATGCCACGAGGTGGAGACGGGATTTGAACCCGTGTAGACGGCTTTGCAGGCCGTTGCCTCGCCTCTCGGCCACTCCACCGTGCAGAGGCTGGTGGTCTTGAGCCTCAGAGCGGACAACCGGGCTCGAACCGGCGACCTCAACCTTGGCAAGGTTGCGCTCTACCAACTGAGCTATGTCCGCACGTCACGCCGCTGCGTCCCCGCCGCGACGTCACGGAAGGTTAGCCCAGCGGCTGAGACTGGGCCAAATCGGCGCGGCCTCGACAATGGTCCCCTTCAGCTGGCCTTGGGTTTGGTCTGTTCCTCCTCGGGATAGTTCACCGGGCTGAGCGGGCGGCGCTCACGGATCGGCATGGAGTCGGTGCGTCGCTGGTCCCACCATTCGCTGGCCCGCGACACCGGGCCGCGGTAGTCCTTCGCGGGCCACAGCCGGCGGATGGCGGCGTTCAACGCGGCCCCGATCAGCACCGCGATGGACATGAAGTAGAGCCAGATCATCAGCACGATCGGCGCCGACAGTGGCCCGTAGACCGACGACCCACCGATCGCCTGGGTGGCCCAGGAGCGCAGGATCAGCGATGCGAGCACCCAGATGATGATGGCCAGCACCGCGCCGGGCAGGTCGCGGTAGAACGGCGAGCGCGTCGGCGTCGCGAAATGGAACAGCCCGGTCAGCGAGATCAGCCCGAGTACGGAGACCACCGGCCAGTACAGCTCGACCAGGAACGAGAACGGCGGCGGAATCCAGTCGCGCAGCAGCGACGGGCCGATCAGCACCAACGGCAGGGTCACTCCCATCGCGACGATCGAGGCCATATAGAGGGTCAGGCTCATCGCCCGCGCCCGCAGGATGCCCCGCTCACCGTTCTGGCCGTACATGATGCCGATGGTGTCCATGAAGACGTGCAGCGCCCGCGAGCCCGACCAGAAGGAGAGCAGGAAGCCGATCGACAGCAGGTCACCTCGACCGCCCACCAGCGTCTCCTCGATGGTCGGCGAGATGACCTCGGTCACCGTCTGCTCGGTCAGGAACCGTCGCGAGTAGCTCTCGATCGCCGCGGTCACCGTGCCGATGGCGTCAGCGCCCAGCTGCTGACCGAGGAAGCCGACGCCCGCGATGACCCCGAGGAACAACGGGGGCAGTGAGAGCAGGGTGAAGAACGCCGCTTCGGAGGCCAGGCCCGTGACTCGGTAGCGCAGGCAGATGCTGACCGTCTCCACCACCGCCCTGGCCAGTGGCATGGCACCGGGGATCGGCGACAACACCGCTCGCACCCGCCGCCGAAGCCTCACCCAGCAACCGTAACGGCGATGCTCACCGAACCTCGGGAAGAGCAGGAGCCGTGCCGCATGCGTCACAATGGTCAGCGCTGCTCCGTGAAACTCCGAGCGCCCTCTCGACCGAAAGAGACTATGGACATCTGGCCTGGCCATCCTTACCCGCTGGGCGCGACGTATGACGGAACCGGCGTGAACTTCGCGATCTTCTCCGAGGTTGCCGACCGCGTCGAGCTCTGCCTCCTGGGCAGCCGCGGCGCGGAGACGCGATACGAGCTGACCGAGGTCGACGCGCACGTGTGGCACGGCTACCTGCCCAACGTGCAACCTGGCCAGCGCTACGGCTATCGAGTCCACGGCCCCTACGAGCCGTCGTCCGGCCATCGCTGCAACCCGCACAAGCTGCTGCTCGACCCCTACGCCAAGGCCATGGAAGGACAGACCCACAGCGGCCAGGCCCTGTTCGGCTACACGTTCGGCGACCCGACGTCATACAACAAGAAGGACTCCGCGCGGCAGACGATGCACTCGGTCGTCATCAACCCCTTCTTCGACTGGGGTCACGACCGTCCCCCGCGTCACGAGTACCACGACAGCGTGATCTACGAAGCGCACGTCAAAGGCCTGAGCCAGACCCACCCCGAGGTGCCGGCGGAGATCCGGGGGACGTACGCCGGTCTTGCTCACCCTGCGATCATCGACCACCTCAAAGACCTCGGCGTCACCGCGGTCGAGCTGTTGCCGGTGCACCAGTTCGTCCAGGACAGCCATCTCGTCGACCAGGGCCTGGCCAACTACTGGGGCTACAACACCATCGGTTTTCTCGCACCGCACAACGGGTACGCCGCCTACGGCCAGCGAGGTCAGCAGGTCACCGAGTTCAAGTCGATGGTCAAGGCGCTGCACGACGCCGACATCGAGGTGATCCTCGACGTCGTCTACAACCACACGGCGGAGGGCAACCACATGGGCCCCACGCTGGCCTTCCGTGGCCTGGACAACGCCTCGTACTACCGGCTCGTGGAGAGCGCCAAGTCGCACTACTACGACACCACCGGCACGGGAAACAGCCTGCTGATGCGCAGCCCGCACGTGCTGCAGCTCATCATGGACTCGCTGCGCTACTGGGTCACGGAGATGCACGTCGACGGGTTCCGCTTCGACCTTGCCGCCACCCTCGCCCGGCAGTTCCACGAGGTGGACAAGCTGTCCGCGTTCTTCGACATCATCCAGCAGGACCCGATCATCTCCCAGGTCAAGTTGATCGCCGAGCCGTGGGACCTCGGCGACGGCGGCTACCAGGTCGGCAACTTCCCTCCGCTGTGGACCGAGTGGAACGGGCAGTACCGGGACACCGTTCGCGACTTCTGGCGTGGGGAGCCCTCGACGCTGGGCGAGTTCGCCTCCCGGCTGACCGGCTCCTCCGACCTGTACGAGCACTCGGGGCGCCGCCCGTACGCCTCGATCAACTTCGTCACCGCGCACGACGGCTTCACCCTGCGCGACCTCGTCTCCTACAACGACAAGCACAACCAGGCCAACGGTGAGGGCGGCAACGACGGCGAGAGCCACAACCGGTCGTGGAACTCCGGAGTCGAGGGCCCGACCGACGACCCCGAGATCATCGCTCTTCGGCTGCGCCAGCAGAAGAACTACCTGGCCACCCTGATGCTGAGCCAGGGGGTGCCGATGATGCTGCACGGCGACGAGCTGGGCCGGACCCAGCAGGGCAACAACAACGTCTACTGCCAGGACAACGAGCTGGCCTGGGTCAACTGGGACCTCGAGGACTCGCAGAAGGACCTGCTTGACTTCACGACCTCCCTGATCGCGTTGCGCCGCGAGCATCCCGTCTTCCGGCGGCGCCGCTTCTTCGCCGGCGACGCCGACCACGGTGGCATCAGCGACCTGGGCGACATCGCCTGGTACACCCCCGAGGGCACCTGGATGGACGACCACGCCTGGGACAACTCGCGCAGCACCCTTCAGGTCTTCCTCAACGGTCATGCCATTCCCACCGCGGACAGCAAGGGTCGGGCGGTGGTCGATGACCACTTCCTGCTGCTGTTCAACGCCTGGCACGAGCCCATCGACTACACCGTGCCCAGCGGCATCGACGTCAAGGAGTGGACCGTAGTCATCGACACCGACGTCGTGGCCGCCGACCGACCGGAGCAGGCGCCGACCTGGGCGCCGTGCTCGACGCATACCCTGGCGCCGCGCTCGATGGTCGTGCTCACCGGGAACCCGGTCGAGTCCTAGGGGGGTCGTGTCGTGCCGGTAGTGTCTCGCCGGCGTCTAGCTCCTAGCTCCTAGCGAGCCGGGCCTTCTCGGTCGCTACCGTGAAGTCGGCAGCGGGCCACTTCAGCTCCAGTGACTGTAGATGTTCCAGCAGCAGCTGCTGCACCGCCAGGCGTGCGTACCACTTGCGGTCGGCGGGGACCACGAACCACGGCGCGTGCTCGGTGGAGCAACGGTCGATAGCCGCGGCGTAGGCGCCCTGGTACTCCTCCCAGTGGCCTCGCTCGTCGACGTCGGCGGGGTTGTACTTCCAGTGCTTGTCCGGGCGGTCCAGCCGTTCGGTCAGTCGCTCCTTCTGCTCCTCCTTCGACACGTGCAGCATCACCTTGATGATCGTGGTGCCCTCGGCGGCGAGCTTCTCCTCGAAGGAGTTGATGGTGGCGTAGCGCCGCTTCCACTGCGCGGGCGGGATGAGGTCGTGGACGCGCACGATCAGCACGTCCTCATAGTGCGAACGGTCGAACACCCCCAGCATCCCTGCGTCCGGCAGGGCCTTGCGGATGCGCCACAGGAAGGGGTGGCGCTGCTCCTGCGCCGTGGGAGCCTTGAACGAGGTGAGCTGCACGCCCTGGGGGTCGACGAGCCCGACGACGTGCCGCATGATGCCACCCTTGCCCGAGGTGTCCATGCCCTGGATGACGAGCAGGATCCGCTGCTCGCCGCCGCTTTGACCGTGGGCGTAGAGCCGCTCCTGCAGGGCGTCGACCTCCGAGCCGTGAGCGGCGAGCTCGCGCTCACCGTGCTTCTTCTTGCCTGAGAACGCGGGCGTGCTGCGGGGGCTGACGTCGCTGAGCTGGAACCCCTCCCCCACCTTCAGCGCATCGGTGAACGGCGTCTTGGAGCTCTTCGACTTCTTCGTCTTCTTGCCCATCTCGTCATCGTGGCACACCGCTGAGGGCTGCGCCCGGGGGATCGGTGGGCTGACCCGGCGCACCGAGGAAGTCCTCTACCAACCCTTCCCAGCGCTGCGGGTCGGTGTTCCACTCGCGGCAGTGCAACGCGTCATCCCACAACGCCAGGCTCACCAGGTCCGGGCGGGCCTGCGCCAGCGACTGCGAGGGCCCGTAGGGCACCACGTCGTCGGCCCGGGAGTGGATGAGCAGGATGGCGTGACGCAGCTCCTGCGCGCGGGAGACCCAGTTCGTCACGGCGATGTCGATCGGCTCGGCGATGCCGACCAGCCTGCGGGTGACCTTCCGGGCGAGCAGCGTCTTGGCCAGGCCGTCCACCAGCGGCGGGAGCTTGTTGACCTCGGCCTGGTAGGAGATGACGTCGCCCCAGTCGATCACCGGCCCGTCGAGCACGACGCGGTCGACCCATCCGGCCATCGGGGAGCAGTCCAGGGTCTGCAGCACGATGCCCGCCCCCATCGACCAGCCCATCAGCACGATGTCACGCGCACCGTGCAGGGCGGCGTACCGGATGGCGGCCTCGATGTCGCGCCACTCCGACAGGCCGAGGTTGTAGCGACCGTCGATGCTGGCCGGCGCCCCGTCGTCGTTGCGATACATCGGAATCAGCGAGGTGAACCCGAGCCGTCGCAGCACCGGCACCGCCCGCAGCGTCTCCTCACGCCGCGCACTGCGCCCGTGGACCAGGATCGCCCACCGTCCGTCGTCGTGCTCCGGGCGCACCCGCCAGGCCGGCATCAGCCCGATGTCGCTGCGCACGACCACGTCCTCGTAGTCCAACCCCAAGGCCGTCTGCGGGGTGCCGCAGTAGAAGTAGCCGTTCCAGCGGGCAGGCCCCGGCGCGAGCACGCCCATGTCCACGCCGAGCACCTCACGGGTGACGGTGTGCTCAGCGCTTCGACGCGCGCTGAGATCACGGCTGAGGACCTCGCCCAGGCGAGCATGACCGGCTCCTCGGTCCAGCCACAGCCCATAGCTGCCGGCGGCCATCGTGTGCGGCTCCGCTCGCAGGGTCACCGTCCCGTCATCGACTTCGAGCACGGTGACGTTGTCCTTCTTCTCGTGCTCGGGGGTGATGATGCGTCGCGCGAAGTACGTCGCGATCGACAGCGACGTCACCGCGGAGATCACCCCGACGCTGACCCCGGTGATCGCGGTGGCCATGACGGCCTTCGGGTTGGTCCCTTTCTTCATCGGGATTCCAGCACCTCGGCGAGGTCGAAGTCCACCGGCCGCTCGAGCTGGGCGTAGGTGCAGCTGGAGGGCTGCCGGTCGGGGCGCCAGCGCACGAACTGCGCGGTATGCCGGAACCGTGCCCCTTCCATGTAGTCGTACTTGACCTCCAGCACCCGCTCGGGGCGCAGCGGCACGAACGAGAGGTCCTTGCCCGCGTTCCACCGTGAGGTCTCGTTCTTGCGCGGAGTCCGCTCGCCCGCCTCGTGCGCCCCCCAGTTCCACGGATGGTCCTCCCACTGCGCCACCATCGGCTGCAGCTCGGCGAACAGCGCCTTGCGCCGGGCCATCGGTAGCGCGCCGACCACCCCGACGCTGGCCAGCGTGCCGGCGTCGTCGTAGAGCCCGAGCAGCAGCGAGCCGATCGCGTCCGGCCCGGACTTGTGCACGCGGTATCCGGCTACCACGCAGTCAGCGGTGCGCGTGTGCTTGATCTTGGTCATCACCCGCTTGTCGCTCTGGTAGGTGATCTCGGGCGCCTTGGCGATCAACCCGTCCAACCCGGCACCCTCGAAGGTCTCGAACCACCGCTGCGCCTCCTGCTCGTCCTCGGTCAGGGGGGTGAGGTGGATCGGGGCCTGCGCGTCGGCGAAGGCACGCTCCAACGCTTGCCGGCGGTGACGCATCCCCGCCCCGCGGAGGTCCTCCTCCCCCCTTGCCAGGAGGTCGAAGGCTACGAACGCGGCAGGGGTCTGCTCGGCGAGCAGTCGTACCCGCGAGTCGGCCGGATGGATGCGCTGCTGCAGCGCCTCGAAGTCCAGGTGGTTCGCCGCGAGGTTGGCCACGACGATCTCTCCGTCGACCACTGCGCGCGCAGGGAAGTTGGCCAGCACGGCCTCCACCACCTCGGGAAAGTACCGGGTCATCGGCTTCTCGTTGCGGCTGCCGATCACCACCTCGTCGCCGTCGCGGAAGATGATCGACCGGAACCCGTCCCACTTGGGCTCATACATCTGCCCAGCCGGGATGCTCGGGGCGGGTTTGGCCAGCATCGGTTTCACCGGCGGCATGACGGGCAGGTCCACCACTCCATCCTGCCGTATAGCCGTGTCGTCCTGCGCTAGGTGCTGGACCGGGATACGGTGCACAAACATCGGTACATCGGTCAAGGAGGACCCCGTGAGCATTGTCAACAGAGTCGTCAGCAGCATTACTGGTGGCGGCCGTCGTCGTGGCGGAGCACCAGGCGGCACCGGAGCACCAGGCGGGACCGGATCACCGGGAAGGGCCCGCTCTGGCGGTGGAGCGGGAGGCGTCGGTCGCCTCGTCAACAAGGTCACCCGTAAGGGCCGTCGCCTCTGACGCGAAACGGCGCTGAGATGAGGTGAGCGTGCCGCGCTGAGTCGGGCGCGGCACGCTTCCCTTCCTGAGCCCGGCCAGTCACACTGAGTCTCATCAAAGGAGGCAGGTTCCCGCTTCGGTCAGCAGGTGGGAGGCCGAGCAGTGTGAACAACCCATGACGCTGAGCGTCCTCGATCTCTTCACGGTCGGTATCGGCCCCTCGTCGTCGCACACCGTCGGCCCCATGCGCGCGGCGGGAATGTTCGCGGCATCCTTGGACATGCGTGGCGTGCTGAGCCGCGTCGACCGGGTCAGCGTTGACCTCTACGGCTCGCTGGGGGCAACGGGAAAGGGTCACGGAACCGAGGGCGCCATACTGGTCGGCCTGGAAGGTTCGGCCCCCGAGACGGTCGAACCCGCCGAGATGGTCATCAGGGTGGCGCACATTCACCAGCACCATCAGCTGTGTATCGACGGTCGGCACGAGATCGCCTTCGACCCCGGCCTGGACCTGCGGTTTCACCCTCGTCAGGTGTTACCCGCCCACTCCAACGGTCTGACCTTCACCGCCTGGGACGGTGATCGTGAGATCACCTCCGTGACGATGTACAGCATCGGCGGCGGCTTCGTGGTCGACGAACACGACATCGCGCTGGGTGGCGGTCCTGACCTCGACGTGCCCCACCCGTTCGACTCGGCTGAGCAGCTGCTGCGATGGTGCAATGCCGAGCGCGCGAGCGTGGCCCAGATCATGGCCCGCAACGAGGACGCGATACGACCGCGTGAGCAGACACGGCAGGCGCTGCTACAGATCTGGTCCGTCATGCAGGGATGCGTGTCCCGCGGATGTCAGGCTGAGGGTGTCCTGCCGGGGGCGCTGCGCGTAGCCCGCCGTGCTCCACGCCTGCATCAAGATCTCGTGACGATTGCCCAGCGGGGTGGATCGGCTTCGGACACGCTGAGCGCGGTCGACTGGCTCAGCGTGTACGCCATCGCGGTCAACGAGGAGAACGCCGCCGGTGGGCGTGTGGTCACGGCTCCCACGAACGGTGCTGCGGGAATCATCCCGGCCGTACTGCACTACTACTGGCACTTCGTGCCGAATGCTGACGAGGACGGCGTGATCCGGTTCCTGCTCGCCGCAGCCGCCATCGGCATCATCATCAAGGAGCACGCCTCGATCTCCGGCGCCGACGTCGGGTGTCAGGGTGAGGTCGGGTCTGCCTGCGCGATGGCTGCCGCAGGTCTGACCGAGGTGCTCGGTGGCACCCCGGGGCAGGTCGAGAACGCCGCTGAGATCGGTCTCGAGCACAACCTGGGGCTCACCTGCGACCCGGTCGGTGGCCTCGTACAGGTGCCCTGCATCGAGCGCAACGCCGTGGCCGCGGTTAAGGCGGTGACCGCCTCGAGGTTGGCCCTGCGCGGGGACGGGACGCACCGGGTCAGCCTGGACCAGGCGGTGGAGACCTTGCGCCAGACGGGGGCCGACATGTCGGTGAAGTACAAGGAGACCTCGACTGGCGGCCTGGCCGTCAACGTGATCGAGTGCTGAGCGCCTAGTCGGTGCGTTTGCGGCTCGGTTGCACCCGCCGAGGCTCGCGACGCCCTGCACATACTGGGTCCGACCTGCTTACGGTAGAGCAGCGCCGGTTGGACAGGTCGTTCTCGGGCGACGTCCACGTCGAGGTGGAAGTGGCCTGGGACGTGCCGAGCATGGTGGCTGAGGTCCACCAACCTCACCAATGACATCGCCAGATCTCTTCTGAGACCGGCGGGCGCAGGCCGCGACTACACCCCTCTGTGAGGCCATCAAAGGTCAAGCCCCGGTTCAGGTTTCCGCTTTCGGTAGAGTGCCTGTCGTGCAGCGGCGCTGAGGAGGCATGAGATGGAAGCTCGCGAGACCGACGCCGTACGGCCAGGATTCTTCGACAGAGGCGGTTTCTGGAAGGCCGCCGTCATAGCACTGATCTACGTCGCCGTGAGCTTCGGTGCGGCGAAGCTGGCAGGGGCCCTGTTCAGTGACGCCGTTGACGAGGGCGGTGCGATCACCTCCCCCAAGAACGTGCTCATCGAGCTCATCTTCCCTGTCGGCCTCGCGACGCTCGCCGTCATCATCTTGGCGGTAACGATCGGGTGGTGGGGGCAGTTGTTCCGAGCTCAGCCCGCCCTCACGCGTGGTTGGTGGATGTGGATCGTGCCCATCCTGGTGCTGGTCTTCAACGGGTTGTCCTTCGCATCAGCCGAGTACTCGAACTACGCGATCGGCACCGTCGTGGCGGTCCTTGCGCTGGGTCTGCTGGTCGGCCTGGGTGAGGAGGTGCTCGCGCGAGGCCTGTTCGTGAACTCGCTGCGCCGTGCGGGCTACAAGGAGTTCTGGGTAGCGGTGCTGTCCTCGCTGCTGTTCGCGATCTTGCACATCCTGTCGGCTCAGGGCAAGCCCCTGCAGACCGGTGCCGTTCTCATCGTCTACACGTTCTTCTTCGGCATCGCGATGTACTTCACTCTTCGCGTCACCCGCAACCTGATCTGGCCGATCCTGCTACATGCCACGACCGACCCCTCGATCATCCTGCGCACAGGCGGGGTCGACGAGGTGGGCGTCCCGGGCGACGACACGGTGGGCCTGGAGCAGATTGCCGCGCTCGGCAACGTCGGGGTCATCCTCATTGCCTTCCTGTTGTTCTGGTTCATCCGCGGCCAGGTCAGCCGCTATAGGGAGTACGGCATCGGCTCCGCTTAGAACTCGATCGACAGCCCGTACAACACCCGCGTTCCGTCGGCTTCTGCCTTTGGCCTTGAGCGTCCGCGCGAACGACTCCCCGAGGGCTAGGAGGTCAAGCCGCGCCAGCAGGGCATCCCGCGAGAGAACGGTGTGCTCTCACGCTAGGTCGCTCGACGAGTATGAGACTGCAGGTCAGTCGCGTGACCTGGAGGGCTGGACGCGTTTCGGCTCGCCGGGCATCTTCGGGTAGTCCGGAGGAAAAGGCATCTCGCCCAGCCCACGCCCGACGTCGGCCTCCCACCAGGCGAGCGCCTCGTGGAGGCTCCCCGGCTCACTGTGCAGGTCCGCCCAAGGGTCACCCCGTTCCTGCAGAAGTTGGGGCACGGTGTGCACGGTGAACGTGTGCCGGTCCAGGCCGGGCAGCTCGTCCCAGTCCACGGGGGTGGAGACCGGCGCGCCGGGCAAGGGGCGAGGGCTGTAGGCGGCTGCCAGCGTCCTGTCGCGACAGGCCTGGTTGAAGTCGACGAACACCTTCTCGCCGCGCTCCTCCTTCCACCATGCGGTGGTGACGAGCTGTGGCATCCGCCGTTCGAGCTCGCGGGCGATGGCGATGACCGCGTGCCGCACGACGAGGAACTCCCACTGCGGGGCGATGGCCGCGTGCACGTGCACCCCCCGGTTGCCCGTGGTCTTCACGAAGGGACGCAGGCCGGCGTCGTGCATCACCTCGCGCAGACCCTGAGCCACCTCCACCACGTCGCCGAAGGATCGCTCGGGTTGCGGGTCGAGGTCGATGCGGATCTCGTCGGGCGAGTCGTTGTCGCTCGTGCGCACCGGCCACGGGTGGAAGGTGATGGTGTTCATCTGCACCGCCCACACGGCGGTGGCGACCTCGTCCACCACGAGCTGGGGGTGTTGCCGACCGGAGGGGTAGGTGCACGTGGTCGTGCGCACCCACTCGGGCACCCCCTTGGGTGGGTTCTTGGAGTAGAACTCCTCCCCTGTGATGCCGGTGGGAAACCGCTGCAGGGTGACCGGACGGTCGCCGATCGCGCGCACCAGCGCCGGTCCTACGGCTTGCACGTATTCGGCCAGGTCGGCCTTGGTGACCGCCGGAGCGCCATCGGTGGCCGGCCATACCTCGCGGTCGGGGCTGCTGAGGCGCACCGAGCGCTCGGCACCGTCTGGCCCCAGCACGGTCAAGGTGCGGGAGGCGGCCATGGATGCACGCTACCGGGCCGCGTCCGAGCACGGCGGGGAAGATGCACCTGCGATGTGGTGTTGGCAGCGGTATGAAGGAGAAAAACCGTCATGACTACACCGTGAGCAAGTCCGAGCAGGAGTGGCAGGCCCAGCTCAGCCCCGCTGAGTACGACGTGCTGCGCCAGGCGGGCACCGAGCGTCCGTTCGTCGGGGAGTACACCGACACCACCACCACCGGGGTGTACAACTGCCGGGCGTGTGGCTACGAGCTGTTCCGCAGTGACACCAAGTTCGAGAGTCACTGCGGGTGGCCCTCGTTCTACTCTCCGCTCGCAGAGGAGCGGGTCGAGTACGTCAAGGACCGGTCCTTCGGTCGCACGCGCACCGAGGTCCGCTGCGCCAACTGCGGTTCCCACCTCGGCCATGTCTTCGAGGGCGAGGGTTACGACACGCCGACCGACCAGCGCTACTGCATCAACTCGATCAGCATGACCTTGACCGCCGCCGATTAGGTGCAAGCTGTGCGCCGCTACGGCGCCGCCTGCACGATGGCCTCGACCCCCACCCGGGGCCCGGTGTAGAACGGCACCTCTTCGCGTACGTGCAACCGTGCGCGCGTGTTGCGCAGCTCGCGCATGAGGTCGACGATCCTGGTCAGGTCGTCGGCCTCGAAGGCCAGGATCCACTCGTAGTCCCCCAGCGCGAAGGAGGACAGGGTGTTGGCGCGCACGTCGCCGTAGTCCTTGGCCGCGAGCCCGTGTTCGCGCAGCATCGCGCTGCGCTCCCCGGCGTCCATGAGGTACCACTCGTATGACCGCACGAACGGGTACACACACAGATAGCCGCGCGGCCCCTCCCCCGCCAAGAAGGCCGGCACGTGTCCCTTGTTGAACTCCGCCGGCCGGTGAAGAGCCACCTGGGACCACACCGGCTCGGTGTGCTTGCCCAGTTCGGTGCGCCGGAAGCGCTGGTAGGCCGACTGCACCGCTTCGACCGTCTCGGCGTGCCACCAGATCATCACGTCGGCGTCGGCCCGAAGTCCGGAGAGGTCGTAGAAACCTCGCACCACGACCCCCTTGGACTCGATGTCTCGCATCAGCTTCTCGACCTGCGCGGCGACGCCTGAGCGTGAAGGGTCCATCCGGCGCGAGAAGCGGAAGACCGAGTACATCGCGTACCGCACCCCGGAGTTGATCTGGTCGACCTGCTCCGGCGAGGGTCGTGCGGGCTCGGTCGGTCCGGTGACGGTCATGCCGCCCATTGTGACGCAGCCACCTGCTCGGCCGCGGCCCGCCCCGAGCCGATGCAGGCGGGTATGCCGACGCCGTCGTAGGTCGCCCCGGCAACCGCCAGCCCCGGCACCCCGGCCACCGCGGCGCGTACCGAGGCGACGCGGTCGAGGTGCCCCGGCTCGTACTGCGGCAGCGCCCCTCCCCACCGCTGCACCAGAGCGTCCACGGGGTCGGGCAGCGCGACTCCCATGGTGCGCAGGTCCCTCAGCACCAGGTCGACCAGGGCGTTGTCGTCACGCTGCAGTACCGACTCCTCACCGTGCCGGCCCACCGAGGCCCGCAGCAGGGACACGGCGCCGCCAGCGGACCCCGCACCTTGCTGGTCGACCCAGTCCCACTTCTCGCTGCTGTAGGTGGCGGCCTTGACGCTGAAGCCCTCGATGGGTGGCACCAGGAGCCCCGACCCCTGCACAGCAGGCATCGAGCTCTGCGGCAGAGCCAGGGTGAGGATGGCCATCGACGCCGTCTGCACCTGCGCGAGAGCGAGCGCCGCTGCCGGAGCCACCTCCGTGAGCAGCCGTGCAGCCGGAGCCGGAGGAACCGCCACCACCACGGCGTCGGCGGTGATGGTCTCCGGCTCTGTCACCGGCCCGCACCTCAAGGTGAACCCATCCGCCGACCGTTCCAGCTCGCGCACCGTCACCCCGGTGCGCACGCTTGCTCCACGTCCTTCCAGCGCGCCGACAAGACCTTCAGGCAAGGTGAACATCCCAGAGCTCAAGCCCGCGAAGACGGGAGGCTGCGGGCCTTGGCGCCGCGGTGGCAGCGCACGTCCAGCGGCCTCGGTCAGGGCCACCCCGTCGCGATGGGCGGCGAAAGCGGCGGGTAGTGCGGCCGCGGCCGAGATACGGCGTGCGTGCCCGGCGTACACCCCACCGAGCAACGGCTCGACGACTCGGTCGACCACCGCGTCGCCCAGTCGAGCGGCGACCAGGTCACCGATCGAGATGTCGACCGCGCGGCCAGGCGCAGGCGTAGGCACCGCCTCCGCCTGCGCTCGCCCGAGCTCATCGCCGGTGAGGAGGCCGCGAAACGCACGGACATCGGCCGGGATGCCCATCATGGTCCCGCTGGGCAACGGCCGCAGCGCTCCCCGGCTCACCAGGGATGCGGTGCTGGTGCGAGGGTGCACGAGCGAAGACTCCAACCCGACCTCGCCGATGAGGTCGAGCGCCTCGGGCCGGCGCGCCAGCACCGACTCCGCCCCGACGTCGACATCGAGCTCGACGCGAGGAAGCCAGCCGCGTCGGATCTTGCCTCCGACACGGCTGGCTCCTTCGAGCACCCACACGTCGAGCTCGGGGTGGTCGGTGCACAGGGACCAGGCTGCGCTCAGGCCACTGATACCGCCTCCAACGACGACGACGCGCGGGCTCACCTACTGGATACGCCTGGCCGGCTCCCGCTCGGCCTCCGCCTCCTCGTCGACCATGGTGCGCACGCCCTCGTCCTCGTGCACGGCCTCCGACTGCGGCGTGGAGAAGCTCCCGCTGGCGTAGTCGTAGTCGATCGGGTTGCCGTCCTCGTCGTACCGCTGGTACCAGGAGGTGTACTCATCGGAGGTGGAGTCGAAGTCGTAACCCGCGCCCCGGCCGTCCTTCGCCAGGCCTGTCTCGATGCCGAAGTCGTCACCGTGGGTGCGAACCCCGCTCTGCACGGCCTCGTCCAAGGCGTGCTCACCGAAGCGCTGCCGGATCATCATCGGGTCGGTCCGCAGGTCCTTCGCGAACGCGAACAGCATGACGAACAGCACCAACGCGAACGGCAACGCCGAGACGATGACGAGGTTCTGCAACCCTGCCAAGGCCTGGTTGCCACCGATCAGCAGCATCACGATCGCGATACCGGCCAGGCAGGCACCCCAGAAGATGACCACGAGGGTGTCCGGCTCCTTCTTGCCGCGCTGGGACAGCATGCCCATGACCAACGAGCCGGAGTCGGCACTGGTGATGAAGAAGATCGCCAGCATGAACATCACCACGATGGAGGTGATGCCGGCCGCGGGCAGCGCGTCCAACATCCGGAACAGCATGTCCTGCGGGGACTCCGCGCCGGCGATGTTCGCGTCACCGTCGAACTGCAGCTTCATCGCCGTGCCTCCTGAGATGGCGAAAGCGATGAAGCACACCAGCGTCGGGGCCAACAGCACCACGGTCACGAACTCACGCAGCGTGCGGCCACGGGAGATGCGCGCGATGAAGATGCCGACGAAGGGCGTCCAGGAGATCCACCAGGCCCAGTAGAAGACGGTCCAGGCGTTGACGAACGCTGCCGCCTCGTCACCACGGGAGGCCGAACGACCCATCATCATCGGCAGGTCGCGCAGGTACTCCAGCATGGCCGAGGGCACGAAGTTCAGCAGGAACAGCGTCGGGCCACCGATGAAGATGAACAGCCCGAGCAGCACGGCCAGGATCATGTTGATGTTCGACAACCACTGGATCCCTTTGGACACCCCGGAGACGGCCGAGGCGATGAAGGCGATGCTCAGGACCACGATGATGCCGATGATCGCCGTGTTGCCCAACGGTCCGACGCCGGAGACGATCTCGATGCCGCGGCCGATCTGCAGCGCGCCGATCCCCAAGGAGACCGCGGTGCCGAAGAGCGTGGCGATGATCGCGAAGATGTCGATCACCTTGCCCGCCGGGCCACGGGCGTGCTTCGCGCCGAAGACCGGCTCCAGGATGCTGGACATCAGCGGCACGCGCCCGCGCCGATACGCGCCGTAGGCCACCGCGCCACCGACCAGGGCATACATGGCCCAGGCGTTCAGACCCCAGTGGAACGTGGTCTGCGCCAGCGCCGTGTGCATGGCCTCGATGGTCTCGGGCTCGACCGTGCCCGGGGGCGGGCTGAGGTAGTACGTCATCGGCTCGTAGGAGCCGAAGAAGAGCAGACCGATGCCCATTCCGGCGCTGAACAGCATGGCCAGCCACGAAGCGCGGGTGAACTCCGGCTTCTCGTCGTCCAACCCGAGCTTGATCTTGCCGAGGCGGGTGAACCCGACGAACAGCATGAACACCACGGCGATGATGGCGAAGAGGTTGAACATCCAGCCGACGTTCTCCACCACCCAGGTCAGCGCGGTGTCCGAGGCGGACTGCAGACCCTCGGTGTTCGTGATCCCCCAGGTGATGAAGGCCACGATCGAGACCGCCGTGGCCCCGAAGACCACCTTGTCCGTGCCGTAGCGCACTCGCTGGTCCTCGATCGAGACCCCCGGCACGAGGGCCGGGTGGATGCCATGGGGATAGCTCACCTCATTGACGTCACGGGCGACCTGCTTGGTCTTGCGGCCGGCGTCGGCGACCTTCTCAGCTTTCGATCTCTCCCGGGCGCTGTCCGCCCCCTGGGCAGTTGCGCCATTCTTGGAATCGCGTGTATTCGGGCGATCCTCAGCCATGCGGTCACCTCACCGTGGTCTCGGTTTTTCGCCGACAGGGACGCCGACAACCCCACATCATAGCCGCGGACCCTACGAAACGTGTCTCAGGTCACATATCCCCTGGCTGAACGCGCCTTTCGTGCACCAGCTCGACGACGCGGGTCAGCACCTCAGGGTCGGTCGCCGGCAGCACTCCGTGACCGAGGTTGAAGATGTGTCCTGGCGCCGACCGACCCTCCTCCAGGATCCGCCGGACCTGGGTCTCGATGACACCCCACGGGGCGAAGAGCAGCGCCGGGTCGAGGTTTCCCTGCACCGCGTACCGGCCCGCGGTGCGCGCCAGGGCGCTCGGCAGGTCGGTGCGGTAGTCCACGCCGATCACGTCGGCCCCCGCGTCGGCCATGTCGGTCAGCAGCTCACCAGTGCCGACGCCGAAGTGGATCCGGGGCACCCCGGTGTCAGCCAGGGCGCGGAGCACGAACGCGCTGTGCGGCTCCACGAACTCCCGGTAGTCACGGCGCGACAGGAAGCCGGCCCAGGAGTCGAACAGCTGAACGGCGCTGGCACCCGCCTCGACCTGCACCGCCAGGAACCGCGCTGAGATCTGGGCCAGGCGGGAGCACAACGCGTGCCACAGGTCCGGATCGCCGTGCATCAGCGCCTTCGTCTGCTCGTGGTTCTTCGAGGGCCCTCCCTCGACCAGATAGGAAGCCAGAGTGAACGGGGCTCCCGCGAAGCCGATGAGCGGAGTCGTGCCGAGCTCGACGGTCAGCTGGCGCACGGCCTCGCCGATGTCGGGGATCATCTCGGCGCTCAGCTCGGGGATGCGGTCGAGGTCGGACCGCTTCCGGAACGGATGAGCCATCACCGGTCCCACCCCGGCGCGGATGTCGACCTCGACGCCGACCGCGTGCAGAGGCACCACGATGTCGCTGAACAGGATCGCGGCGTCGACGCCGTGTCGGCGCACCGGCTGCAGGGTGATCTCGGTGACCAGGTCCGGAGTCCGACAGGCGGCCAGCATCTCGACCCCCTCGCGGGCCGCGCGGTACTCCGGAAGCGAGCGTCCCGCCTGACGCATGAACCACACCGGTGTCCTGCGGACCGGCAGGCCCCGCGCGGCGCGGACCAGGTCGCTGTCCCGAGCGTCCGGCGCGGAGGTCGTGGTCACCGGGCGATCCTCGCACGCTCTTCCGGCGTTGCGCTCCGCCCCCGACGCCGCCCTCGGCCTACCCTGAGCAGGTGGTCAGCCGTATTCAGCCCGGTCGTCCCCCCGCGAGGGAGGACGGCGGCTCGCGCGACGCGACGACGTTCGACAGCGCCTTGGAGGCCCTGCGCCACGCCACCATGCGACCGGAGCTGCTCATCGAGGAGGTGCCGGCGCCCACCCGCCTGGCTCCTCACGCGGTGGCGCTCGCCGGCGAGGTCGTGCCGGGTCACGACAGCGGAGCCGTCGTGCCGGCGGACCCGATCGGCGTGGGCCGGTTCGTGCTGCTGTTCGATCCCTCCGGGCCTGAGCCCTGGGAGGGCCAGTGGCGCGCGGTGACCTACGCCAAGACCACGATGGAGCCCGAGGTCGGGGGCGACCCGTTGGCCGGGGAGGTCGGCTGGTCATGGCTCACCGAGGCGCTGCAGGCGCGCGGGCTGAGTTGGAGCGCCGAGGCCGGCACCGTGACGGGAGTGACCTCACAGAGCTTCGGGGCGTTGTCCGACCGGGAGCCGGTGGTCGAGCTGGAGATCCGCGCGTCGTGGACACCCGAGGTCGATGCCGCCACCGAGCTGGACGGCCACGTCCAGGCGTGGGGGGACCTGCTGTGCACGATCGCGGGCCTTCCGCCACTGCCGGAAGGCGTCGTTGCCCTACCGGGCATGCGTCGCTGAGCCCGTGGCCGAACCGACCGAACCGGACCTCGAGGCCGAGACCTTCGAGGTCTTGGCCGCTCCGCGTGAGGGCGTCCCAGGGGTCGTCGACGACGAGGCTGGGCTCGCGGAGGTCGTCGCCTCGCTGGCCGGGGGGTCCGGGCCGGTGGCCGTGGACGCCGAACGTGCCTCCGGCTACCGGTACGGCCAGGACGCCTACCTGGTGCAGCTGCGCCGCGAAGGCAGCGGCACCCATCTCATCGACCCCGTCGGCTGCCCCGACCTTTCCGCCGTCGACGCCGTGCTCGCCGACACGGAGTGGATCCTGCACGCCGCGACGCAGGACATCCCGTGCCTGGCCGCCCTCGGCATGCGGCCCCGCATCCTGTTCGACACCGAGCTCGGAGCGAGGCTGGCGGGACTGCCGAAGGTGGGGCTGTCCTCGGTGCTGGAGTACTACCTCGGCCTCACGCTGGCCAAGGAGCACTCCGCGGTCGACTGGTCGACCCGCCCCCTGCCGGCCCCCTGGTTGCTCTATGCCGCGCTCGACGTCGAGCTGCTGGTGCCGCTGCGAGACCGGATGGTCCGAGATCTGCACGAGCAAGGCAAGCTCGAGTGGGCCCAGCAGGAGTTCCAGGCCCTCACCTCCTTCACCGGCCCCAGGGCCAAGCCCGACCCGTGGCGCCGCGTCTCCGGCACCCGTGCACTGCGCACCCGTCGGCACCTGGCCACGCTCGAGATGCTGTGGAACACCCGGGAGGAGATCGCCCAGCGACGCGACGTCTCACCGGGCCGGATCGTGCCTGACTCCACTCTGGTCGACCTGGCGGCGCGGGCTCCACGGCATCGCGAGGACCTCGCGGCGGCCAAGCCCGACCCCAGTGCCGCCCGTCAACGTCGGGCCCAGCAGGGGCTGCGTCGGCACGCAGCGGAATGGTTGGGGGCGATCAGCGAAGCCGCCGCCATCCCCGAGGATGAGCTGCCGTCGCGCGGTGTGAGCACACCGGGGCCACCGCCGGCCCGCGCGTGGGCCGATCGTGACCCCGATGCGGCCGCCCGTCTGAATGCCGCCAAACCACTCATGCGGGACCTGTCGGTCAGGCACGAGATCCCGGTTGAGAACCTCATCACCCCGGATCTGCTGCGCCGTGTGCTGTGGGACCCGCCGGAGAGGGCGGACCTCGCGTCGGTGGAGAAGGCGCTGGCCGAGGCGGGGGCTCGCCCGTGGCAGCAGATGATTGTCGCGCCCGTGGTCCTGGAGGCGCTGCGAGCCTGTGCGGATGACGACACGCAGGAATGGGAAATATCTCATATGTGATCTAGGTTGGGCCAATGTCCGAGCCCTACCTGTCCCGTATCGGCACCCTCATCCGCGACGCGCGGCGCCACCAGAGTCTGACCCAGGCCGAGCTGGCCGGGCTGCTGGGGACGAGCCAGAGCGCCGTTGCCCGCATCGAGCAGGGCAAGCAGAACCTGTCGCTGGAGATGCTGGCCCGCATCGGCGAGAGCCTCGACTCCGAGATCGTCTCGGTGAGCACCTCCGTCCCACAGAACCTCCGGATCACCGGTGGCGTGCGACTGTCCGGCGAGATCGACGTCCGCACCTCCAAGAACGCTGCGGTCGCGCTGCTGTGCGCATCGATGCTCAACAAGGGCCGCACCACCCTGCGCAACCTCGCCCGGATCGAGGAGGTCAACCGGATCACCGAGGTCCTGACCAGTATCGGGTTCAAGATCCGATGGATGCCGGACTCCTCGGACCTGGAGATCGTGCCGCCAGCGACCCTGGGCCTGGACGGGATCGACGAGGCCGCGGCCCGGCGCACCCGGACCATCATCATGTTCCTGGGGCCGTTGATGCACGAGCTGGAGCGCTTCGAGCTGCCGTATGCGGGCGGGTGCGACCTCGGCACCCGCACCGTTGAGCCGCACATGATCGCCTTGCGCCAGTTCGGGGTCGACGTGGTGGCCACGGACGGCGCCTACCACGCGACGATCGAGAAGGACCGATGGCCGCAGCGCCCCATCGTGCTGACCGAGCGCGGGGACACGGTGACCGAGAACGTCCTGCTCGCGGCGGCACGCCATACGGGGACCACGGTCATCCGCAACGCCAGCTCGAACTACATGGTCCAGGACCTGTGTGTCTTCCTGATGGCGCTCGGGGTCCAGATCGAGGGGCTGGGCACCACGACGCTCACGGTGCGCGGCGTCGAGGAGATCAACGTCGACATCGAGTACTCCCCCTCCGAGGACCCGATCGAGGCGATGAGCCTGCTCTCGGCGGGCGTGGTGACCGGCAGCGAGATCACCATCAGGAGAGTGCCGATCGAGTTCATGGAGATCGAGCTCGCCGTGCTGGACACCATGGGTCTGCGCTACGAGATGACCTCGGAGTACACCTCGGCGAACGGGGTCACCCGGCTGGTGGACCTCACCACCGTCCCGGGGCCCCTACACGCGCCCCTGGACAAGATCCACCCGCTACCCTTCCCGGGGCTGAACATCGACAACCTGCCCTTCTTCGCGATCATCGCCGCGTGCGCTCAAGGGTCGACGATGATCCACGACTGGGTCTACGAGAACCGCGCCATCTATCTCACCGAGCTCACGACGCTCGGCGCCAAGGTTCACCTCATGGACCCGCACCGCGTGATGATCGAGGGACCGACCAAGTGGCGTGCCGGCGAGATCATGTGCCCGCCCGCGCTGCGGCCCGGCGTGGTCATTCTGCTCGCCATGCTGGCCGCACCCGGGGTGTCCGTGCTGCGCAACGTCTACGTGATCAACCGCGGCTACGAGGACCTCGCGGCGCGGCTGAACAACCTCGGCGCCGGCATCCAGACGTTCCGCGACATCTGACCTCGTCAGCGTCGCCCTCCCTCATCCACCAAGGCAGGAAGGCCCCGGCGATCCCGCCGTTCTGGCTGGCACGCCGCGGTCATGAGTCTTCGACGCCGGAAGGGTGCTGACTTCGCGTTCTCCTACGGCAAGGGGTCACCTGCCCGGATGGCCGGTGCGGCGTCGAACCCAAGAATCGACGCGGCGCGGCGTCTTGGTCAGCCACATGCTCGGGAGGATGGTGAGGGCATGTCGCCCGTGGAGAACCGCCAGCCCGCTTGGGGCATCCCGTGGGTGAAACCCGCACACCTGCCCTACGGCCTTCAGGTCCTCGCAGTGTGGTCGCTGGTCCTGGTCGTCGTCGCCGCAGCGCTGGGCATCCTCTTCCGTGTCCTCGAGTCCCTGGCGATCGTCATCATCCCCGTCGCGGTCGCCCTTCTCATCGCCACGGCGTTGCAGCCGGTCGTGACGCTGTTGCACCGTCGCACCCCGGCCGGGCCGGCGTTGTCCGTGGTGACCGCCATGGTCGGGCTCGTCGCCCTGCTTGCCGGGGCGTTCTCGTTGTTCAGCGTCCGTGTCTACGGACAGGCCGGCATCATCGAGACCAACGCGCTGCAGGGGTATGAGTCCGTGCTCGTCTGGCTCCGGACCGGACCGCTCAGCCTCAGCGGCCAGGATCTGGGTGCGCTGACCACGCGGGTCGCTGACCTCGCCAGCAAGGACTCCTCGGTCGTCGTCGGGCGAATATTCTCGGTGGGCACCACCACGGTCGACGTCTTTGCCGGGGCGTTGATCTGCGTCTTCACGACGTTCTTCTTCCTCTACCAAGGCCGAAGCCTCTGGGCGGCGGTGACTGCGTTCCTGCCCGACCAGGCCCGAGAGCCTGTCTTCCAGGCCGGGCGCCGCGCGGTCAGGAGCCTGTCGGCCTACACCCGGGCCCAGGTCGTGGTCGCCGCCTTCAACGGCACCGTCCTGGGGCTTGGCGTCTTCGTGTTGGGTGCCCCGGTAGCCCTTCCGATCGGCCTGGTCGCGTTCTTCGCCTCGTTCGTCCCGCTGGTCGGCGTGCTGCTCTCCGGAGTGCTGCCGGTGCTGGTGGTGCTGGCGACCACGGGGCCGGTGGCCGCCCTGGCCATGGTCGCCATCGTGATCGGTGCTCACCTGACCGAGAGCCACGTCCTCCAACCGTTCTTGATGGGACACGCTGTGGCCTTGCACCCGCTGGCCCTCCTGATCGCACTGGCCGTGGGCACGCTGGTCGCGGGGGTCGCCGGGGCACTCTTCGCCGTGCCGTTGCTTGCGTCGCTGAACTCTGCGGGGCACTACCTCACCGGCAGGGACCCCTTCCCCGGCCTGGGCTCCGCGCCATCAAGCGGGCCGATCATTCCTGAGGCAGGACCATCGACTTGATGCCGTCCCCGCTGCGCACAGAGTCCAGGGCCGAAGGGTAGTCCGCGAGCTCGAACCGAGCACTGACCATCACCTCGGCGTCGATGAGGTCGTCGGCCAGGAGGTCGGCGGCCCGCTCCATGCTGTGCTGCACCGACATGGTGCCGGTGATCGTGATCTCGTGACGGTAGACACGGTGCGCGTCGTAGTCGACCCGAGCTCCTTCGGGCGGCACCCCGAGGTGCAGGAACGTACCGCCGGGAGCCACCCGCGGCAGGCCGTCACCGATCGCCGCCAGCACCCCCGTGCAGTCGATGACCACGTCGTGCCCGCGCTTTCGAGCCTCGATGGCGCTGTCACCGGGGGCGACAGCTGGCAGCCTCATGGCCTGGGCCACCTCCCGACGCTCGCTGCGGGGGTCGACCATCCACAGCCCCGCCGCTCCGCTACGCAGGGCCAGCCGGGCCATGATCAGCCCCATGGTGCCGGCCCCGTAGAGCAGGTAGTGCTCACCGGGTCGCCGCGGCAGCGAGTCGAACGCATTGACTGCGCAGGCCACCGGCTCGGTCAGGGCGGCGTGCACCGGGTCCATGCCCTCGGGCAGCCGGATGCAGTTCTGCACCGGCACCACGGCATACTCGGCGGCCCCGCCGGCACGGGTGACCCCGATGGCCGCGAAGCGCTCGCAGAGGTTGACCCGACCGCGCCGACAGTAGTGGCACCCATGACACGGCAGGGAGGGGTCCACGACCACCCGGTCGCCCACGCGGAGACGATCGCCCTCTGAGCCGATCTCGGAGCCCACCGCGACAACCTCCCCGCTGAGCTCGTGCCCCGGGATGATCGGCAGTCTCGGAGCGAACTCGCCGGCGAGGATGTGCAGGTCCGTCCCGCAGACCCCGGCGGCCAGCACGGCGATGACGACCTCGCCGGGGGCCGGCGCCGGGTCTGGCACAGTCTCGATCGCGACCGCGCCGGGAGCGGTGATGACGGCTGCGCGCATGCCTGGGCCTTCCAGAAGAGGAAACGAAGTTCTCGATACTGCCACAGCGTCTGTGCCGTCTGGCAGGATCGTCTCAGCCATCTGCCGCGCAGCGGCACTGCCAGCCACCGGCCCAGGAGGGACGTGCGATGAGCGCCACGACGAACGGACACCAGGTGCTGGCCAACGCGGACAGCACCTCGTTCGCCTCGCTGCGTCAGCGGCCGACCACGAGGGCCGAACGTAGCGCCATGGGAAAGGCGCTGCGCAAGCAGGTGCCTCGCCGGGCCCTGGCGGTGTGGGACCCCCCGTCGGATCGCCCGGATCCCATCACCTTGCTCAACCAGTCCCACCGGGGTCGTGTGGACGAGCTGGTCCCGGTGCGCGTGGGGCGGATGATCTCCTCGCCCTACGGGTTCCTGCGTGGCACCGCCGTCGTGATGGCCAGCGATGTGGCTTCGATGGCCTCCACCGGAATCCAGCCGGTGATCTGCGGTGACGCGCACCTGGGCAACTTCGGCCTGTACGGCTCCCCCGAAGGGGAGCTGGTGCTGGACCTCAACGACTTCGACGAGGCGCACCCGGGGGGCTGGGAGTGGGACGTGCGCCGGTTGAGCGCCAGCATCTGGGTGGCGGGTCGCGAGAGCGGGCTGAGTGAGAGCCAGTGCCGTGAGGCCGTGGAGTCGTGCTGTGCCGCGTATCGGGGCGAGGTGAGGCTCCTGGCCGAGCAGTCGCTGCTCAAGCGCTCCTACAACCGGCTCGACGTGGAGGGGCTGCACGCGAGCGCCACCGAGAAGTCGCTGCGCACGACGATCAAGCGGTCGGTGAAGAAGGCGAAGAAGCGCACCAGCGACCGGGCCGTGCCCAAGTTCACCTACGAGGACGCGGGGCGCAGGATCATCGCCGAGGAGCCGCCGCTGATCCAGCGGGTCACCGACACCAAGGCCGACCAGATCGGTGCAGCGCTGGACCGGTACCTGGGCACGATCGAGTCGCACTGGGCCCGTGTGCTGGGCGGGTACACGATTCAGGACATCGCGCACAAGGTGGTGGGCGTGGGCAGTATCGGTCTACGCGCCTACGTGGTGCTGCTTGAAGGCTCGAACGCCGACGACCTGGTCTTCCTGCAGATGAAACAGGCGCGGCGCTCGGTGCTGGCCAAGTACGTCCACGGCGACTCCGCCTGGCACGCCCACCAGGGCCAGCGCGTGGTGGAGTACCAACAGGCGCTGCAGACGGTCAGCGACCCCCTCCTGGGATGGACCACGGTGGACAACCGGCAGTACTACGTCCGCCAGTTCCGCAACATGAAGGGCACCGTGCCGCTGGACGCCCTGGACGGGCGCGCCCTCGCCGACTACGCCGGCATCGTGGGTCACCTGCTGGCCAAGGGCCATGCTCGCACCAGCGGGGCGTCGATGATCGCCGGCTACCTCGGTCAGGGCCGCAACGTGGACCGGGCGATGGGCGACTTCGCCAGGGCCTACGCCGACCAGACCGAGAGCGACCACGCGAGACTGGTCCACGCGGTGAAGTCCGGCCGCGTGCCGGCCACCGAAGGCGCCTTGGAACAGGTGGGGTCGGCGTTCCGACCGGGATCGTGAGCCAGCCTGCAGCGCGCAGCTCGTACCTCGACCATGAGGGCCCCATCGCGATGGCCCACCGCGGATTCTCTGCCGAGGGGTTGGAGAACTCGATGGCCGCCTTCGCGGCTGCGGTGGAGCTCGGCTACCACTACGTGGAGACCGACACCCACGCCACCGCCGACGGGGTGGCCGTCGCGCTGCACGACGCCAGCCTGGACCGGGTCACCGACGCCCGCGGTGCGATCGCCGACCTGCCCTGGCACGTCGTGGCCGGTGCACGTATCCATGGCAGGGAACCGGTGCCGCGCCTGGATGAGCTGATCGGCGCGTGGCCGGACCTGCGTCTGAACATCGACGCCAAGAGCGACCACGCCGTGGTGCCGTTGGTGGCGGCGATCGAACGAGCGCGCGCCCACGACCGGGTCTGCATCGGATCGTTCTCTGATCGGCGACGCCGCGAGGTGCTTCGCCGTCTCTCCCGCCCGGTGGCCACCTCAGCCGGGCAAGGCGCAGCGGCAGCGTTCCGGATCGGGAGCAGCGTGCCCGGGCGCACCGGTCGCCGCCTCGCCGGTAGGGCGTTGCGCAGTGTCGACGCCCTGCAGGTGCCCATCGCCCACCGCCGGATCCCCGTGGTGACCGCCTCCACGCTGGCCGCTGCCCACACAGCCGGGGTGCCGGTGCACGTGTGGACGGTGAACGACCGGGCCCAGATGGAGGAGCTGCTCGACCTCGGGGTTGACGGGCTGATCAGCGACCGGGCCGATGTGTTGAAGGACGTGCTGGTCGCTCGCGGACAATGGCACTAGCCGCAGCCGGTGAACCGCCACAGTGAGGCGTGACCGCCCGAGTCGACGAACTCGAACCCTGGCCGCCGGGTCGTGATCCGTCGCAGACCCGGGGTCTCCTCCTCCCACTTGGCCCCCTCGGCGAAGGTGAGGGTGTCGGCATACACGTGGGTCACCCCCAGGGCGCGGACGGCATCGCACACGGCAGGGTTGGTAGGCCAGCTGTCGAACTCCCGAGCCAGCAGCTGGCGCTCCGGTGAACCCGCGATCGGGGTCAGCTGGGGGTAGACGACCTGGACGTCGCTGCGGGCGAGCAGGAACGGCAGGCCCGCGGTCGGCTCCCCCAGCACGACGGCGTCGTCGGGCAGCGTCGTGGCGGCGCGATCGACCATGGCGATCTCCTCCGGCTCCAGCATCGTGCCCCACGCGATGGGCCAGGAGGAGTACGTGGAGGCCATGACCTGGGTGTGCATCGGCCACCGAAAACCGGACGAGGCGGCTCCGAGGGCGACGACCAGCGCCAGGGCGGCCGCGGTCACGGGCACCCCCGGCCCTCGGGCCACCCGGCGGACCAGCCACGCTCCCCCACCGGCGGCCAGCATGATGGCCGGCACCAGGAAGATCTGGTTGATCCGGCTGGCCTGGGTGTACCAGAAGCCGGCCAGCACCCGCAGCGGGTTCTCCGGGGGCCCGGCGGCCAGCAGGGTGAGTGCGGCGGCGACCACTAGCGCGATGATGAGCCAGCGCGCGCGGCGCCGAGCCAGGCTGACTCCGACACCGACGAAGACCAGCATCGTGACGGCGACGTTGACCGCGGTGATGTCGTAGACGTAGATCAGCGGGTGGTCCAGCAGCAGGGCCCGGATACCGGGCCAGTAGCTGTCCTGGCCCCCGCGTCGGTAGCCCACGATCGCGGCTACCTGCGGGGACGTGATGACGAACGCGGTCGCCGCCACCGCCAGAGCCGACACGGTGAGCGTCACGACGAGCACCAGCAGCCGACGACCACGGCGCCAGGCTCGCACCGCCTGCCGGCCCGCCAGCACCACGGTCAACGGCACCGCGAGCAGCGCCAGTGAGAACAGGCCCGAGCCGTGCGAGAGCGCCACCCCGGCCACGGCGGCGGCCACTCCCAGCCCGTATGCCGCGTGGAGCCTCGCGCCGAGGTCGTGCCGCAACGTCGAGACGAGCAGAGCCACCGTGCCCGGCAGGCAGGCCACCGACAGCGCGAACGGCCAGACCCCGAGCATCGACATGGCCACCGCCGGGAAGGTGACATAGGTCGCGGCCAGCACCGGGGTCAGCATGGCCGGGAGGGCCTCGCCTGGCCAGACCACCCGGGCCAGAGCGACCAGACCGAGGACCCAGACCACCGAGCCCAACACGACGGAGGAGGAGTTGGCCGCCTCGGTCACCCCCGTGAAGCCCGGTGCCACGGCCACGATGGCGTGCCACACCGTCGGGTAGTAGGGCGCGATCGTGTCGGCGTACAAGGGCGCCAGGCCGCCGAGGCTGGAGGCGTTGCCCGTGTCTCGGATGAACCACAGGGCGTTGAGGTGGTAGATGGGGTCCCACGCCTGGGGAGGCTGGTCAGCGTGCCGCATCCCGGTCATCATCCCCGCGGCAAGCACACCCACCCCGAGGGCGCTGCCGGCCGCCAGCCAGATGTGCTCGGAGGTCGTGAAGGGTCGCTGCCCGGCGACCCGCGCGGGTGAGCCACGCATCGTCCGCAACACCATGCCGAGGCCGGCAGCGGCGAGCCACACCACAGCGATGAGGCCGAGCAGGGTCCACAGACTCCACCGCACCCCTAGCAGGTCCGCGAGGATCGCACCCACTCCGGCGATGGCCGAGGTCACACCGGTGGCCGCCGCCCATGCCACCAGCCCCCGCACCCCTAGCAGCCGTAGCGCTCCGTACCCGGGCACCAGGAACAGCGCAGCCAGGCCCAGCAGCGCCGGCACCACCTGAGCCCAGCTCATCGCAGGCCGAGTGTCATGGACCAGCGACGTGTGCGGGTGGCTGACCCCCACCGATGGTCAGCCGCGGCACCCCCGCGAAGCGAGCCGCATCGGTGACTCCGCGGCCGTCCAGCAACAACCGCAGCCCGGGCAGGTCGTCGGCGCCCAGGTCGGCGTACTCACCGTGGTCGGCCTGCACGATGGCGACGTCAACCGGATCTCCCATGGCGTAGGCGTCCCACCCGAGGGCCGCCAGCTCCTCTGCCGAGTAGAGCGGGTCGTGGACAAGCGCCCGCGCCCCTCGACGTCGCACCGCGGCGACGGTGTCGACGACGCCGGAGAAGGCGGTCTCCTTCACCCCTCCCCGGTAGGCGGCTCCCAGCACCACCACGCGCAGGCCCTCGAGCGAGCCCAGCACCTGGGCGGCCCGCGAGACCGCGTACTCGGGCATCGAGGCGTTGCTCTCGCGGGCCGCTCGGACCACGGCGGCCTCGGGGTCACCGGCCAGGTAGAGCCGCGGGTACACCGGTATGCAGTGCCCCCCGACCGCGATACCCGGGCGGTGCAGGTGGCTGTAGGGCTGGGAGTTGCAGGCATCGATCACAGCGCCCAGGTCAACGCCGACCCGGTCGGCGAAGCGCGCGAACTCGTTGACCAGCGCGATGTTCACGTCGCGGTATGTCGTCTCGGCCAGCTTGGCGAGCTCGGCCGCCTCCGCGGTGCCCAGGTCCCACACTCCGTTGGGACGGGCCAGTTCGGGGCGGTCCTCGAAGGTCAGCGCCGAGACATAGAACTCCGCGGCTCTCTGGGCGCCGGCCTCGGACAGGCCGCCGAGGAGCTTGGGGTAGCGCCGCAGGTCTGCGAACACCCGGCCGGTGAGCACGCGTTCGGGTGAGAAGACCAGGTGGAAGCCCGAGTCGCTGCCTTCGCTCAGGCCGGATACGCGCTCGATCAGCGGGGCGTAGCGCCCTCGGGTAGTGCCGACCGGCACCGTGGTCTCATAGGAGACCACGGTGCCTGGCCGCAGATGCTCAGCGAGACTGCGGGTCGCGTCGTCCAGTGCGCTGAAGTCGGGCACACCCTCGCCGTCCACCACCAGGGGGACCACGACCACGACCACCTCAGCGCGCGGGATCGCCTCGGCATACTGGGTGGTGGCCCGCAGCCGGCCGGCGGCGACAAGCGCGGAGAGCCGCTCGGCGAGGTCGGCTTCGCCGGGGAACGGCTCCTTCGCCGCGGTGACCGAGCGGACGACCGTGGCGTCGGTGTCCACCCCGACGACCGCGTGGCCGGCACCGGCGAACTGGACGGCCAGCGGCAAGCCGACCTTGCCCAGCGCGACCACCGCGACCTGCATGGTGCCCCCCCGCCGGTTTGGCCAAGACTCGTGGATACGGACCAGGCGAGGATACGGCCCGTTCCTCCGGGCGCACCGAGAACGGCGGCTACTTCACCTCCGAGCGCAGCACGAACCACAGCCCGACCGCCATCGGCACGAAGATCCAGATCACCGAGGTGACCCCCAGCTGCGCCCACATCTCACCGGTCATGGTCTGGTCGTACAGGCGGGTCATCGCGAAGTTGACGTCGACCCACGCCTGGATGTCGGCGAACCACTGCTGGAAGACCGCGAGCGTGCCGAAGATGCCCGGAAGGACGAGGGAGAACACGAAGTAGCCGACGATGGCGCCCGGGGAGCTGCGGATGAGCACCCCCAGCATGAAGCCGATCGCCATGCCCAGCACGTTGGCCAGCACGATGTAGGCGAACCTGAGGAACGAGATGTCCCAGACGGTATCGACGCCGGTGATGGCCGCGCCGACCACGTTGCCGAGCGCTCCGACGCCCAGCGCCACCAGCATGCCGGCGACCCCCACGATCAGTGCGGCGGCCGCCTTGGCCGCGATCACGCGGCCGCGACGGGGCACGAGCGCGAACGTGGTCAGCGCAGTGCGCTGGCTGTACTCACCGGTCACGGACAGGATGGCGATGACCGGCAGGACGATCGACATCGGGATGCCGACGGCCTGGGCGAAAACGCCGTAGGCGATGACCTCGTCGGGCGCGAAGGCGATGACCGAGGCCGTGGCCACCAAGGAGGTCAGGCCGATGGCGGTCATCAGCCAGAAGCCGGCTTGGGTGTCGAACATCTTCTGCAGCTCGACGCCGACCAGGCGGGGGAACCTGATGGGAGCTCGCGGCCGGGTCCTCTGCGCGGATGGTGCGGTGGGGGTCTGGATCGTTGCGGTCATGCCGCCACTCCTTCGCGTGCGGTGTCAGCGGTCAGCTCGAGGAACATCTCTTCCAGCCCGGCGCCGTCGGCGGCACCGAGCTCGGTCAGCGGTACGCCTGCGCGCAAGGCGAGCCGGCCCACGACGTCCGGGGTTGTGTCGACGCGCAACCCGTGCTCGCCGATCGTGGAGCTCGCCACGTCGGCCTCGGCCAGGGCGATGGCGAGCTTCTGTCGCTCAGGGGTGCGCACGAGGGTGCCGGCGCCGGCCAGCAGCTCGGCCTTCGTGCCCTGGGCGACGATGCGTCCACGGCCGATCACGACGATGTCGTCGGCGATGACCTCGATCTCGTGCAGCAGATGCGAGGAGAGCAACACCGTGCCCCCCTCGTTGGCGTACCCGCGCAGAAGGTCCCGCATCCAGCGGATACCCGCGGGGTCCAGCCCGTTCGCCGGTTCGTCGAGGATGAGCACCGAGGGCTCACCGATCAGCGCGGCGGCGATGCCGAGCCGCTGGCGCATCCCGAGGGAGTAGTTGCGCACCCGGCGGCCGGCCTCCTGGGGAGTGAGACTGACCCGCTCCACCATCTCCTCGACCCGCTCGCGCGGTAGGCCCATGGTGCGCTGCGCGATGGTCAGGATCTCGCGGCCGCTACGGCCTGCGTGCTGGGCCGAGGCATCCAGGAGTACGCCCACCGACCGGCCGGGGTTCTCCATGTCGGTGAAGTGGCGTCCGTTGATGCGCACGTCACCCCGGGTGGGCTTGGTCAGGCCGACCATCATCCGCATGGCGGTCGACTTCCCCGCACCGTTGGGCCCGAGGAACCCCGTCACGCGGCCGGGCGCGGCCGTGAACGACACGTCGTCGACGGCCGTGAAATCGCCGTAACTCTTGGTCAGTGACTCGATCTCGATCATGAGTCTCACCCTGCTGCAGGTCCGCCGCAGGCCGCTATCAGGGACACCCCTGGTCATGGGTCGCCCGACCCTGAGATCGCCGTCGGGGTGGCCCGGTCAGCGCTTGGCCCACCACGAGGCGGCCATGAACCTCAACGGCGCCTCACGGTCCAGCGCCCGGTGAGCTCGTCGCGGCAGCAGGGTCTGAGGATGTCCGTGGCGACGCCGGGCCAGGGCCTGCTCGATGAGGGTGGTCGCCGGCGACGCCGGGTCGAGCATCGATGTGAGCACCGCGTGGTCGGCCCGCGACAGGGAGTCGGCGACGCCGCTGGCCGCGTCGAGCACATCCGTCGTCAGGCCCGCCAGCGCCCGTCGTTCCTGCATGCTCCACCACTGCGGGTCGGTGCGCCGGGCCACGGCGCCGAACAGGTGGATGCGCAGCATCTTGGTGGCGACCGCGCGGCGCAGCGCCACCGGGTAGGCGCCGAACCAGGACTGGGCGAGCAGGTGGGAGACGAACGCCAGCTCCGCACGGATCGGACGCAGCGCGTAGGTCACCCGGTCGGGGGCATGCTCGCCGATCACGTAGCCGGGGCCGTGTCGAGCCACCGCCACCCTGGTCTCACACCACAGACGGGTCACGTAGGCGACGTCGCCGCCGACCGGCATGCCTTCGGTCAGCTCCACGCCGAGGCGGCGGCGAGCAGTGGTCGAGACGAGCCCCAACGGTGCGCTGCGGTAGCTGAGGCGGTCGCGGACCGGGTCCGCGAGCCACGCCTGGGGCAGCCATGGGCGCACTGGTGGTGCCGGTACGCGCCGCGTCGGGGCCCCCAGCGCGAGGCGGCTCATCACACAGTCGGCGCCGGTGGCGGCGGCCAGATCGAGCCAGGCGTCGACCGCGCCACGCTGCAGCCAGTCATCCGAGCCCATGATCGACACGTAGTCGCCTCGTGCAGCGCGGATGCCGGTGTTGAAGGGCCCCGACGCACTCGCCACGCCGTCGTGGTGTTCCATCCACGTGACGTGCCGCCGGTCATCGGCCGGCACCGAGGCCGCCACGGCATCCACCGCGACCCCGTGGCAGACCACGGTGAGCCGGGTCCGTGCGGCGTTGGCCTGCACGACGCTGGCCACCGCCCGCGCCAGGGGCCGGGTGGCCGTGTGCACCGCGATCACCACGTCGACCGAGCTCATGCGCCCCTGGCTACCGGGGAGGTGGCGCTCGCCAGCTCGTACGCGCCGGTGTATCCCTCGGCCACCGCCGCGGGTGAGAACTGCCGTCCGATCGTGTCGCTGATCTCTTCGGCGCTGAGCAGGCGACTGCGCTGCAGGACCTGAAGGACTGCATCCGCGTAGGCCACCGGGTCCTGGTGCGGGACGCATACCGCGACTCGGTCGTCCAGGTAGGCCGGGTGCCCGCCACAGGACCCGACCACGACCGGCCGCCCGGCCAGCACCGCCTCGGCGCAGGCGATGAAGAAGTTCTCGCCGCGCGTCGGCCCCAGGAAGACGTCGGCGTGGGCGAGCTCGGTGGTCACGGCGGTGGCGTCAACGGCCCCGACCAGCTGCACACGGTCATCGAGCCCGTGCTCGGTGGCCCGGCGGAGGATCGCTGCACTCAGGGGCCCCTCGCCGACGAAACGCAGGCCCGCGTCCGTGCCCCGACGGTTGAGCTCGGCCAGCGTGTCCACGGCCAGCAGTGGGTCCTTGCGTTCGATGAGCGCGCCGACGCTGACCAGACGCAGCCGCGAAGGATCCGGATCCCGGGGAGCCAGCGGTCTGGGCTGCTGGGCGATGCAGGGCACCACCGTCGTCGGGCGGGCGCCGCGCACGTCACGGACCAGACCGGCCAGTGGGCCGGTCACGGCCGTGACCACATCTGGTCGTCTCAGCAGGTGTCGTAAGGCCGGCAGCGCAACACGTTGGGCTGCTGGAAGGCAGGCGGGAGCGCTGAGCCCCGACCAGTGCTCGGTATGCACCCACGGCGCGTGCGGACGCCACCAGGACAGCGCCAGAAGGGTGGGGAATGCCATCGTGTGCACAACATCGGCGCCCGCGCTCCACCGCGAGAGGCGATGCCCCGCCCTCGCGATCTGCTGCGGGCTCGTCGTGCTCATGAGGATCCGGGTCACGGGAATGCCCGCTGGTGTCCGGTCTTCGGATCGCAGCGCACGTCGCCCTCCAGGCCCGACCTGGCCTGGCGACGCGAGGTGGATCAGCGCGACCTCATGGCCGGCATCCGCCAGGGCTCGGGCGTCTCGCAGCACGAACGCCCCGAGGTGTGGGCGAGCACGAGTCGGCAGCCACGTTGTCACCGCGAGCACGCGCATAGGTCGTACGCTACTGGCATGCGAGCGCCAGCAGCGGGCAGCGCGGGGCTCGTTGCGGCCTCGATGGCGACGGCGGCGCGGCCCGTCGAGCGGTGAGGCTCCTCAGCGTCGTCGGGGCCCGGCCCCAGTTCGTCAAGCTCGCGCCGGTGGCGGCCGAGTGTGCCCGGAGAAAGATCGAGCACGTCATCGTGCATACCGGCCAGCACTACGACCCCGCGCTCTCGGATGTGTTCTTCGCCGACCTCGGCATCGAGGACGCAGACGTCCACCTGGCTGTGGGCAGCGGCACCCACGGCGAGCAGACCGGGGCCATCTTGAGCCGGATCGAGCCGGTGCTGGCGACCCACCGCCCGGACTGGGTCATGGTCTACGGCGATACCAACTCGACGCTGGCCGGCGCCCTCGCAGCGGTGAAGATGCAGATCCCGGTCGCTCATCTGGAGGCCGGGCTACGCTCCTTCAACCGGACGATGCCCGAAGAGCACAACCGGGTGCTCAGCGACCACGCGGCGGACCTGTTGCTGGCACCGACCCAGAACGCGATGAAACACCTCGCCGCGGAGGGTCTGGGCTCGCGGTCGCGGCTCGTCGGCGACGTGATGGTGGATGTCCTGCAGCGCCAAAGGAGCGACCTGGCCCACGCCAACACGGTGCTCGCGCGGCTTCGGGTCGTCGGTGGTGCCTACTCGGTGGCGACCATCCACCGGACCGAGAACACCGACGACCCGGCCCGCCTGGAGGCGATCGCGGCGACGCTGGCACGCGTGGGTCACCCCGTGGTGCTGCTGGTCCATCCGCGGCTACGAGATCGTGCCACCCAGCACGGAGTCCTCCTCGACCGCGGCAGCCTTCGTAGCCACGAACCCCTCGCCTATCCGGATCTCGTCGCCGTCCTGGACCGGGCACGCGGCGTCATCACCGACTCCGGCGGCCTGCAGAAGGAGGCCTTCGTGCTCGGCGTCCCGTGCACCACCGTGCGCCGGGAGACCGAATGGGTCGAGACCCTGGAGAACGGCTGGAACGTGCTGGTCGAGCCGGGGCCGGACCTCGCCGCAGCCGCCTCACGCCCACGTCCGGAGCCGACCCGATCGGTGCCCTCCGGCACCGGCCGCGCCGCTGCCGCTGCCCTGGACGCCCTCGGCTAGACCCTCACGGCCCGGGGGCGTTCGCCGCGTGCCGTCGCCGCGTGTCGTCATCGTGGTCGCCTACAGATCGCCCCCACCGCCTCCGACCAGCCTTCGATCAGCCGCTCGGCGCTCAGCTCTGCTGCGACCGCGTGGCTGGCGCGCTTGTATCCGCTGACGTCGTGAGCAGTCAGCGTGTCCAGAGCCGCGGCCAACGAGTGCGCGCTGAAGTCCGGCAGGACCAGGCCGAGCCCATGTCGCTCGACGAGGCCGGCCATCTCCGGGCTCGGCCCCACGATCACTCCGAGCCGCGCCTGCACGAAGTCGAACAGCTTGTTCGGCAGCGTGTAGCGGTAGTTGAACGTCACCGGTGGCAGCACGAAGACTCCGATGTCCGCGCGGGCCAGCCGCTCGTTCAGCTGGTGCGGCGCCACGGGGTCGTGCCAGCGCACCTGGGGCAGGTCGGCGCTGCGTGCGCGCAGCTCAGCCAGGTATGCCGGGTCGTTGGGCATGAGGTACAGATCCAGCGCGACGGGTCGCTCGGTCGCCCGCACAGCGTCGAGCATGATCTCCAGGCGTCGGCTGCGACGGGCCAGCCCGGAGTGGACCAGGCGCAGCGGCCCCCCGACCGGCCCCGGCACGCGGTCGACGTACGGCGCGGCGTTGGGCACCACGCGGACGCTGAGCCCGAACTCGCGGCCGTACTGCGAGGCCAGTGCCGGGCCGATGGTGCTGACAGAGGTGGCGCGCGTGACCCAGGTGCGCAGGATCCAGGCGTTGAAGCCGGCAACGAACATCCGCCAGCGCCAGGAGTCCTCGTTCTGGCGTGAGGCGTACTCGTGCAGGTCCACATGCACTCCGCGTGCGCCGAGCGTCATCGCCAGCGGCGCGGTCTCGACGTCGTTGGCGAGCACGACATCCCATCGACCCGAGGAGAGCAGACCACGCGCCGCCGCGACGACCGGCGCGTGGTCGTATGCGGTCTGGTAGCGGCGTGCCGCCAGCAGGGCGCGGGGCTTGTGCCATGCGACGACACTGTCGGGCAACCGCAGATGCTCGGTCACAGCACGCGGTGGTGGGCCGTAGCCCAGCGTGGTGATCTCGTAGTCACCGGAGAAGAGGTCCACCTGGCGCAGCACCCTGGCGTCCTCGGTCAAGGGGGTGAAAGCCAGGATGAGCAAGCGTGGGCGTCTCACCGCTGCAGCACCCTGCGGTAGAGCGCGAGCAGGGTGACCTCTTCGCCAGCCCAGGTGAACTCCTGCGCGGCGGCGCGGGCAGCCTGCCGGTAGGGCCCAGGGTCGGCCAGCACTCTGGTCATGCTTGCCGCCAGATCTTCGGCAGTGCTGACGTCAACCACCTCACCGATCCGGAAGCGGCGCACCAGGTCTGCCAGGTCCGGAAGGTCGGCCGCGACGACGGGCACCCCGGCATGGACGGACTCGAAGAGCTTGTTGGGCAGGCTGAAGCGGTAGCTCAGGCAGACAGGCCGCACGATGACGACCGACAGGTCGGCGGTGGCGAGCACCATCGGGACGTGATCCGGGTAGACGGGCTCCACCACGTGCACCCGGGGAGCCAGGCCGAGGGCCACGATGCGAGCGCGCAGTGTGGCCAGGTAGTCGGGCTCGCCGTAGCCCAACAGCACCAGGTGAACCCCCTCGTCCATCAGGGACAGAGCCGCCAGTGTCTCCTCCAACCCCCGGGCCGTGGTGATCCGCCCGGCGTACGCCACCACCGTCGTGTCCTCGCCCAGACCGGCCCTCTCCCGCAGCGAGGCCTGCTGTCCGACCTCAATGCTGGTGGCAGAGCCCCCGAGCTTGGGAGCCGCCGGGGTGTTGCGGACGAGTGTCGGCTCCCGCCGCAGTCGGTACCGCCGTTGGAGCCAGGCCGCGATGGACGGGCTGACGGTGATGACACCCGCCGCACGGCGGACTCCGGCCCACTCGATTGCGCCCTCGACGCACGGAGCCACCGGCCGGTCGGAGCGCACGTTGCGGTGGAGCCAGAGCTCGTGGGAGTCGTACACGATGGCCGCACCCGCCACCCGGGCGATCGACATCGCAGGAACGAGGGTATTGCCGTCGCAGGCATGTACGGCATCCGGTCCCCAGGCACGGGCCGCCCGATCGGCGTGCCACCAGTACAGGGCGAGGCTGAGGGTGCGATAGGCCCGTAACCACAGGTCCTCGACGATCCGTCCAGGGGGCGCAGGTCGACGCCTGACACGGAACCCCGGTGCCCTCTGCGCACCCTCACCCGGCGGGGCCGGCACGGTCGGATCCGGCACAGGGTCGGGCCGTCTGGTCAGTCCTCGGGCCAGTCTGAGCAACCGCGGGGCGTAGCGGGCGAGCTCGAACTCGGGCGCGCGATCCACCTCGAGGTGGTCGCCGACAAGGCCCGGCCCCTCGGCATACCCGGCCCGCGCGCGAGCCACGCCGAAGATCCGCACGTCCGCTCCTGCGCTGCGCAGGCTCGCTGCGGTCTTGAGCACGCGCGAGTCGTGCGCAGCGTGGTTGTAGACCAGCACCGCTACTCGTGGCGCCCGACCGTGCACCCGTGGGAGCGGGCCGGACGGCGGGCCCTCAGTGGTCACGGTCCGGCCCGGGAGCTGGCTGCTGCGGCGCCAGACCGGCCAGGCTCGCCTGGGCGGCGAAGTCCGGCTCGGCCGCGACGACCTCCTCGAAGGTGCCTCGAGCGACCAGCTGGCCCCTGCTCATGAAGCAGACCTGGTCGCTGTGGCGGATGGTGGCGAGCCGGTGCGCCACGACAACGACGGTGACCTCGCCGCGGAGCTCGCGGATGGCGGAGCCGACGGCGGCCTCGGTGCTGGTGTCCAGCGAGGACGTGGCCTCGTCCATGACCAGCACCAGCGGCTCGGTATAGAGAGCTCGGGCCACACCCAGTCGTTGGCGTTGCCCACCGGACAGGCGCAGACCGCGCTCCCCTACCGGTGCGTGGATACCGCCGGGTCGCTCCTCGATGACGTCCAGGAGCTGGGCGCGACGCAGCGCCGTGCGGACCCGATCCTCATCGATTTCCTCGTCGCGCCAGCTCAGCGCGACGTTGCGAGCCACCGAGGCGTCGAACAGCGAGACCTCCTGCGGCACGTAGCCCACCCGTTGCCGCCATCCGTGGACGCGTTCGGCCAGAGGGGCGTTGCCGACGAGCACCTGACCCGAGTCGGGCTCCAGCAGCCCGAGCAGGATGTCGACCAGCGTGGACTTACCCGCGCCCGAGGGCCCGACCAGTGCCACCGTCTGGCCGAAGGGCAGCTCTAGCCATGCGGTGTCCACGGCGGGCTGGTGCGCGCCGGGGTAGGTGAACGTCACGCCTTCCAGTCGCACCGACACCGCGTCGTCGGGCCATCGCTGCTCATCAGCGGCCTCGGGATCCGGGGTGTAGCGCCGGCCACGCTCGATCTCGGTCAGCACCTGCTGCGCGAAGGGCAGGTTGGCCCCCGTCGTCGCCATGATCGTCTGGAAGCGGGTCAGCGAAGGGATGATGCGAAAGCCCGCCACGGCGAACAGTGCCAGCGCGGCGAGCGCGCCCGGCACGCCGTCCTGGACGTACCCGATGCCCGCGCCGATGCCGAGCCCACCGATGAGAGCCGCCTCCAGCACATAGCGCGGGATGGCCCCGAGGAAGGACTGGTCGGCGCGGGCCCGCGAGGCCCGAGTCCGCACGTCGAGGACCACCTCGGCCACCTCGTCCGCCTTCTCGCGCAGCGTGATCTCCTTCAGCGAGTGCACCATCTCGCTGACCAGCCGCACCGACTGCGTGGAGTAGGTGCGGTTGTCTCGACCGGCCTGGACGGCGCGGCGCAGCACCCACCGGTAGAGCACCAGGCCGACCAGCCCGAAGTAGACGAAACCGGCGATCGCCAACAGCGGCTGGGCGACGACCAGCACGATCATCACGGCGACGAACGTGAAGATCTCCCCGGAGAGCTGGGCGAAGGGGATCAGCACCCCACTGACCGTCGCACCGACACCCACGTCGGTGGAGCGCACCAGGTCGGTGGAGTTGCGTTGCAACCGCTCCGCCCACGGCGCACGGAAGGTTGTCTGGAGCAGATGAGCCCCGAGGGCCTGCTCGAACCGCGCGAAGCGCCGTGTTGCCCACCACTGGAGGCCGATCGCGAGCACGCTCTTGCTGATGATCAGCACCCCGACCACTACGAGGACGACGCGGAAGTCGCCCGGCTCACTCAGGGTGCCAAGCAGCGGAAGGTCTGCGGAAGCACCCGTGACCATCGGGGTCAGGACCAGCGCCAGCAAGCCCAGGGCCGCGACGTCGAGCACGGACAACGCGCTCTGCAGCACGGCGAACGTCACAATGAACCGGCGTGCTCCCTTCGGCAGCACCGCGAGCAGGTCGCGGATCGTGCGCAGAAGGAGCAGCATGCGCGAAGCCTAATCTCGTGCCGCTGGATGTCTCGATGTGCTGCGGCCGGGGGCTGAGGGCAGCGGCTGGCCGCAACGATTCCCGTTCACCATCACCTCCTCACCGACGCCGGTGCCTACGCATCCAGCGAGCCGCTCGAGAACTCCGGTCTGCCGGCTCCTTGGTGCGGCTGTGACCAACCTCGGGGTCTTGCTCAGCCGGCCCGGCCCCGTGACCCTGCTCCCGTCGTCCCGCGCGAAGGTCTCGCCACCGGTGCACCATGTCGTCCACATCCACGCGACCGGCCACGACCGGCGAGGCCGCGGTGGCGACCGGCCGCCGGCGGTCGTCCAGGACTCGCTGGTTGAAGTCCTCCAGCACGGCGCGGACGTCTTCCTCGCCCGCGATGCCAAGGAGCGCCTCAGGATAGGTGGCCCGCTCCCGCCGTAGGGCCATCGGGCCCGGTAGAGCCGCCGACAGGTCGAGCTTCTCCCGCCGGATCAGGTCACGCAACCACCAGTCGGGGTCATCTGGCCGATCCAGCGACGCCAGCGGCTTGCCCGCCCCGGGCAGGTCGTCGAAGTCACCTCGGCGCTGCGCCTGCCGGATCGTGTGCTCGACCCAGGTGTCGATCTGCTCGGGGGTGGCAGGTTCGTCCTCCTTCGAGGTACGGCGACGGGCACGTCCGTGATGGTCGAACGTGCCCGTCATCTCATGCTCTTCCTGCGTGGTGTGCCTTCTTGCCGGCCTCAGGCCACCATGCCGTTCGGGTCGATCACGTACTTCTTGGCCACCCCGGAGTCGAAGTCCGCGTAGGCCTGCGGCGCTTCGTCGAGGGTGACGGTCGTGGCGTTGACGGCCTTGGCGATCTGTACCCGGTCGTGCAGGATCGCCATCATCAGGCCGCGGTGGTACTTCATGACCGGGCACTGCCCGGTCATGAACGAGTGCGACTTGGCCCAGCCCAGACCGAAGCGCACCGACAAGGACCCTTCCTTGGCGGCGTCGTCGGAGGCACCCGGGTCGCCGGTGACGTAGAGACCCGGGATTCCCAGGCCGCCGCCGGCGCGCGTGATGTCCATCAGGGAGTTCAGCACCGTGGCCGGTGCCTCTGACGCTGAGCCCTCTCCGTGGCCACGTGCCTCGAAGCCGACAGCGTCGATCCCGCAGTCGACCTCGGGCACACCCAGGAGCTCCTCGATCTGGTCACGGGGGTCGCCCTTGGAAACGTCGACGGTCTCGCAGCCGAAGCTGCGCGCCTGCGCCAGCCGCTGCTCGACAAGGTCACCCACGATCACCACCGAGGCACCGAGCAGCTGAGCGGCGGCCGCGGCCGCCAAGCCGACCGGGCCACCGCCGGCCACATACACCGTCGAACCGACCTTGACTCCGGAGGTCACGGCACCGTGGAAGCCGGTGGGGAAGATGTCCGAAAGCATGGTCAGGTCCAGGATCTTCTCCATCGCCTGGTCCTTGTCCGGGAACTTGAGCAGGTTCCAGTCGGCGTAGGGAACCAGGACGTACTCGGCCTGGCCACCGACCCAACCGCCCATGTCGACGTAGCCGTAGGCGCTGCCCGGCCGGTCGGGGTTGACGTTGAGGCAGATGCCGGTCAACCCCTCCTTGCAGTTGCGACAGCGACCGCAAGCGATGTTGAAGGGCACCGAGCAGAGGTCCCCTTCCTTGATGAACTCCACCCCCGGCCCGGTCTCGACGACCTCGCCGGTGATCTCGTGACCCAGGATCAGGCCCTCAGGCGCCGTGGTCCGCCCGCGCACCATGTGCTGGTCCGATCCGCAGATATTGGTGGTGACCACCTTCAGGATGGCCGCGTGCGGCAAGCTCCGGCCGACATTGTCAGGGTTGACGCCCGGCCCGTCCTGGAGCTCGAACGTCGGGTAGTCGATCTCCTGGACCTCGGTCTTTCCAGCACCCATGTAGGCAACGGCTCTGTTGCTCGACATCAGTTGACTCGCGATCTAGGCGGCCGGGACCAACGGTCTCTCCGCGTCACGGCGGCCTCGGTTGGGTCACTCCACCGTACGACACGCTTAGTCGGCTGCAACCGGGAGGGACTCAGTCTTCAGTGGCCGGCGGTGGCGCATCCCCAGTCCGACCGCGGCCATGGCTGGAAACCCGACCAGCAGCGCCCCCATCGCCAGCGTGACCGGGTCCGGGGCGATGACGGACTGCCCCCGTGCAGCCTGCGTCAGCACGGTCAGGAAGAGTCCACCGTAGGCAGCGGCACCGAGCCACACCATCCGGCGTTGCTCGCGGTCGGTCAGGGTGATCACACCCCGCGCGCTCAGCCACACCACCAGCAGACCGATCGCCGGCAGCGCCTGCAGCGAGTGCAGCCCGACGAAGTGAGGCACCCGCAGGTCGCCGAACTCGGTCGACCACCCCAGCAGCGGTAGCCCAGCACCACCGTCGGACCCGCCGACCGCGTGCGAGCCGAGCATCGTGCTGCCGGACTCCACCTGCTCCGGGCGTGGAGAGGTCATCGCGTAGGCGCTCACGGCACCGACGATCATCATCGGCACGGCCAGTGTGACCGCCAGACCCAGCGGCCCGGCGAGACGGTGTCGAGCGAGCACGACGCCTGCCACCAGCGCGACAAGGCTGAAGACCCCTACCCCGGCTCCCATCACACTGAAGACCGCCCCGTCCAGCGGCGTCGCGAAGTTGAAGTGTGATGCCACTCCGCGGGAAGCCTGCATGGTGATGAGCAGGACCTCGACGATCATCGACCACCCCACGACCTCCAGACAGATGCGCAGCACCCGTCCCCGAGGCACGAGGTGGTAGATCCACAGCAGGACGGGCGCGAAGGCCAGGAACGACAAGGCGAACTTGAGCGGCTTGTTCCACGCGGGAGCCCCCGTCACGACCGTGGTGTCGACGGCCGACATCACCAGGGACAGCAGCAGCACGGCGATGTTGAGCAACAGCAGCAGGGTGACCGCCGGGCTGACCGCCCAGCCGGCCTTGACGAGCCTGTTCACGAGGACGCTCCGGTCGACAGGGACGCAGCGACCTTGCGGTCGAGATGCCACTCTCGCCATGCCAGGAACAGCGGAAAGGTGAAGGCGATAGCCACCACGAACGACAACGGCACCAAGGCGACTGCCACCCAGGTGCGCATGCCCTGACGACGTGCTTCGGTGACGATGAAGGCGCAGGCAGCGACAGCCACCACGATGACGTCCACGGCGGCCGAGGAGGATGCCGCGGTGCCGAACCATGCACCGAGGTAGTCCTCGCCCGCTCGCGCGGAGGCGATGTTGTAGTACCAGGTGCCGCCTGCTCCGGCGAGCGCGAGGGCGAGGTAGACGATGGCCACGGTGGTCTCCCAGCTATCGGCGTGGTTAACGCTGTTCACTTCCACCATAGGTTAACATCGTTCACCATGCAACCCACCCGCACTGCCCTCACGACCGAACGGATCATCGGCGCGTGCCGTGCCTTACTCGTCGAGGGGGGCACAGAGGCACTGGTGGTGCGCGAGGTCGCCCGCCGTCTCGGCGTCTCAGCGCCCGCCCTGTACAAACA
>JBAUJO010000002.1:0-43555 GCA_049683875.1 Ornithinimicrobium sp.
GGGGTGGCGATGAAGATGGAGGAGAACGTCCCGACGGTGATCCCGATGAACAGTGCGATGGCCAGGTCCAGCAGCGTGCCCGGACCGATGAAGACAATGCCGACGACCACGATGGTGGCCACGGGCAGCAGGGCCACGACCGAAGTGTTGATCGAGCGCACCAGAGTCTGGTTGACCGCGAGGTTGGCGGCCTGGGCGTAGGTCATCCGTCCGGTGTCCATCGCCTGTTCGGTGCTTTCGCGCACCTTGTCGAAGACGACGATCGTGTCGTAGATCGAGTACCCCAGGATGGTGAGGAAGCCGATCATCGAGGCCGGTGAGACCTCGATGCCGAGGAGCGCGTAGGTCCCGACGGTGAACACCACGTCATGCAGCAGGGCGACCAGCGCGGCCGCTGACATCTTCCAGGTGCGGAAGTACAACGCGAGCACCAGCGACACCAACAGCAGGAAGACGGCCAGGGCCTGGACGGCCTTGGTCGTGACCGTCTCCCCCCACGATGGACCCACGAACGAGCTGGTCACCTCTGCGGTGCTGACGCCGAAGGCGTCGGCCAGGTCGGCGCGCACCTCCTCCGACTGCGTGCTTCTGAGCTGGCCCGTCTGCACCCGGACGGTGTCGTCGCCGATCAGGGTGACCGTCGGCTCGGAGTTCGGCGCGGCGCGCGAGACGGCTGTGGTCGCCACCTGCTCGTAGTCCCCGAGATCCTGCACGCTACTGACCCGCAGCTCCGAGCCGCCGCGGAACTCGATGCCGAAGTTCAGGCCCCGGCCCAGCAGACCGACCAGGGACAGCACGATGAGCACGGCCGAGACGGCGTACCACGTCCTGCGCCGCCCGACGATGTTGAAGGAACGCTTACCCGTGTAGAGGTCGTTTCCCAAGGTCGCGAAGCGGGCCATCAGACCACTCCCCCTTCGATCTCGGCGCGCGAGGGTTTGGTCTTGACCGGTGGCAGGTTGACCCGACCTCGCCCGAGGTAGGTCGACCGCTTGGCCCCGAGGCGTTCGGGGTCCATGCCTGACCAACGGTGACCCTCACCGTAGAACCTCGTGTTCGCCAGAATACTGACGAGGGGGTGGGTGAACATGAAGATCACGACCAGGTCGATGACGGTGACCAACCCCAGCGTGAAGGCGAACGCCTTGACGCTGGACTCGGAGAGCCAGAACAGCACCCCGGCAGCGATGAGGTTCACCGCGTCGGAGATGAGGATGGTGCGGCGCGCGCGTGCCCAGCCGGTGTCGACGGCATACCGCAGTGGCCGACCGGCGCGGACCTCGTCGCGAATGCGCTCGAAGTAGACGATGAAGGAGTCGGCGGTGATGCCGATGGCCACGATGAGGCCGGTGACCCCGGCCATCGTGAGCCGGAAGTTGGCCGCCCACCCGAGCAGGCTCACCGCGAGGTAGGCCAGCACTGCCGCGACGCCCAGTGAGCCGATGGTGACCAAGCCCAGGGCGCGGTACTGCACCAACGAGTAGAGGAAGACCAGACCCAGACCCACCAGCCCGGCGATGATGCCGATCCGCAGCTGTTCCCCACCCAGGGTGGGGCTGATCTGTTCGCTGGTCAGGGTCTCGAACGAGATCGGCAGCGCGCCGAACTTGATCTGGTTGGCCAGCACCTCGGCGGTCTCCATGGTGAAGTCACCGGTGATGCTGGCCTGCCCACCCGAGATCGGTTCGTTGATCCCCGGCGCGGTGATGGCACTGCCGTCCAGGACGATGGCGAACCGGTTCTGCGCCTGCCCCTGGGGGTACTGGAACAGCCGGGAGGTGATCTCGGCGAACTTCTCGCCCCCCTCGCTGTCCAGGTCCAAGGAGACCTGGACCCGCCCCGTGGTGTTTCCGCCTTGCCCCTGTTCCAGACTGGCGGTGGCGTCCTGTACTGCGGCGCCGGTGAGCTCAACGGGCCCGAGGATGTACTTCTCGGTTCCGTCCGTGGCGCAGGCCGCGACAGGCTCGTCCTCGGGCGCCGCCGCGACGCGCTCCCCCTCGATGTCGTCCGCACAGTTGAGGTCGGTGAACTCGGCCTCCAGCGGCGCAGTGATCTGGGCGAGGTCGCTGGCGTCGCTCGGTTCGGGTGTCACCCCGCCCTGCTCGGGCGACGTCGGGGACTGCTCGTCGCCGGGCGCCTGCTCGACCTCCGGGGCCTGACCGCTCTGCTCGGCGTCGTCCTGGGCCCTCAGGCCCTCGGGGAAAGCTCCGTTGCTGGTCTCGGCGTCATCCGCGGGCTCCTGGCCGGTCGGGGCGTCCTGCTCACCGGGGGCCGGTTCGGGCTGGAAGCTGTCCGGAACGGGAAGCACCGGCTGCTCGCCCGGAGTCTCGCCCGGCGTCTGGGCGTCCCCACCGACCGGCTGAGCGACCAGGACCGGGCGGAACTGCAGCTGGGAGGACCTGCTCAGCGCCTCCAGCTGGGCAGCGGAGGGGTTGCCGGGGATAGCGACCGCGATGTTGTCCCCACCCAGTCGGGAGACCTCGGCCTCGGCGGTGCCGCTGCCGTCGATCCGACGGCGGATGATGTCGATGGCCTGCTGCACCTGCTCCTCGGACGCCTCGCCGGACCCGGTGACCACGGGCTGGATGACGATCTGACGCCCCCCGGCGAGGTCCAGACCGAGCAGGGGGGTGAACTGGGCCTTCGGGTCGGCCCACTGCGTCGCCGCTGCGAGGCCGCCGAAGAGCAGCACGATGACAGCCACCAGCGCACCCAGGGTGCGCACGGCCACTCGGTTGCGCGGCTTGATCGCCACCTAGGCTTCAGTCCCGCCCGGTGCCAGTGGTGCCCGGGTCGGGGTCCGGGTCGTTCCCGGTGCCGGTAGAGGAGGGAAGGCTGGCCGGGATCACGGCTCTGCGGTCGAAGGTCAGCACGACCCCGGGCGCCACCTGGACGCCCACGACCGGGCCGTCGAGGGAGACGATGCTGCCGAACATTCCCGCTCGGGTCATCACCTCGTCGCCCACGGCCAGCTCCTGTTGCACCTTGGCCTCGCGCCGGGCGCGACGACGTTGGGTGAAGATGAGGTAGACCAGCAGCAGCAGCGGCAGGGCCAGGATCAACAGAGAGAGCGAACCGCTCCCTCCCCCGCTGGCAGCGGAGGCATACACGTGCATGATCGTCCTTCGACGGCGGAACAGTGGTGATCGGTATGGGCCGTGCACTCGCGATAGCCCCCGGCAGTCTAGGTGAGGCCGTCGAGGGAGCCACAATCTCCACCAGACTGTCGGCGCGCCGCGCGGTTCGACGACCCTGCCTACGCGGCGAAGCTGGGAGCTGCTCTCAGCCCAGGCGGCTGCGGTCCTCGTCGGCTCCGGAGAACGGCAGTGACGGCTGCGCGCTGCCCTCAGGCGGTTGCAGGCCGAGATGCTGCCACGCCGACGCGGAGGCTGCCCGACCACGAGGCGTGCGGACCATGAAGCCCTCTCGGACCAGGAAGGGCTCGGCCACGGTCTCGACCGTGTCGGGCTCTTCGCCCACGGCCACCGCAAGAGTGCTCAGCCCGACTGGCCCACCGCCGAAACGGCGACAGAGGGCATCGAGCACAGCCCGGTCGAGCCGGTCCAGACCGAGGTCGTCCACATCGAACAACGCCAGCGCGGAGGTCGCCGCCTCCAGGTCGACCACGTGGCGGCCGTGGACCTGGGCCCAGTCGCGGACCCGGCGCAGCAGCCGGTTGGCGATCCGAGGGGTACCTCGGGAGCGAGACGCGATCTGGTCGATGCCCGAGGCGTCGGCCTCGATGTCCAGCAGCCGCGCGTTGCGGGTGAGGATGGTCACCAGGTCCTCGGTGCGGTAGAAGTCGAGATGGCCGGTGAAGCCGAACCGGTCGCGCAGAGGCGCCGGGAGCAGACCGGCCCGGGTGGTCGCCCCCACGACGGTGAAGGGTGGTAGCTCCAGCGGGATCGCCGTGGCTCCCGGGCCCTTGCCGACGATGACGTCCACCCGGAAGTCCTCCATGGCCAGGTAGAGCATCTCCTCCGCCGGGCGCGACATGCGGTGGATCTCGTCAAGGAAGAGGACCTCGCCCTCGGTCAGGGAGGACAGGATGGCCGCCAGGTCCCCCGCGTGCTGGATGGCGGGACCGCTGCTGATGCGGATGGGCTGCTCGAGCTCGGCGGCCACGATCATGGCCAGCGTGGTCTTGCCCAGTCCTGGCGGTCCGGACAGCAGCACGTGGTCCGGTGGCGTACCACGGCGGCGCGCAGCCTCGAGCAGAAGCGCGAGCTGGTCGCGCACCCTTCCCTGCCCGGGAAAGTCCCGGAGCCGGCGAGGGCGAAGCGCCGCCTCGACCTGACGTTCCTCCTCGACCGGAGCGGCCCCCACGATGCGGGTCGCGTCGGCCGAGCCGTCGGCATGCGGCTGCTCGGAGTCGCTCATCGGCCGAGCTCACGCAGGGCGGCGCGAAGCAGGGCCACCACGTCCATCTCGAGAACGTCCATCTCGACATCCGGCTCGGCCGACGTCACGGTGCGCACCGCCTCCTCTGCCTGCTTGGTGCTCCACCCCAGGCCGACCAGCGCCTCGGTCACCTGACCGGACTGCGGATGAGTGTGCCCCGCCGGCGCCGCTGGTGAGTCGGGGGTGTCAGGCCCATCGGCGGTCGGGAGGACCTTGTCCCTGAGCTCCAGCACGATCCGCTCGGCGCCCTTGCGCCCGATCCCCGGCACCTTGGTCAAGGCAACCAGGTCACCTCCGGTGATGGCGCGACGCACCTGCAGGGGTTCGTGCACCGCCAGCATGGCTTGAGCCAGCCGGGGCCCGACCCCGGAGACGGTCTGTACCTGTTCGAACAGTGCCTGGGCCTCGGCGTCCGCGAAGCCGTACAACGTCAGCGACTCCTCGCGCACGACCAACGAGGTCTGTAGGTGGGCCTGCTCTCCCACGGCGAAGGTGGCTGCCGTGGCGGGAGTGGTCAGCACCCTCATGCCCACCCCACCGACCTCGACGACGAGGTGGTCCAAACCAACGTGCGCCACCACGCCCCGCACCGACGCGATCATGGCGTCCGCCGCCGACGGCCTTGCCCCGCGTGCACACCCCATCGGGCCGCACCGGCCCGATGAGAGGACGCTGCTTCGGCGTGCAGCTGCACCAGCCGGTTGGGCTGAGCTGCCACCGCTGCTCTGGTCGCGCGCTCGGCCCGGAAGCCTTCACCCGCCGCCGCGCGTTGGTCCTCACCGGCGGAGCGCCAGAGGTGGCAGATCGCCAGGGCCAGGGCGTCGGCGGCGTCGGCGGGCTTCGGTGCCACCGGGAGCTGCAGGATGCGCGTGATCATCCGGGTGACCTGGGCCTTGTCCGCGCGGCCGTTGCCGCTGACAGCGGCCTTGACCTCGGTGGGCGTGTGCATCGCCAGCGGGATGCCGAGACGGGCCGCGGCGAGCATGGGCACCGCCGAGGCCTGCGCCGTGCCCATGATGCCCTTGATGTTGGCCTTGGCGAACACCTGCTCGACCGCGACGGCGTCCGGTGCGAAGTCCGACAGCCACTGGTCGAGCTCGGTCTGCAGGCTCAGGAGCCGCTCTTGAGGTGCGTCGCCCGGCGGGGTGCGCACCACGCCGACCGCAACCATGCGCAGCGGGCGGCCACGGTCTCCCTCGACGACGCCCAGACCACAGCGGGTCAGCCCAGGGTCGACTCCGAGCACGCGCACGGCTCCTCCTCACGTGACGGGCATCGGTCCCGGCGGTCGAGCCGCCGTCCGTATGCCCGGCGATGGCGAACAAGTGTTCGCCTCCACGCTACGACGATCTCTCACCACGGCCCGGGACCGACTCGCCGCCCATGTCCGCGCTCGCGAGTGACCGCAGCCGAGGCACTCCGACACCAGCGGTGCGCATCGACCTAGGGGTCGGTGACCCGGAGCCACCTCGCGACCTGCGGCAACGTCACACCTTGCGCCAGCACCGAGACGACGACGATCACGAAGATGATGGAGAAGATGGTGCTGGCGTCTCCTACGCCGTAGGTCGCCGGGAAGGTGGCCAGCACGATAGGGACCGCACCCTTCAACCCCGCCCACGAGACGTAGAGCGTCGACTGACGGTCGAAGTCGAAGGGGGCCAGGCACGCGATGACCGCCAGCGGACGGGCGACGAAGACCAGAATGACCGCAAGCGCCAGCGCCACCGGGGCGATCCGCAGCAGTTCGCTGGGCACCACGAGGAGACCGAGAGCCAGGAACATGATGATCTGCGCCAGCCAGGCGAACGCATCCGTCGTGCTCAGCACCAGGGCCCGGTGCCGTGTGAGTCGGTTGCCGATCACCAGGCCGGCGATGTAGACGATGAGGAACGCGTTGGCCCCGACCATCTCGCCGACACCGAAGCTGATCAACCCGATCGAGAGGACGTACAGCGGAAACAGCCCGGTGCTCTGCAGGTACAGCCGGTTGGCCAACCAGACTCCACCGAACCCGAGCACCAGCCCGAACGCCACGCCAAGAGTCACCTGGGTCGCCACGTCGAGGACCACGCTCAGTGCGCCCTCCCCCGATGCGTTGAGCAACCCGAGCAGCGTCGTGGTGAGGATGATGGCTGCGGGGTCGTTCGTCCCGGACTCCAGCTCCAACAGGCTCCGGATGCGAGCTCGCGGTGCGGGGGTGGGCCCGCGGAACAGCCCGAAAAGGGCCGCGACGTCGGTGGAGGAGACGATGGCCCCGAGCAACAGGGCTTCGGGCCAGGTCAGGCCATCGGAACCGAGGTCGAAGTCCGTGAAGGACCCCAGCAGTACCCAGGCGGCCGAGCCGACGATCCCCGCGGTGATCAGCACTCCCACACTGGCGAGCACGAGGCCGGGTACGAGCACCGGCTTGATCGCGGACCACTGCGTGTCCAGGCCACCGGAGAACAAGATGACGGCTAGGGCGGCCGAGCCAACGGCCTGTGCCAGCGCCGGAGAGTCGAAGGCCACTGCTCCCGGACCCTCCGACCCGGCCAGCATCCCGACCAGCAAGAACAACAGGAGCGTCGGTACCCGGATCGTTTCGGAGAGGCGGGCAGCCAAGACCGCCAGCAGCACCAGCACGCCCGCGAACAGCATCGCGGTGGATGCGTCGTCGATAGCCACAGTGAGCCCCCTGGCCGTGGTGGAAGGCTCAGCTAGCCGTCAGCATCCAGCTCGGCAAGGACCTCATCCGAGACGTCGGCGTTGGTGAAGACGTTCTGCACGTCGTCGCAGTCCTCGAGGGCGTCGACGACCCGGATCATCTTGCGCGCGCCGTCGGCATCCAGCGGCACCTGCACGCTGGGCAGGAACGACACGTCGGCCGAGTCGTAGTCCATCCCGGCATCCTGCAGGGCCGTCCGCACCGCGACCATGTCGCCGGCCTCGCTGACGATCTCGAAGCCCTCCTCGGACTCGGTCAGCTCCTCGGCTCCGGCGTCGAGCACGACCTCCAGCACCTCGTCCTCGGTGAAGTGCTCCCTGGGCAGCTGGATCACGCCCTTGCGGTTGAACAGGTAGGCCACCGACCCTGAGTCCGCCATCTGCCCTCCGTTGCGGGTCAGCGAGGTACGCACCTCCATCACCGCACGGTTCTTGTTGTCGGTCAGGCACTCGATGAGCAATGCGACGCCCCCCGGTGCGTACCCCTCATAGGTCAGCGCCTCGTAGCTGGCTCCGCCTGCCTCGGCACCGGATCCACGCTTGACCGCGCGCTCGATGTTGTCGTTGGGCACCGAGGTCTTCTTGGCCTTCTGCACCGCGTCGTACAGCGTCGGGTTTCCCGCCATGTCGGCGCCGCCGGTCCGGGCCGCCACCTCGATGTTCTTGATGAGCTTGGCGAACGACTTGGCACGCTTGGCGTCGATCGCCGCCTTCTTGTGCTTGGTCGTCGCCCATTTGGAGTGCCCACTCATGCGCTGCTCATTCCTCGGCGTTGTCGTCGGTTCGGCTGCTGATGCTACCGACGTACTCGGCGACCATCTCGACGAAGAGACCGTGCAGCCGGTAGTCCCCGGTGACCTCGGGGTGGAACGAGGTTGCCAACAGGTTGCCCTGCCGCACCGCCACCCCGTGCTCCTCGCCCCCGTAGCTCACCGTCGCCAGGACCTTCACCCCAGGCCCTACACGCTCGACCCACGGAGCCCGGATGAACACCGCGCGAAAGGGCTGTGACCGGTCCGAGGCCCCGGATGCCGAGCCGTCCATGAGCCCAGTGACGTCGAGGTCGCACTCGAAGGAGTCGACTTGACGGCCGAACGCGTTGCGCCGCACCGTGATGTCAAGACCGCCCAGGCTCTGCTGGTCGCGGTGGCCGTCGAGGACCTCATCCGCGAGCAGGATCATGCCCGCGCACGAGCCGAACACCGGCATACCACGGGCCATGCGGTCCAGGATGGGCTCGCGCACCCCGAAGATGCGCGTGAGGCGGTCGATCGTCGTGGACTCTCCCCCGGGCACCACGAGAGCGTCGACGGCTGCCACCTCGGCGGGGCGGCGCACCTCCACCGTGTCGGCGCCGGCGTAGCCCAACGCGTCCCGGTGCTCCCGCACGTCACCCTGCAGCGCGAGCACTCCGATCAGGGGCACCACGCGACCGGCATCCCGGGTCGCCGGCTGCGAGGCGGAACGACCGGAGCGGCCCAGCGGCCGACTCACCACCCGCGCTCGGCGAGGCGGTGCGGCTCGGGGATGTCGTCGACGTTGATCCCCACCATGGCCTCGCCCAGGCCCCGGGACACCGAGGCCAGCGTGTCGGGGTCGTCGTAGAAGGTCGTCGCCTTGACGATGGCCTCAGCCCGCGCCTGGGGGTTGCCCGACTTGAAGATGCCGGAGCCGACGAAGACACCTTGTGCACCGAGCTGCATCATCATGGCGGCATCCGCCGGGGTGGCGATCCCCCCGGCGGTGAACATCACCACCGGCAGCGCACCGGCCTCGGCCACCTCGGTCACGAGGTCGAAGGGCGCCTGCAGCTCCTTGGCGGCCACGAACAGCTCGTCGGTGGACATGCTCTGCAGGCGACGGATCTCCCCACCGATCTTGCGCATATGGGTGGTCGCGTTCGACACGTCTCCGGTGCCGGCCTCTCCCTTGGAACGGATCATCGCCGCGCCCTCGGTGATCCGACGAAGGGCCTCTCCGAGGTTGGTCGCCCCGCAGACGAACGGAACCGTGAAGTTCCACTTGTCGATGTGGTTGGCGTAGTCGGCCGGGGTGAGCACCTCAGACTCGTCGATGTAGTCGACACCGAGCGACTGCAGGATCTGGGCCTCCACGAAATGGCCGATGCGCGCCTTGGCCATCACGGGGATGGAGACGGCGTCGACGATGCCGGCAATCATGTCGGGGTCGCTCATCCGCGCCACACCACCCTGCGCGCGAATGTCGGCCGGGACGCGCTCCAGGGCCATCACGGCCACCGCACCCGCGTCCTCGGCGATCTTCGCCTGATCGGCGGTGACGACGTCCATGATCACGCCGCCCTTGAGCATGTCGGCCATCCCGCGCTTGACTCGCATGGTCCCGCTGCGCTGCTCGGGGGCGGACTGAGTGAGCGACATGCACAAACCTCTCGTGGAACAGTACTGATGGGAAGGGGCCACCAGTCTACGCCGCCTGGGCGCTGCTCATGTTCGGCCAGCCGTCGTCGAAGTCGACGGGCTCGGGAAGGTCGGTGTGACCGGCGAGGCGCAACACACGCACTACCCGGCGCCGACGTACCGATCGGGTCTGAGCGACCGCCTCGTTGTGGAACCGTCGGGCCAGGCGCACTCGCATGGCGCACTCCTCCATCTCGGGGAAGCCCCCGTTCTCCGGCAGCACCAACCGCATCAGGCCGGTCATGGCGGACTCACAGCCCTGGCGCCGAGGTGTCCAGGGGCCCTCGTGCTCCAGGGACATCCGTGCCGCGTCGAGCAGCAACGTGGCACTCGCCGGGTCGAGCTCGGCGCCGTATGCCGTCTCGACCGCGCACTCGGCCCGGCGCACGACCTGCAGGTCGAGGGCGGCGGCGGTGGCGTCGAGCCGAGTGTGCAGCCGATCCAGACGCACCGCTGTGTAGGACAGGTACCAACCGATACCGAGCAGCACGGCGAGCCCGAAGGCGACCAGTGCCAGGATCTCGGCCGTCATGCGCGCGCCTGCCCTCTGCTCTCTCGGCCAACCTGACCTTCGGAGGCACGCCGCAGGGGCCGCGGCTGCTGGTACACCCGCGAACCGGGTGGTCGCACGGAGTCGTAGACGGCCACCACCTGCCGACCGACCCTGGACCAGTCATAGCGCATCGCCCGCTGCGGACCGAGGCCAGCCAGCTCGGCACGCCGGTGCGGCTGGCGCAGCAGCCGGGTGAGGGTGTCGCCCAGCGCCGTGGCGTCTTCGACCGGGAAGAGCTCGCCGAACCTGCCGGCCTGCAGCACCTCGCGGAAGGCCGGCAGGTCAGCGGCCACGACCGGCGCGCCCGCAGCCATGGCCTCGATAAGGATGATGCCGAAGCTCTCGCCGCCGGTGTTCGGGGCGACATAGACGTCGGCCCGACCGAGGAGCGCCACCTTCTCCGTCTGCGTCAAGGCTCCCGTGAACTCGCACCGAGCCGCCACCGGTGCCGGGAGCTGAGCACTCAGCTCATCGGGGTCGCCGGGCCCGGCCACCACGAGCCGGGCTTCCGGACACGACTCGAGCACACGCGGCATGGCGCGCAGGAGGACGGGCAGCCCCTTGCGCGGCTCGCTGAAACGGCCGAGGAACACCACGGTCGGGGTCGGCGATGGGGCCTGGTCGGCAGCGTCCGGCCGACCGCGCTCTCGCACGCAGGCGAAACGCTCGGTGTCCACCCCGTTCGGAATGACGACGCACCGTCCCCCGAGCTGGCGCAGGACCGTGTCGTGCGCCTGCTCGGAGACGGCGATCCGCCCAGAGATCTTGTCCATCGCAGGTTGCAACAGCGGGCCAGCGAGACGCAGTGAGCGCGACCGGTGCTGAGCCGAGTGAAACGTCGCCACGATCGGCCCGCTGGCTGCCCACAGCGCCAGGAGCGACACGCTGGGGCTCGCCGGCTCGTGGATGTGCACCAGGTCGAACCGGCCGGCAGCCACCCATTCGCGGACCCGCGCCGCGACGCCAGGGCCGAAAGCCAGCCTCGCCACCGAGCCGTTGTAGGGCACCGGCACGGCGCTGCCTGCATTCACCGCGTAGGGCGGCAGCTGGGTATCCGGCTCCGCCGGGGTGAGCATGCTCACGTGATGACCGGCGCCGATGAGGTAGTCGGCGAGGTCGACCACATGGGCCTGCACTCCACCGGGGACGTCCAGGGAGTACGGGTTGACCAGCCCGATCCTCATCGGGGGTAGGCAGCGGAGCGACCGGTGGGATCGTCCTCACGAACGCTGAACACCGGCTGCATCATGTGCCAGTCCTCGGTGTGCCTGCGCACCGACGCGGTGAGAAAGTCGGCGCAGCCCTGAGTCATGGCCTGCACGCGCTCCTTGGTGGTGCCGTCGACCGGGTCGGCAACCTGCGACCCGAACGCGATGACGATCCGGTATGCCGAGGGTCCTGGCCGGCGCCCCGGGCGGTGCTCGTAGTGGACCGCGACCGGGCGCAGCGGTGCCCCCGTGCTCACGGCCAGCGCCGCTGGCCCGGAGGCCATCCTGGCCTCGTGCCCGCAGAACTTCACCTGGACGCCGGTGTGCGTGAGATCCCGGTCGGCGAGCAGCGGCACGAACGCGCCCGCCCGCACCGCCCGCACCAGTCGGCCGAACACGGCCGACTCGCCGGTGAGCGGCAGAATGGTCATTCCGAGCCGCACCCGGAAGGCAAGGAACTCGGCGTAGAGCTCCTCGGGCCGCAGACGCTCGGCCACGGTGGTCACGGGGGCCAGGTGAGAGGTGGCCCAGGCCCCGGCGGTGTCCCAGTTGCCGAGGTGCCCCAGAAAGAGGACCTGCCCTCGTCCCGCTGTGACGTCGGCGCGCACCGCGTCGTCGTTCTCGCAGCGGACCAGGCCGGCCAGCTCGGCGGGGCTGCGATCGGGCAGGCGGAAGACATCACACCAGTACCTCAGGTACGACCTCATCCCGGCCTGCACGAGATGGTCAAGCTGGGCCGGGCTCAGCTCCGGGCGGGCGCGCGCATAGTTGGCCCGCATCGCCCGCACGTCGGCCCCGCCGCGTCGGTGGGAGATCAGGGCGCCGATGTCGAACAGCCGGTAGGCCACTGAACCGGGGAGCAGACGAACGCCGCGCCAGCCGAGGCGAAAGGCCGCCAGCCACCAGCGGTCGGCGCCGCGGACCATCAGCTGGGCCGGGTCTGGGCGTGGACCATGGCCACGCGCTGGGCGACCGTGAACGCACTCGCCGCCGCGAGCAGAGACATGGTGAGCGTCAGGACCCACCCTGGAAGGAAGAGCCCGACCAGCCCGGTGGCCACGAGGATGACCACCATCCGGTCTGCGCGCTCGGCGATGCCGCCCTCGCAGCGCAGACCCAGGCTCTCGGCCCGGGCCTTGACGTAGCTGGTCACGAAGCCGAGCACGAGGCACAGCAGGGCCAGGTAGGCGTCGACGAAGTCGTCCCCGCGACCGGCGAAGAACAGCACCAACCCCCCGAAGATCGCGGCGTCGCCGATGCGGTCCATCGAGGAGTCCAGGAACGCGCCCCACGGGCTCGTGCGTCCGCTCTGGCGTGCCATGTTGCCGTCGATGAGGTCGGTGAAGGCCATGGCTCCCATCAGCGCACTGCCCCAGAACAGCTCGCCCATCGGATAGAGCACCAGGCCGCCCACGAGGAGTCCGATGGTGCCGAAGATGGTGACCGCGTCGGGGCTGATCCCACGCTTGAGCAGCTCGGCGGCCAGCGGGGCGAACAGCTTGGCGAAGAAGGCGCGGGCGTAGCGGTTCAGCATGCAGACCCAACCGCGGACGGCGGCGGCCACGCGTCGACCAGCTGGAGGCGCACGTCCTCCAACAACATCGGCAGCGCCTTGGTCTGCGCGATGATGGGCAGGAAGTTCATGTCCCCGCCCCAGCGAGGCACGATGTGCTGGTGCAGATGCACAGCGACACCCGCACCTGCGACCTCCCCCTGGTTCATCCCGATGTTGACACCGGCCGGTTCGCTGGCGCTCTGGACCGCCTGCAGGGCAGCCCGGGTCAGGGCCGTGAACTCGGCCGTCTCCGCCTCGTCCAGATCCAGGTAGAGCGGCACGTGTCGGTAGGGGCACACCAGCATGTGACCGGGGTTGTAGGGGAAGAGATTAAGCACGACGTAGCAGTGCTCCCCGCGGTGCACGATGAGGCCCTCGCTGTCCGAACGCTCCGGCGCCTGGCAGAAGGGACAGCCTTCGCCCTGGTCCGAGGTCGGTTTCTCGCCCCGCACGTAGGCCATCCGGTGGGGGGTCCACAACCGCTCGAAGCCGTCGGGGGCTCCGGGGAAGTCAGCTGAGTCGGTGACCTCGGCACCGTCGGGGGCCGGGGGCTGATCCATGTCACCGATCCTAAGGGGCGCAGACGGTGCGCATGGGAAGCAGCCGGAGGCCTTGAGCGTTGTCCGGGTATGGCTGACAAGGGATACCTGCCTCCTGCCGCTTCGTGGGTGCGCGACCAGCTCGACCAGATCGACGCTGCCGGAGGAGACACCCGCGCGGTCGACATCCAGAACCGACCCGTCGTGGTGTTGACCATGCGTGGGCGGCGGACCGGAGCGCTACGGCGCGTGCCGTTGATGCGGGTGGAGCACGACGGGGTCTACGCGGCGGTAGCCAGCAAGGGCGGGGCACCGGAGCATCCGGAGTGGTTCCACAACCTGACCGCGGATCCGTGGGTGGAGCTCCACGACGGCACCAGCCACGTTCAGATGCAGGCGCGGATGATCGAGGGCGCCGAGCGCCAGCAGTGGTGGCACAGGTGCGTCGCAGCGTTCCCCAGCTACGCCGACTACCAGGCCGGGACGGAGCGGGAGATTCCCGTGTTCCTGTTGGAGCCGCGGGCGTGAGCACGTCCCGCCTGAAGCGGACTCACCGTGGTTGCCGGGTGAGATAGGCGGTCCAGAGCGCACCGGCGGCCGCCAACCCGGCTGCGGCAGCGAAAGCCCACGGGATGCCGGTTGCGGCGGCGACGAACCCCAGGAGGACGGGGCCGAGGCCCAGGCCGAGGTCCATGAAGATGCTGGCTGTTCCGGCGGCCGCACCGCGCTGCCGTGGACCCGCGGTGGCGAAGATCGCGGCGAAGAACGCGGGGGTGGCGAAGGCCACCCCGGCGGCCAGCAGGGTGGCACCCAACAGGAGGCCCACAGGATGCGTAGAGGCCGCCATCGCGGCGAGACCGGCCGTGATGACGGCCAGCGAGACGCCGGCTAGCGGGAGGGACGGGAACCGATCCGTCATCTTCGCGAACGCGATCCGGCAGACCACGACCACCGCGCCGTACAGCACCAGGACCAGGCTGGTGGGGCTCGACCCGACCTGCTCAGCGCGCAGCGCCGCGAAGGCCAGGAACCCGCCGGCAGCAGCCAACACCGCACAGAAGCCGAGCGACACGGGGATCGCCGCCCAGTGGATCAGGGCCCCGGGCTCGCCGGCTTCAATCCGAGGCGCTTCAGGCAGCCTGCTCACCACGACGGCGGCAACGACGCACAAGGCGGCGCCCGCCCACCAGACGGCCTGGAAGCCCGACCATCGCATCACTGCCTCGCCGACCGCCGGGCCCAGGACCAGCCCGAGGTAGAGGCCGAGCGAGTTGTAGCTCAGCGCCTCCCCCAGCCGTTCAGCAGGGGCGATATCGGCCAACATCGCGAAGCCGGCCACGAAGAACGCCGCTTCGCCCACACCCTGTACCGCCCGCAGGAGCAGAACCACGGCGAAGGAGTCCACCGAGCCCAACATCACGAGGCTGAGGGCACACAGCACCGAGCCGCCGACCAGGAACGGCTTGCGTCCCCACTGGTCCGACAGTCGCCCCGCGTACGGACGGCAGACCAATGCGGCCACCGCGAACACGCCGAACGCCAGCCCCGCTCCGGCTGTGTCGGACCCGACGGGGCCGGTCACGAACAGCGGCAGGGTGTACACCGTGAGCCCGAACGCGGTGAAGTAGGCCAGCTCGGCCAAGGTCAGCCCCAGGAAAGCCGGCGTGAACAGCGCGGGCTGCGACGGAGTCATCCGTCTATACCTGGCGGCGCTCCCGGACCGCAGCGGTGATCTCGGCCACGGCCTCGGCCACCGGCACCCCGTTCTTCTGCGTACCGTCCCGGTAGCGGAAGGACACTGCGCCTGCGTTCTGGTCGTCCTCACCGGCGATCAGCATGAAGGGCACCTTCGACTTCTGCGCGGTGCGGATCTTCTTACCGAAGCGGTCGTCGGAGGTGTCGAGCTCGACGCGCACGCCCTCGGCCCTGAGCACCTGCGCCACGCCGGCCAGGTGGCTGGTGAAGGCGTCGGCGACGGGGATCATCGCGACCTGGACCGGGGAGAGCCACGGCGGAAAAGCACCCGCGTAGTGCTCGACCAGCACCCCTACGAAGCGTTCGATCGAGCCGAACTTGGCCGAATGGATCATGACCGGGCGCTGCCGGGAACCATCCGCCGCCTGGTACTCCAGACCGAAGCGCTCCGGCTGGTTGAAGTCGACCTGCACGGTCGACATCTGCCAGGTGCGCCCGATCGCGTCACGCGCCTGGACCGAGATCTTGGGCCCGTAGAAGGCCGCCCCGCCGGGGTCGGCCACGAGCTCCAGCCCTGACTCCCGCGCCACCTGCTCCAGCATTCCGGTGGCCTCGGCCCAGTCCTCGTCGCTGCCGATGAACTTCTCGGACTCTCCCCTGGTCGACAGCTCCAGGTAGTAGTCGGTGAGCCCGAAGTCACCGAGCAGCCCGAGCACGAACTCCAGCAGGTGGCGGATCTCGGCCGGCGCCTGCTCGCGCGCCACATAGGAGTGCGAGTCGTCCATCGTCAGCCCGCGCACCCTGGTCAGGCCGTGCACCACCCCGGACTTCTCGTAGCGGTAGCAGGCCCCGAACTCGAACAGCCGCAGCGGCAGCTCCCGGTACGAGCGGCCACGGGAGCGGTAGATCAGGTTGTGCATCGGGCAGTTCATGGCCTTGAGGTAGTAGTCACTGCCCTCGAAGGCCATGGGCGGGAACATCGTGTCTTTGTAGTACGGCAGGTGCCCCGAGGTGTGGAACAGGCCTTCCTTGGAGATGTGGGGAGTCCCGACGTACTCGAAGCCCTCCTCGACGTGGCGACGGCGGACGTAGTCCTCCATCTCGCGTTTGAGCACTCCGCCCTTGGGATGGAACACCGGCAGCCCGGAGCCGATCTCGTCCGGGAAGGAGAACAGGTCGAGCTCGGTCCCCAGCCTGCGGTGGTCGCGTCGCTCGGCCTCGGCGAGACGGTCGAGGTATGCGGTCAGCTCGGCCTTGCTGGGCCACGCGGTGCCGTAGATGCGTTGCAGCTGGGGATTGCTCTCGTTCCCCCGCCAGTAGGCGGCGGCGCTGCGCATCAGCCTGAACCCGTTCGCGATGAGCTTGGTGTTCGGCAGGTGCGGCCCGCGGCACAGATCGCCCCAGACCGTCTCGCCGGTGCGGTCGAGGTTGTCGTAGATGGTCAGCTGGCCCCCTCCGACCTCCACTTCGGCCCCGTCGGCGGCCTCGGTCGCGTTCCCGTCCTGACCACCCTTGAGCCCGATGAGCTCCAGCTTGTAGGGCTCGCCGGCCAGCTCGCGGGCGGCGTCCCCATCGCTGACCGGTCGGCGTGAGAAGCGCTGCCCGGAGTTGATGATGCGTTGCATCACCTTCTCCAGACGCTTGAGGTCCTCTGGGGTGAAGGGGGTCTCGACGTCGAAGTCGTAGTAGAAGCCGTCGCGGATCGGCGGACCGATGCCGAGCGCGGTGCCGGGGAAGGTCTGCTGCACGGCTTGGGCGAGCACGTGCGCGCATGAGTGCCGCAGCACGGCCAGGCCCTCAGCGGACCCGATGGCCACGGGCTCGACCTGCTCGCCCCCAGCCAGCGGGTGGCTGAGGTCGACCAGCTCGCCGTCGACCCGGGCCACCACGACGCGCGGGTCGCCGGCGAAGAGCTCACCGACCGCCGTCCCCGCGTCGATCTCCCGGTCGACGGTTTCGACGGACACGACGACCGATGCGGGCACGGGCTCACTCCTTGGTGTGGGGGCCGCGGCGGATGACGACGCGGTCGGATCAGCCTAGCGGCGCGCCGAGGCGGCTTTCCGGGAGCAGGTCAGGGTCGAGATCGTCGCGGCACGCCGCGTCCGCGAGCTTGCCGCCGAGGCTGGGCGCCTGCTTGAACAGGTTGTGACCCGCGGGCACGTAGACCCCGCCTGCTCGCCACACCCCCATCCCGTCCGGCCCCCACGGCAGCTCGGTCACCCAGCAGTGACGCACGTCCACCGGTGCGGCGTCGAGCCCTGGCAGCGCTCGCGCCACGTACGCCACAGCCCGGTCGGCGAGGTCCGCGAGGTCTTCGGGGGCGGCGAGGCTGCCGTCCTCGAAGACTGGGCTCTTGTCGCTCAGTCCCAGGCCGTAGGCCGCGTTGCCCGGCACCGCCGCGGCGTAGATGCCGGTCTCGCCGAAGTCGCCGCTCGAGTCCTGCAACGTGGCCAGCCGACCCGGAGCCGTCCCGCGCACCCGGAAGGTCAGCCGGACGTGGACCCCCGGTCGTACCGGCAGCGACAGTCCCACTCCACGCGCGAGGTGCGCGCTGCCGCGACCGGCGGCGACGACGACCCGGTCGAACACCTCGGTCGCACCTCCGCTTCGGACCTCGACTCGCTCGGTCGACTCGAGCAGACGCAGGCTGAGCACCTCCTCGCCCCACAAGCGCTCCCCCAATGCCCCGGCCAGGGCCTGGATGGTGGCCGTGGTGTCGATCGACCCCCCATCCTCATCGAGCATGGCCGGGCCCTCGTACGCCGCCAGTGGGGGAACGAGCCTGGCCAGCTCGGCTCCATCGACCTCACGAGCACGCACCCCGGCCTGCTGCAGCAGGGGCAACCGGGTGGCCACGGCCGGGCCGAGCGCCACCGCCCCGTCGTCCGAGACCATCCTGACGCCCAGCTCGGCGCCCCACTGGTCGTACAGGTGGCGAGCCCGCTGGGCGGCGCGGACCAGGCGAGGATCGTCGTGTGCATGCCGGAAGATCCGGGATACACCCCCGGACTGGCTGTTGCCCGGCACTCCCTGCTCGAAGACCGTGACATCGACGCCCCGCTGGAGAAGGTGGTAGGCCGTGCACAGACCGACAATGCCCGCGCCGACCACCGCTACTCGAGGTCCATCAGACCCAGAACGCCCTCCAGCACTCATACCGGACATGCTGTCACGCGCTCGCCTGAGCAACAGTCAGATGCTGGCTCAGCCAGCCAGCCAGGCCGAGCCCGCCGAGCGGCCTTCCCGAACCCGGGACGGCGGTGATGTCCAGCACGACCGGCTCGAGGTCGACCACCAGGCCCAACAGGTCGAGGTTGAGCGGCCCCAGGTCGAGGTTGAGGATCTGACACCCGCCAGGCTGTCGGTCGGACGTGCCCAGGTCGGTGAGGTCGGCGGTGAACGTGTCGTCGACCATCTGATCGAGCCGGTCCCACCTCGCCTACCCCCGACCCGCGCGCCGGCCGAGCCGGGCCCGACACCGAGGCCCGGTGTGCCACCCTCGGGTCATGACGAAGACCAGCGCACCCGCGGCCGGGGCAGGCGCACCCCACAGGGCCACTTCCGTTGTGGTCGAGGCGAATGGGATCAATGTCGTCTCCGAAGCCGAACGCACCGGAAAGGCATCCGACCTCTTCTGGCCCTGGTTCGCCGCCAACGTCTCGATCTTCGGGATGAGCTACGGCTCGTGGGTTCTCGACTTCGGAATCTCCTTCCGCCAGGCCGTTTCTGTCGCAGTAGCGGGCGCGGTGATCTCCTTCTTCTTCTGTGGCGTGGTCGCGCTCGCTGGAAAGCGCGGGTCGGCGCCGACCATGACGCTGTCGCGCGCAGCGTTCGGCGTCGACGGCAACAAGGTGCCCGGGGTGGTGTCGTGGGCGCTGTCGATCGGATGGGAGACGGTGTTGACCATCTTGGCGACGCTTGCCACCGCCACGATCATGGAGCGACTCGGTTGGGGCGGAGGCACCGCGACCAAGCTGGTGGCGGCCCTCGTCGTCTCTGCGCTCATCGTCACCTTCGCGGTGCTCGGGTACGCGACGATCATGCGGCTGCAGTCGATCCTCACCTGGCTGACCGGCGGGCTGTCCGTGCTGTACATCGCGATGACCGTCGACACGATCGACCTCGGCGCCGTCACGGCCATCCCCGACGGCCCCCTCACCGCGGTCATCGGTGCGTTCATCCTCGTCATGACCGGCTTCGGAGTGGGGTGGATCAACATCTCCTCCGACTACTCGCGGTATCTGCCGCGCAGCGTGCCGGGGCGCTCCGTGATCGGCTGGAACACCCTGGGCGGCTCCGTGGCGCCGTGCATCCTCGTCGTGTTCGGACTGTTGCTCGCCGGCACCTCCAGCGACCTGCGTGAGGGCATCTCGGCCGACCCGATCGGCGCGCTCGCCTCGCTGCTGCCCACCTGGATGCTCATCCCGTTCCTGGTCGTGACGGTCGGAGGCCTGGTCAGCGGGGCCGTCTTGGGCATCTACTCCTCCGGCCTGACGTTGCTTTCTCTCGGCGTGCGCATTCCCCGGGCCTCCGCAGCTTTCGTCGACGGCACCCTGCTCACCCTCGGGACCATCTACGTCGTGTTCTTCGCCGGTGACTTCTTCGGCCCCTTCCAGGGATTCCTGATTACGCTCGGAGTGCCGATCGCCGGCTGGGCCGGGGTGATGATGGCCGACATCACCCTGCGCCGGCGCGACTACGACGAGGTCGCTCTCTTCGACCGAACGGGCCGCTACGGCTCGGTGAACCCGGTGGCCGTGGGCCTGATGCTCACCGGGACGCTCGTCGGCTGGGGGCTGGTGGTGAACACCTACGCCGGCTGGCTGGCCTGGCAGGGGTACCTGCTCGGGCCCGTCGGGCTCGGCGGCCGCGACGGCGACTGGGCGTGGGCGAACGTGGGCGTGCTGGCTTCGCTGGTCATCGGCTATCTCGGATACCTCGCGCTCGGGCGTCCGGCGGTCCAGCGGCAGGAGCATGAGGTCTAGCGACCCATCAGCGGCCGCCTACGACCGGTCGAAGGTGCCGATCCCCTCCCCTGGGGTCTCGCCCTCGAGCCACTGCACCGTCACGGACTCGGCTCGATCGCGATCCTCTGCAGTGTCTGCACTGTCGAAGATCACCCCGGTCGGGTGCAGAGCGTTCTCGCCGATCGCTGCACCGCCGGAAGGCATGAACCAGAACGTGTCACCGTTGTAGTGCCTCAGTGTGAACGTCAGGTCGTCGGGTCCCACGGTCAGCTCGAGATCGCCGCCCGAGCTTTGGCTGATCTCCACGGGGCCGTAGATGTCGTTCTCGTAGGCACCGAGGTAGACCTCGTTGTCGGCGGCAGGTGCCGGGTCAGCGGGCGGGTCCGTGTAGTCGACCTCCGGCTCGGGGTAGATCGTGGAGTCGATCAGCTCCGCGTACAGCCCGAGCCAGTCGCGACTGACCTGCCCATCCGTGGCCAGGTCGATGAACGTCTCCGCCATCGCCGAGTCCAGGCCGACCGGTTGACCGTTCGTGAGCACGACGACCGCCAGCTTCTCGTTCGGGACCATGGCGATCGTCGTCGCGGCCCCCAGCACGAAGGCACCGGCGTGGCCCAGCCGCGTACGTCCCTGGTCGTCGTACGCGACGTTCCACCCGAGTGCATAGAACGAGCTGCGAGCAGACGGGCTTCGCGGCGGGCCGCTCATCGCGTGGGGGGTATGGGTGGCCAGCAGAGCCTGCTCGTCGACGACCTGCTCGCCGTCCACCTTTCCCGCCCCCAGCTGCATCCGGGCGAACTGGGCCATGTCGTGGGCCGTCGACGACGCTCCGCCTGCCGGCGACTGCACCTGAGGGTCACGCTGCTGGGTGGTGATGATCCAGTCCCCCCGGTCGTCGCGCATGTGGGGCACCGCCCGGTTGGTCGCTGCCATGTAGTCATCGAACGAGCTGCTGCTGTTCGACATACCCAGCGGTTCGTAGAGACGCTGCGCGGACGCCTGGCTCCACGTGGTGCCGGCGGCCTCCGCCGCCGTGACGGCGGCCTCGGTCAGGCCGGCATTGGTGTAGTGGTAGCTGGCCCGGAACGGGCTCAACGGGTAGTGGCGCAGGGCGGCCAGGACCTGGTCACGGTCGGCGCCCAGATCCTCCAGAAGGTCGCCCGCATGAGGCGGTAGGCCACTGCGATGGGCGTAGAGGTCGGCGAAGGTGACGTGTTCGGTGATCCATGGGTCGGCCAGCTCGAAGGAGGAGTCGGCCTCGGCGACGGGTTGGTCCCACTCGATCAGCTCCTCCCCGACGATCGAGGCCACGACGGCCGAGCCGACGGGCTTGGACACCGAAGCCAGCTGGAACACCGTATCGGCATCCACGGGGTCGTCACCGCCGATCTCCCGAACCCCGTAACCCTGGGTCAGCATGACCTCACCGCCATGGACGACGGCTACCGCCATACCAGGCACATGGGTGCTCTTGAGCGCCTTCTCGGCGATCGGTTCGAACTTCGTGACCGCTGCTTCGACGTCCGCCTGGTCGATGCTCGGCTCGGGGTCACCGGGGGGCCCACTCTTGGGGTATGCCGGGGGCCCCGCGGTCTCGGTGCTCGAGGAGTCCGATTCGGCAGAAGCGGCATCTTCCCCGGTCGAGCCCGGCGTGCTGGTCGACGCATCATCCGAACACGCAACTGCCGCAATGCTTAACGAAATGATCCCGACGACGAATGGTCGTGCCCGCCCGCGATTCTTCACCCTTCCCCCTTTGAACCCCGATTCCCACCCTTTTCGCGACACGCATGCCTTCTTCGGACAAAGAAGGTGCGCTGCTTGACCAGGCTACTCTTTGGCACGTCGAAGAGATGAACTCACGGAATCTTCCGGGTTCAATGCCGCCTGGCCCTTCCACTGCATGCGTAGCGCTCGATGGGGGTTCGCCCGTGGCATCGATCGCGGGGCAGGACCATGGACCCTGGTTGACGAGACCCGCGCGGGCCACGATCGACCGATGAGCGACGACAACCCGATCCGGGAGATGCACGAGCTCGAGTGTTGGGAACGGCTCAAGGGCGCTGAGTTCGGGCGGTTGGCCTACCACCTCCTCGATGAGGTGCACATCGTCCCGATCAACTACACCGTGGCGTCGGGGCGTCGGCTACTTTTCCGCACCGCGGCCGGCAGCAAGCTGCTCGACGTCGTGATGCACCACGACGTGGCGTTCGAGATCGACGGTCTCGAGATCGAGGGCTTTGGGGCCGAGCGAGCGTGGAGCGTCGTCGCGCGCGGGCGGGCGGTGCGCGCCGAGGGCGAGCAGGCTCGGGAGGCCGATGGTCTCCCACTTCGGCCCTGGGTCGACACGCCCAAGGATGAGGTCGTCGCCATCAGCGTCAACGAGGTGACCGGACGCGCTTTCGACCTGCACCGCCCGTGGCGCCGCCTTCGGTCCGAGGTCACCGAGTAGCGGCGACTCCTGGTCGCGGCTCATACCTGCGGCAGCGCCAGCCACTCCTGCCAGCTCAGGTCACGCCCGACGTAGCGAGGATGCCGCAACGGCCAGTCCCGTTCGATCCAAGCCGGCACCATCTGGTCCAGATCAGCCTCGACCGGGGTGCCGACGAGCGCGTCGACCACCCACCAGGAGATCTCGGCGTCGGCGTCCACCCGCTCTGGCGGGTCGATGTAGACGCACCCGAGAAGCTCGGTCTCGTCCTCGTTCACCAAGGCGTAGTTGAACGAACGATGCTGGGCGATCTCCTCCTCGTGGTAGGCCAGGTCCGCGCGGTCGGCTTCCCAGGTCATCGCCTCGGGCGGCCAACCCCAGGCCCGCCCGTAGATCGACCACAACCGCTCCCGCGAGCCCATCACCGCGGGGTAGTCGATGGCCAGATCGTCCTCGCGGATGGGTCGCAGGTGCTGACCGGTGTTGAGGTCCAGCCGCGTAGGGTGTTCCCACTCCACGGGCAGCCAGGGCTCGGTCTGGCTCATTCGGACCGTCCAAGGAGCCGCTGCCACCACCGCGGGGCCGAGACGTCCTCATGACCCGGGCACCGGTCGCCCATCGGGACCTGACCCATGACCTGCTCCACGTGCTGGCCACATCCGGCCCAGGTGGTCCTTCCACACGTCCTGCATCTCACAGCCCGGCACATCGCTGGCTCCTTGGTTCGCGGCACGTGGCCCGGTGGCTCCGTCGGCGGGCTCCCCGCCGGGTGCCACTGGCGTGGAGAGCATACGTGGGGCTGACCAGGCACAGGTCCCCCTGTGCTGTGTGTCTTGCCTCGACAGGTGTGATGGACTGCCCAGCAGTCCTAGTCGTACAGGGCCCTGAGGTCGAGGAAGACGTCTCGGCTGACTGCACCCCTGCCACCGTAGATCTCGAAGGCGAGGGGGCCGAGCCGTCGGAGCTGGGACCGAGAGGCATCCGGGATCCGGGCAGGGTCAACCAGGATGACGGGTGCGTCGACGCTTCCTGCGCGGGCCGCGCCCGCCACTGCGTCCGGCCAGTTGAGCCCCGACGCAACGCCGACCGGCTCGGCGTCGTCGAACTCCGCGGCGACCAGAGCGGCAGTCTCCCAGCGGTCACCCCCCGCGATGCGGTCGACCTCGCCGTATCTGTCGAGCTCGTCGGCCACTGAGCTGGAGATCACACCAGTGCCACCCAGTACCACGATGCGCTCGGGCTCCAGGCGCTCGAGCTGAGCCCGGGTCGAGTCAGGGAGTCGATTCGTTCGCGCCAACATCAGGGGGACGTCCAACGTGCCGGCCAAAGCGGAACCCGCGAGAGCATCCGGGAAGTCCGCGCCGGTGGCGATGAACACCGTGTCGGCTGTCTCGAACTCGGCCGCGACAGCGGCCGCCGTCCCATACCTGTCCGTGCCGGCAAGGCGTCGCACGGAGCCGCCACCGGATGCCTCCTCGACCACTTCGAGCATGTCGTCCGTGACCGCACCCGTCCCACCGACGGCGATGACGTCCTGAGGTGTCAAACGCTCCAGCTGCGCACGGGTCTCATCCGGCAAGCGCTCGCTCGAGGTCAGCAGGAGCGGAGCGTCGAGACTGCCGGCCAGAGCAGACGCGGCAAGAGCATCGGGGAAGCTCTGACCCGTGGTGAGAAACACGGTGTCCGCGGGCGCTTCGTGCAGCCCGGCGATCTTCGCGGCGGTGCCGTAGCGGTTCTCACCGGCATAACGGGAGACGGCGGGCACGCCTTCGCCGTTGTCACAGTCCGTGATGCCCGGCAGCGCTTCGGCCCGCCCAAGGGGCGCATCCGTGCCGTCCAGCCCACCGACCGCGATGAGCTGGCGGCCTTCGGCTCCTTGTCGCACACACCCAGCAGCGCCGCGGTATCTGGCGGCGCCGGAGTCGGGCAGGTCGACCCAGGCACCTGCTTTGACGTCGTAGCCGAAGGTGTTGTTGGTGACCGCTCCACCCTGGACGCCGCCGTTGACGACCAGGACCCCGTCGACCATGGCGTGCGCAGCACCCCAGCTGTCGGTGGGCGGGTCTGGTAGTTCACTCCAGCGGTCGGTGCTGCGGTCGTAGACGTAGCTGTCCGAGATGCCGCCGGTGTCGTCATGCCCACCGGTGCAGTAGATGCGCTCCTTCCAGGCCCCGCAGGACGGGAAGGCCACGGGGAAGGGATAGTCGGCGACGACCGACCACTCGCCGTACCAGTCATCGAGGAGGAACACCGAGTCAGAGGCGGGCTCACACTCGGCCGTCGTACACCCACCGATCACGTACAGGGCACCTTCGTCGGTGAAACTCGCGTAACCCGCAGCTGCGCGGGCGCTGGGCATCTCCTCAAGGTCGTAGACCCACTCGGTCGAGCCGTCGTCGTAGTAGTGCGCCGTCGCCGTGGGCTCGCCGTTCTCGCCCCATCCTCCGGCCATGACCATCTCGTTGTATCGGTTCCTACCCACGGCCGGTGCCTGGCGAGGCCGAGGTAGGCCGAACTCCGGGGTCCACTCCCCCGTGGACTCGCGGTACCACCACATCTCGTCCGAGACCGCGGTGCCGTCATTGCCGCCCATGGTGTAGTTCAGGCCGATCCGGTTGTCGAAGATGGGCACCTGAAGGTCGGGCAAATCTGTCCACGGCGCTTGCGCCGGCGTGGCTTCGACCGCCGGAGTCTCAGCACCTGACGTATCCGCCAGCGGATCGGATGCGGTTGAGGTCGGCACGTCGAGGCGAATTTCGAGCGCATTCTCTCGTGACGTGTTCAGCGTCGGGTCGCTCAACCCAGCGTGCGCACCCGGCCCGGTTGCGGCGATGGCTGCGACCAACAACAACGCCGCTGCGCGGACAAAGGAATGCCGTCTCGCGATCTCGATTCCGTCCACCTCCACACCGGAGTTCCTCCCCGAAACGTCCGATTCGGAAGAGAATACCGCCTAAGCGTGGGAACTGACCAAGAATTAATCTTCTTGTCGCGGACCGATATGGGTTTCGGACGGCATTTCACCGGGTGTCACGGTTACCTCGCTCGCTACGCGCAGTCATGACGCGTGGCCGGTCAGCAGGCCGCCGGGGGTCGAGAAGGGTGGACGTGAAGGGACTCGAATCAAATTCAGCCTGATCCAGGGAACGGGCTTCTCGACGCGCTGAGGTGCGAGTATGCTTTTTGACCTGCAGTTATGCGTCGGCGACTTCCGTGTCACAAGTGGACACGGGGAGACACAATTGCACATTCATCCTGCACGTATCCTGCACGGAGAGGTTCAACGTGGCAACCAAGCGCCGCAAGCGTGGCTTCGGACAGATGCGTCGTCTCCCCTCGGGCCGTTGGCAGGCCTACTACACCGGCCCCGACGCCACGGGGCCTGCGAACAGCCGCAAGACCGGCCTGCACTACGCCCTCACCACTTTCGATACCAAGCTAGACGCCGAGGCATGGCTGACCGACGAGAGACGACTCATCGCCGCGGACGCCTGGACTCCCCCGGCGAGTCGCATGTCAGCGCAGCGATTAGCCGAGACCCACCGCCGAGCGAACACCTTCGCGACGTACGCCAAAGCCTGGCTCGACGCCAGGCACGACCTGCGACCAACGACCCGAGCGAGCTACCGCACTGCGCTGGACAGGCACTTGGTGCCGAACTTCGGCGATACCCCAGTGGACGAGATCTCCATAGTCACGGTTAGAGCCTGGTTCAGCTCCTACGGCACGCGCACCCCGACCGCGCGTGCCCACGCCTACCAAGTCCTCGCTGCCATCATGGCCCAAGCCGAGTCTGACGAACTCATCACGCGCACCCCCTGTCGAATCCGAGCTGGAGGCAGGAGCGTTGTAGTCCGCGAGCCAGAAGTGCTGACCCTGGCCGAATTGCTGACCCTGGCCGACGCAATGCCCCAGCAGCATCGTGCACTCACCCTGCTTTGTGGTCTCTGCGGTCTCCGCTTCGGCGAGGCTGTAGCCCTACGACGCCGTGACGTGGACTTGCCCGCGAAGCTGCTGCGCGTGGTACGTGGTGCGGTGCGGGCTGGCGGGGTAAAGCAGGTTGGGCCCCCGAAAACAGCCGCTGGGAAGCGTGACGTCGCAATGCCAGAAATCGTTGTAAAGGTCCTGCGCGAACACCTTTCGAAACAGCCGGTACAAGGCCGTGATGCATTGGTCTTCCCCGGCAAAGATGGAAACCTGCTCGCCCCATCCGCCCTATACGGCCGAACAGCACGAACAGAACGCCGAGGTAACCAGACCTACGACAAGGCGGCCTACGGCTTCTTCGCGGCCAGGGAGACCATCGGTAAGCCGACTTTGCACTGGCACGACCTGCGGCGGACTGCCGCGACGCTAGGAGCGCAGTCCGGCGCCACAGTCCGCGAGATGCAGCACCGGCTGGGTCACACCACGCCAACCATGGCCCTGCGTTACCAGGCCGCCACCGCTGAACGCGACCGTTCAATCGCGGACCGTCTCCAAGCCGCCATCGATGGACACCTCTCGTGAGAGAGTGACTTTCCAGCGCCCAACGCCGAGACTTCCAGGTCGGCGCCGTCGCGCAGAGCGGTACTCAAGTGCGATGGCGGGAATCTCGATGGAGCCGCGCTGACCTGCACTGATACCTGGCCTAGGGCAACCGTGTCAGTACTGTGCCGGTTACGCGCACACCTCTACTCGCTCGTGCGAATCCCATACCGCTGTGATGGCGTCGCGAGTCGGCGACGTGGTCCCCCGCTCCAGTCAACGATCATGTCTCGTGCCCAGCGCGGTGTCGGTGTCCTACCAGGACGCCCGACAAGTAATGTGCCGTTTTCTGAATCCGCCTGGCTGTTCTGACATTCCGATAGCGAGTTCGGGGCTTAAGTAGGTGTGGAGCAAGCCCAGCCAACACACCCCCGTGCTCGACGGCAGTTCGAGTCACTGTCGCAGGCCGCCGAGCGCACCGGCCTAAGTACGCGGACGTTGCGTCGACGAATCGCGGCGGGCGATCTCACCGCATACCGGTCTGGGCCAAGGATCATTCGAGTGGACCCTAGGGACGTTGACGATCTCTTGGTGCCACTTCGCACGGTGCAGACTTACCCGATCTGAAGCTCGACAGAACACGTGGCGGAGCCCTGCCCGGGGGCCGGTCCCGTTGATGCAACTGCGAGCGAGAGGCCCGCCCCGAGCAACGCACATGCCACTGGTTCGCGCAGGGTCGCGACCCGAGCACCCATCTACTGACAAGAGGTGTGATCTTTCAACCCGGGCTGCGCGTGCCCCATTTCGCCCAGATAGGGCTACGCGTCGACGTTTGACACGTGGGTTTGAGCCTAAGCCCGCCGGCGTCGCGCCTGCGGGCTTTCACCCAGTCGGCGCCGACGGCGTCCAGGGTGGACTGGTCGGTGGGCATAGCGATCGGTGCGGGAAGGGCGCGGCGTCCGACCCTCAGGCTCTGGCTGCGGTGCCAGACGATGTGCTCGGCGGCAGTTCTCCACGTTGTCCCATCAGGCAAATCCCGGGCTGGCCGGGATCTGGCTCGTACGATGCCGCAATGCCGTGGCGACCGGGGCGAGGTGCCCAACAACGAGCGTTGGAGGCTGCGTACGAGGACGTCCCTCCCCACCTCGCGCAGCCGCTCTGGAACTGGATCAACAACGGCTTCTGGTACCACATCGAGCGGCTGACTCCTGTCGCCATCCGCATGCGCGAAACACTGCCTGCCGACCCGAATCCTGCGATGCAAGAGCTCCTACGTCGCTGCGACGAGGACAGCGCATTCATGCTCGACCTGGTCGAAGCGATGCTCGAGCTCTACGGATGGGACTCCGGACGAGGGACCGACCTTCGGGAGCTGCTCGTCGACGCCAACTCGGCGTACACGGTCCGCGAAGACTACAGAGGACTGGAACTGCGGACAGTGCCCGAGGTCAAGGAGCAGGTGCAGGAGACCGTCAACCTCGCGGCCGGCTCGGCCGGCGACCACCTGCGCAACGCGTGGAACGAGGCGTACGGGCGCCACCCGGACCCGACGAAGGCCTACAGCGAGGCCATCAAGGCCGTCGAGTCGGCCATGGCGCCGGTGGTGTCGCCGATGAACGTGAAGGCGACGTTGGGCACGATCCTCAAGGACGTCGAGAGGAAGCCCAGCAAGTGGGAGTTCTCTATTGCCGACGGGCGTGCGGACGGCGTCGACACCGTCCTGCAGATGATGCAGATGCTCTGGGATGGTCAGACATCGAGGCACGGTGGGGTCGCGCCTACGAGGGCCGAGACACCGAGCGAGGCGCAAGCGGCCGTCCACCTGGCCGCGACGCTGGTGCAATTCGCGGTCGGCAAGTCCTTCCGTCCCGTCTGAAGTAGCGGCGCGACATGCCTACGAAGGCGGCATCCGCGACCGCTCATCTGGGCTGTGCCTCGAGGAAACGAAGCACAGAGGCATGCGGACATGCCGCAGGTAGTGCGTCACGCCGCCGCCTAGTGTCGACGCGCTGCTGTCGGACCCCCGCGTCATGATGGGTTTATGGCGAAGCTAGACGTCGCGTGGGCCATCGAACAGATCGACAAGTTCCTGTACACGACTCAGCAGGTGGCCTACGACAACCGGCCGGGCTCGGGCGTCGTCGTAGTCGGGACGCACATGAGGGGATCCTCGACCGAGGCCGCGCAACTAGCGCACGTTGTCGAGCAGATCCTGGACCGCGCCTTGAAAGGGTGGGACCGGGAGCGGCCGAAGAAGGACGCCGAACACGCCTGGCTCAGGGAGCAGGCCGGCCGCGCCAGGGCCGCCCTCGCCCGACAGGAGGAGCTCGTTGAGAAGCTCGGCGACAACGCGCCGGACATGGACGCCGCCAACCTACATCCGTGGGTGTGGGAGGCGGCGCGCAGCCTCTGGAACAGCGGGCACTTCCATCAGGCCGTAATGCAGGCGTCGATGAAGGTGAATTCCGAGACTCAGGGCAAACTGTCGCGATTCGACATTAGCGAGACGGACCTCTTCAACCAAGCATTCAACACGAAGGAGCCCAAGCCTGGAGAGGCGCGCCTCCGCCTGATGGAAGACAACGTGAGCAAGACCTACGAGAGTCTTCACCGCGGAGCGCGCTCGTTCGCCGAAGGTCTCTTTGCCGGCATCCGCAACCCTGGGATGCACGTGCCGCACGACGGGGGTGGGGACGAACAGCTTGCACTTGAGCAACTAGCTGCGTTCAGCCTTCTGGCGCGTTGGGTGGATCAAGCAACGGTCGTCTCGCAGTAGGCGCCAGTTCAGTTCGTCGCACAAGCAGCCCCCGGATCCACAAGTCGGCGAGTCGCGCACATCGGAAAGCTGCCCCACTTCGCCGCCATAGACGTGGGCTCGGTATCTGCGCACCCCTGCTGCGTCAGTACTTGGCCCCCGCCGGCCAGGACACCCTTGTCGTGACTACGGGCACGATCGAGTGGAGGTTTTGGCTGAGGAACCGGGCACCCCGAAAGCGTTCACGATGCGCACGCTGGCCGCTGTGTTGCCCGCATGGGAGGAGGACACTGGCGTGCACACCTGGCGCGGGCAAAGCCAGTGGGATTCCCGGATCATTACGTCCCTGACCGGATGGGGATGAGCCCCCAAGGTCGAGCAGTTACTACTCGGCAATGCCAGCGACGACACGGTCCCAAACATCGCTTGGGCAGGCACTATCCACACTCGGTTCGCGGCGAGGGGGCTGTCCACATCTTCGGTGGGCAGCCCTTTTGTCGGCGCAAGAGCGAGCAGGGTGGAGGTATCAGCCACCACCTTCCAGAAGGGGAATCACGTCATGTCACACGAGGTCGAAACACACGAGAATCAAGCCGCCGCCCTGTTCGCCCGCACCGATCCCTGGCACCGCCTGGGCACCACGGTGCGAGGGGTGGCCTTCACCGCCGAAGACGCGATGACCCTGGGCCACCTCGGCGGCTGGAAAGTGCGCAAAGCACCACTGACCGCCACCGACATCACCCCAGACGGGGTGGAGTCCTTGGAGGTGCCGGGCAAGTTCGCGACCATCCGGACCAACCCGTTCACCAAGGCACCGGAGCCGCTCGGGGTCGTCGGCCACGGTTACACGCCCCTGCAGAACGAAGAGCACGCCGAGTTCCTGAACCGGCTGGCCGATGAGTCCGGTGCGGTCTTTGACACCGCCGGAAGCCTGCGCGGAGGCCGGCAGGTTTTCATCACGATGCGCCTGCCCCGCACCCTGCGGGTCGGCGGCGTGGACCCGGTCGACCTGAACATCGCCGCCCTGAACTCTCACGACGGATCCTCAGCGTTCCGGCTGATGATCACACCTATCCGGGTCGTCTGCGCCAACACCCAACGGGCCGCGCTACGCCACAACGTCGCGCACGTGTCCATCCGGCACACCACCAACGCCAAAGCAGCGGTGCAACAAGCGCGTGAGGCTCTGGGGTTGACGTTCGCCTACGTGGACGAGTTCGAAGCCGAGGCCGAGAAGTTGATCAACACCACCATGACCGACGCCGGGTTCGCGGACCTGTCCCGCCAGGTCTTCGGCACCACCCCCACCGACACCAGCACACGCACCCGCAACAGGGCCCGGGACCGGGAGGCGACCCTGACCCGGTTGTGGGCCGACGCCGACACCCAAGCCGCCGTGCGCGGCACCGCATGGGCCGGGTACCAAGCCGTCGTGGAATACGTGGACCACTTCGCCCCCGTCCGCGCCAAAACCGAGCCCGGCACCGCGCGTGCCCGGCGGCTGCTGACCAGCGAAGAACCCAACAGGCTCAAAAACACCGCGTGGCGCGCCGCCATCACCACCAGTTGAACCGGCCCCGTTTCCCGACCCCCGACCGCAGTCGCCTGGCCCAGTCCCCCCTTCCTGAGCCGGGCGGCTGCCCCTCACACACGCAACATCAAGACGGCGGGACTCCCCCTTAAGATCCTCACCCTGATCACCCGTGACAACGGGCGGGCAGTGCGGGCCACCGCCGACCGCACCACCTCGCCCTACTTCGCTGCCGCGCTGCTGCAACGCAACCTGCAAACCCTGCACCACCGCCTGCAGCGGTTGGCCCAGCAACGGCCTGACCTGGTGGCCGACGTCGCCGACCACTGGGACGTCTCACCCACCGCACCGGCAGTGGTCAGCCAGGTAGACCGGCGAGCCCCGTGCTGCTGAGGCGCCGCATGGACGCCGACCACGAACGCGGCACCCGCGTCGAGAGGGCCGCATGCCGGGCAGCCGTTGGGCTGCCACCCGGGCCGGGTCGCCGGGCCAGGTCCCGCAGTCCCACGCCCGTCGGTGAACCAGCCGCTCCCTTGCGGATCGCCCACTCCTGCCGGCTCTGCCCCATACGAAAACGCGACCATATGTCAGGGGTGGACCCGCTGACACAACGGGCTGTCACACCGGTGCCCCAACACCGGGACGCCGCTCATGGCGTCCACCCCGCGCACCCGCCCGAACGCAAACAGGCGCGCGATCACCACGCACAGCCCAACCCCGGCACGTGACGATCTTGGACCGCCACCGCCCCAACACGCCCGCGTCATCAAGCGCGTCCGATAATGCGTCGAGGCCGGCGCTATCCAGTCGCCGGGCCACCATCACCCCGCTACCCCCTGCCCATGGCCGGCCGACTGTTCTGCCGGGCCAGCTCCGTCCTGTTCCCGATTCGCATCCGGGCCAGTGGCGGCCACCTTCTGCTGCGCGTCGATGGTTGTGGCTAACTGACGTAGCCGGCTGCCTTCGCGCACGCTCACCCCGTCGCCGCACCACTTCACCGCGTCTCGCAACGCGAGTCCCTCCTGCTCGGTCATCGATCGCAACGCCGCACCGGCGGCCTGTTCCCGCTCGGCCACGGCGGCGTCACGCTCCGCAAGCGCCACCACGACCTGCACCCCCAGTTCGCCCAGTCGTTTCTCTCGCTCTTCCCGCGCGGCCAACAACCGTCGCTGCGCACCCCGCGCTACCCGCCGAGCCGCTTGCCTCACCGACTGATCCGACATCACACAACACCCTTCAGTAGCCGAAAATCCGTCACCGACCTAAAGCCCCACTCGCCCCCGCAGAGAGTCACCCGACGTCGCACGACACCAACCCTTCGACCACCGATCCGCAACGCACGACCACGGCTGCGCCATCGACAGGCTCACCGACCAGGTACCCCCCTGTGATTCCCACCGAAATGCTGGGCTACACACCTCTTGCACCGTGGATTCCGGGTGGCGCGCTTGACGCCCGCTAAACGGGCGAGGGGGTGACTCTCTACGGGCCGCTCCTGGGGCTTTGTGTGGGTATGGCCATGACGATTCACAAGCTGAGCGCCGGGTCGGGGTATGACTACCTGACCCGGCAGGTTGCTCGTCATGACGCCACCGAGACTGGGCACACCGGCCTGTCGAGTTACTACTCGGCTAAGGGCGAAGCCCCCGGGCTGTGGATCGGCTCGGGCATGGCCGGCATCGATGGCCTGGCCGAGGGCGACGTGGTGACTGCCGAGCAGATGGCGTTGCTGTTCGGCGCTGGCCGTCACCCGGCCGGCCCAGAACTCGCGGCACGCCTGCTCGATGGCACCGACGCCACGGAGCGTGATTACGACCGGGCGGGCCGGTTGGGCACCCCATTCCCGGTGTATGCCCGCGGCGACGTCAGCCAGTTCCGGATCGAGGTCGCCCGCCGGTTCGACGCGCACAACCGGGCCCTCGGGTTGCCGGCGGATCACCCCGTTCCGATCCAGGACCGGGCCAGGATCCGCAGCGAGGTCGCCCAGGTCATGTTCCGCCAAGAGTATGGCCGCGACGCAGCCGATGACCGGGAGGTCGCCGGGATGATCGCCAAGCACTCTCGGCCCAAGTCCACCGCTGTCGCGGGGTATGACCTGACGTTCTCCCCGGTGAAGTCGGTGTCGACGTTGTGGGCCGTCGCCGCCCCACCCCTGGCCGCCAGGATCGAACGGGCGCACCAGGCCGCAGTCAAAGACGCCCTGGCGTTCATCGAAGACCGCGCCTTGTTCACCCGGATCGGTAAGGCCGGTATCCAACAAGTCCACACCCGGGGGTTGGTCGCCACGGCGTTTACCCACCGGGACTCTCGCGCGGGTGACCCCGATTTGCATACCCACGTCGCGGTCGCGAACAAAGTCCAAACCCACGATGGGCGATGGTTGTCGATCGATGGGCGGGTGTTGTTCAAAGCGACGGTGGCCGCGTCCGAGACGTACAACACTGCCCTGGAAAAGCACCTGGCCCCGCTGGGGTTAGCGTTCGCTGCCCGCCCCGGCAGCGACCCTCGTAAACGGCCCATCCGGGAGGTCGTCGGGGTCAACCCGGCGTTGAACACACGCTGGTCGACCCGGCGGGCGCACATCGAGTCACGGCGCAGCGAACTGGCCACGCAGTTCCAGGCCGACCACGGGCGCCCACCGACCCCGATCGAGTCGATCCAGCTGGCCCAGCAGGCCACGTTGGAAACGCGGGACGCTAAACACGAGCCACGCTCACTGGTCCAGCAACGGGACACCTGGCGGGGTGAGGCCCTGCAGGTGCTCGGTGGCCAGGCCCGGTTGAACGACATGGTTTCCGCTGCCCGGTCCGGGGTGGCCACCCACGGCCGCGGCCGGCGGGTCGACCAGGACTGGGTCCGCGACACCGCAGCGCAGATCCTGGGCACGGTCCAAGCGTCCCGGTCGACCTGGCAGGTGTGGCACGTCCGGGCAGAGGCGCAACGCCGGGTGCGCGGCACGGACGTCACCGCCACCGGCGTGACCAACCTCGTCGAGGCGCTGACCACGCAGGCGCTACGGGCCAGCATCACCCTGGTCCCCACCCGGGCGGACCGCACCACCGAACCAGACGTCTTGCGCCGCCGTGACGGCGCCAGTGTCTACACCGTCGCTGGCGCGAACCTGTTCACCTCTACCACCGTGCTGTCGGCCGAGCGCAGGCTGGTCGACGCCGCCGGGCGCACCGGTGGTCGGGTCTCAGCGCCAGCGGCGGTGGACCTGGCCCTTCTGGAGACTGCCGCTAACGGGGTCGACCTCAACACCGGCCAAGCCACCCTGGTACGGGACATGGCCACCTCCGGGCGCCGCCTACAGTTGGCGATCGCGCCCGCCGGTGCCGGCAAAACCACCGCGATGCGGGCCTTGACACTGGCCTGGGCTGAATCTGGTGGAACCGTGCTCGGCCTGGCCCCGTCAGCGGCCGCAGCGGCCGCGTTGCGTGATCAGGCCAACGCCACCACCGACACCCTGGCCAAGCTCACCTGGGCCCTCGAACACCAGGCCGGCGGTCTGCCTGACTGGGTGGACGCGATCGGCCCCACCACCCTGGTGTTGATTGACGAGGCCGGGATGGCCGGCACCCTGTCCCTGGACACCGCGGTCAGTTTCATCCTCGGCCGGGGCGCCTCCGTCCGGTTGATCGGCGATGACCAACAGTTGGCCGCGATCGGCGCTGGCGGGGTACTGCGCGACATCCGGGCCACCCACGGGGCGCTGCACCTGACCGAGCTGATGCGGTTCACCTCACCAGCGGAGGGTGCAGCGTCGCTGGCGCTGCGCGAAGGAAAACCTGAGGCTCTCGGGTTCTACCTGGACACCGGCCGGGTGCACGTCGGGGACCTGGCCACGATGACCGAAAACGTGTTCGGTGCCTGGGCCGCGGACCGCGCCGAGGGGCGGGACGCGATCATGCTCGCGCCCACCCGCGAACTCGCTGCCGAGCTCAACCACCTCGCCCGGACCCACCGCCTCGACGGTGAGACCCGGGTGGGTCCCACACTGGCGTTGTCCGATGGGAACGAGGCATCCGTGGGAGACCTGGTGATCACCCGGGCCAACGACCGGGCGTTGCGAATGTCCCCAACGGACTGGGTCAAGAACGGGGACCGGTGGAGAATCCTCGCGGTCCCCGGCGACGGGACCCTGCAGGTACAACACGCCCGCAACGGGCGGAAGATCGACTTGCCAGCCCGGTATGTCAGGGAGTCGACCGAGCTCGGGTACGCCACCACGGTGCACACCGCCCAAGGCGTCACCGCAGATGTGATGCAAGGCCTGGCCACCGGCGATGAGTCGCGTCAGCAGCTGTACACGATGCTGACCCGCGGCAAGCACGCAAACCACGTCTACCTACAAGTGATCGGTGACGGTGAGGAGCACACCCTGGTCCGCCCCGAAACCGTTCACCCCCGCACAGCAACCGACCTGCTCGAGAACATCCTGGCCCGCGACGCCTCACCGGTCTCGGCAACGACCATGCTGCGAGACCACGACCACCCGGCCCACCTCCTCGGACTGGCCACCGGCCGCTACCACGACGCCCTCTACTCAGCGGCGCAAGACCGGTTCGGTGAAGCGAACCTGCACCGGCTCGACCACGCAGCCGAGGACCTGGTCCCTGGCCTGACCGATGCCCCCGCCTGGCCCACCCTACGAGCACACCTCACCCTGCACGCCGCCAACGGTGCCGACCCCGTCAACTCCTTAGGCGCGGCCATCGCCTCCCGCGAACTGGACAGCGCCCACGACCCCGCAGCCGTCCTGGGGTGGCGGTTGGACGACACCGGGCTGCGCAACGCCGGGCCCGCCCCGCTGCCGTGGATCCCCGCCGTCCCCCAGACCCTCACAGACAACACCACCTGGGGTGAATACCTCACCGCCCGGGCCGCTCTCGTGTCCACCCTGGCCACCGAAGTCACCCAGAACGCGACCAACTCCCCCACCCCGCCGTGGGCACAACACGGCGGCCCGCGACCAACCGATGACCTCCTCACCCACATCAGTGTCTGGCGGGCCGCGCAACAGATCCCCGACACAGACCTACGCCCCACCGGCCCACCACAACTCGACAAAGCACCCGCCCTCTATCAACGACACCTACGCGAACAGATCACCGGCAACACGGACCCCGCGATCGCAGAATTCGGCCCACTAATACACGACCTGTCCCCAGCGGCCCGAGCCGACTCCTTCGCGCCCGTTCTGGCCGACCGGCTCGCCCGGATCTCCCGAGCCGGCATCAACGCCCCAGGTCTGCTGCGCGCCGCGGCCGACGCGGGTCCGTTGCCCGATGACCACGCCGCGGCCGCGCTGTGGTGGCGCATCAGCGCTCACCTCTCCCCCGCCGTAGCCACCCACGTCGACCAACCCCGCCCGATCGACACGCAGTGGCTACCCGACCTGATCCAAACCCTGGGGCTGGCTCGGGTGGAGGCAATGCAAGCCAGCCCCTGGTGGCCACCGCTGGTCACCACCCTCGATCACGCCCTAGCCCGCGGGTGGACCATCACCAACCTTGCAGGCACCGTGCCCGACACAACGGTCGACGTCGACGACGCCCAAGCAATGACCTGGCGGATCAGCGTCCTGACCGGCCCACCCCCAGACACCGAAACGTCCACCGGTACCGACGACGAATTGCCGCCGGAAGACGAACCCGTCGACCCAGAAACCCCGTCGAACGTGGCGAGCGACGACGAGTGGAACGACTACCTCAACGCATCCCTGCTCGACGAGCCCCCAAACAGCGACCAGGCCCCGCAGCTCGAACCTGAGCACCCGACCGTGGGATCACCGCAGTCCGAGAGCACCGGTGCCGACGTCCGCGCACAGCTGGCCTTTGCGGCACTTGTCCGGGCGACGATGGGCCCGCTAGAACCCACGGACGCACAGATCGAACGCATGGTCACCCGCGCCATCGAACTCGAAGAAACCACCACCGTCGCCCCCGCACGGCTGGCCGAAGTCAACGCGATGGCCCACGACTACTACCAGCACCAGTTCACCCGGTCGGGGTGGGCACGGGCCTACCTGACCGAACGCTTCGGCGTCGACGTCACAGGCCACCCCCACATCCACCCTGGCTACGCCCCCAAAGGTTGGACCCACCTCGTCGACCACCTCCACGCCCACGGGGTCAGCAACACCGAACTCACAGAATCCGGACTCGCCGCCACCACCAGGCACGGCCGGCTCATCGACCGGTTCCGCGACCGGGCGCTCTTTCCCATCCTCCACCCCCCCACCGGGCACGTCCTCGGGTTCGTCGGCCGCCGGAACCCCACCCTCACCGACGACACCCCACACGCCGGCCCGAAGTACCTCAACACCCCCACAACGGCCCTGTTCCACAAGGGCGACCAACTCTACGGGGCGGTCCCCGACCTGCTCGCCGCCAGCGCAACACCCGTGCTGGTCGAAGGACCCATGGACGCACACGCCGTGACCCTCGCCACCGGTGGCACCCACATCGGGCTCGCGCCACTCGGCACCGCACTCACCGAAGACCAAGCAACCCAACTCGCCACCTACCGCACCAACCCGGTCATAGCCACCGACGCAGACCTAGCCGGGCGAGTCGCAGCCGAACGAGACCACTGGCTACTCACCCAACACAACCTCGTGCCCCTCATGGCTACCCTCCCACCGGGAGCAGATCCCGCTGACCTGCTAGAGAAGCATGGCCCGACCGAGCTCACAGCGGCCCTGAACACAAGCCTGCGCCTGGCCGATGTGCTCGTAGACGAGCGGCTCACCAACCTTCCCGCGCGTGTTGCGCTGACCGAGGCAAGCACAGTTCTGGCCACCGACACCCCACAGCGATGGGATGCAGGGTGCACGACCATCGCCACCCGGCTAGGCGTCACCGAAGACCAGGCACGCCAAGCCCTCGCCCATGCCGTGCGGGCCTGGAACCAGGACCCTCGCCCGCAAGTAGCCGAGCGACTCAGCCGGGCCTGTGACGTCAGGGCGCGGCTCGAGGCGGCCGCGACACAAACGCCCGAGCGGCGGTGGTCCCCCATCGCCAGCAAACTCGACCCCCGACTCCCCCAGCAAGACGACTGGCCCGCGCTCGCGCGCATGATGCAACACCTCCACGACACCGGTCACAACGTCCATTCACTCACCCGGCAGACGATCACCGAAGAGCCACTCGCGGACCCGCCCGCCCAAGACCTCCGCTACCGCCTCGCCGTGATCGCACCACCAATGACCAGCGCGGTAGCCGCCCGCAAATCCCCAACCCGCCCCACAGGTGCCCAGCACACCCGCCACATGAACCATCCCGCCCGCTCACCCTCACCTCCATCACTTCACCGTTGACCGATGGCGCGGACGCCACAAGTGCAGGGAGTTATTGCTGGTTTACCTGTGGGAGGCGACGTGACGCGTCGGAGCCACGATGATCCAGATAAATACGTGGAATACGCCTCTTCACCAGATCACTATCCTGCACGATCCGAATCGCCCAACGCTCGCTCCATCGAGCGAGATCGCTGTCAAGACCGCACGGCTATCACATGTGCCCCTTAGTCACCGCTGTCCCGTCCCGGGTTACCGTCCTAGCATCGTGCGGACCCCCTAGCGATCACGCGTGCTTCCCTAGGCGGAGCCCGGCGCCTCGAACACCTGACGCTCCGGACTTGACAGTCATACGCGGCGGAATGCTGCGGTCCGCGCCTCGCCTATGCCGAGTAGCAGGCGCTTGCGATGTGGTGTCTGTGGCGCCATACTGGCGCCATGCCAAGTGTTCAGATCAAGGACGTTCCCGAGAGCACCCACGCTGTGCTGCGGCAACGGGCCGCGGCCGCGCACCAATCTCTGCAGGAGTACTTGCGCTCCCGCCTGGTGGCCGAGGCCAGCCAGCCCACGCTGGATGAGGTATTGAACCGAGCGGGCGGACGATCCGGCGGGTCCCTCTTGCTGCGGGACGCAGTCACCACCGTTCAGACCGACCGTGCTCGTCGTTGATGCCAGCGTCCTGGCGGTCGCTTTAGCCGATGACCACGAGGACGGCGACGCCGCCCGGGCCCGGCTGCGTGGTGAGACGTTGGCCGCGCCGGAGTTGGTCGATCTCGAGGTCGTCTCGGTGTTGCGTCGGCAGAACCGCGCAGGTGTGTTCGACGACCGCCGAGCGCTCTTGGCGATGACTGACCTGAAGGCGTTGCCCATTCAGCGCGCCACTCACTTTCCGCTGTTAACTCGATGCTGGGAGTTGCGGGACAACCTCACCCCCTATGACGCCGCCTACGTCGCCCTGGCGGAGGTGCTGGACACGACCCTGCTTACTGGTGACCGACGACTTGCCCAGGCCCCCGGCCCTACGTGCACCATCGAGCTGTTCACAGGCTCGTCCTGAAGGCGCGGTACTCACGCGAACAAGCCGCCGTCGGCATGGTCCACTGGCGGCGAAAAGACGCGCCCGCAGAACTCGTGGTCGGCCGACGTGCCGTCGTGATTAGCTCTCCTTATCGGACGCGGGGGCTCCGCGGACAATCAAGTGGTGGCTGGTGATTGCGTCGGCGAGGTCCTGCAATTCGGACCGCCACTCTTCCAGGATGGTCGCGTCTACAATCTGGCCGTGCAGGTGATCCGGGTCGGCCTTCTCATGCTTGACGAAACCACGCTCGCCCTTCACGCGGATCCATGTTCCGTGGGCGAGAAGGTTGCGCTGTATGACAGCCTGCTCAACCCTATCCAGTACGTCTGCTGGGACGGGACTGTTCGCTTTCAGCCACTTCACCCGCTCCGCAACGTCCTTCCGCCAGGTCTTCTCGTGCGGGAGTCCGTAGCACGTGCACAGAGCGAACATGCCTGACTCTAGATCCGCGCCAGCGTGGATCACCTTGCCGATCGCAGCGTAGGGGGGCTCTTCAGACAAGGAATCGATGAGTTCCTCGATCTGATCTGCAGAGGCGACGTTCTCGGTCCCGTGGTCACTCTCATGCTCCATGACACAAAGGCTAGATGGGCCGTGACACCGACGTCGTGTCGCCTTTTGGAGAGTGCTCTGCTTTGCTACGACTGAGTTCCGCAATAGAGGACCGATCCGACCCACTCGCGCAGGAGAGCATTGTGACAGCAGTTGTTTGTTGGGAGCGGGCCGTGGGTCCGTTGACCGAACTGGTAGTCGCGGCCGATAGCAGACTGAGCGGTGGTGAGGCGTGGGACTCGTGCCCCAAGCTCTTCAATCTAGGTCGTTCCGATGCCGTGTTGGCGTTTGCCGGCCACACAGAGCGCGCCTACCCGATGGTCTTGCAGGCTATCTCGATGACTGGCGCGTACAGGGGCCACGACCGAGGTCAGCTCGACGTCACGGCTCTGGCCGGCCAACTCTGTCGCGTTCTGGACGACATGCTTTCTGGAGCTGTCGGTGTCGCGGCCGATGAGGACCCCCACTGTGAATTCTTGCTCGCTGGATGGTCGTGGCGTCTTGGCCGGTTTCGTGCCTACAAGATTCACTTCGACGCGACTCGAAAGGTTCTGGGCAGGCCAGTGTTCGTCTCAACGCCAGTTGGCTCCGCGCCGGCAGGGCTTGGGGGTGTTGGGTCAAGTCCGTTATATGCCACCATCGGTGACGCGGGCCGGCGGTTGACCTCACGGCTAACGCAACGTCGGCTGGAGTCGCCCTACCTTCGCTTAGATATGGAGCCCCTGGACGCACTAGTCGAACTGTGTGCTGACCCCTCTGCTCATACCGTTGGAGGAGTGCCCCAGGTTGGGAAGGTCTACCGCACCATGCGGTCGGAGCCGTTTGTGGTGAGCGTAGGCGGGACCGAAGCGGTGGGGGGTCGACCCGTGCTGTACAACGAGAACCACGACCTTCGTGTTCTTTCCCGTGGCCCCGATGGCTGGTCGATTGAACCAAGTTAGAGCAGGTGCCTTCCCGATTAGACAACGACGGACACCTCGGGCGCCGACGACGAGACTTGAACTCGCATTTCCTGCATCGTGATCCAGTCGAGGTGCGAACTCATAGGCCACGTGCCCTGAACCTGGGATAAGTATACTCAGTGTTGGATCGCTGCGTCGAGGGCAACCAGCCCGGGCTGGATCGACAGATGCATCGACACCTAATTCATTCCGCTCTGCCCATGCGCGGATGACAGTTTGACTTTGGATCTGGGCTGCGCTGGCGCCGCTGCTTGAGAGTCGTGCGTCCGGGTCGCGGCGGTTAGACGCAGATCGGCCCGTTGGCCGTTTTTAGGGCTCTTCGAAGAGCCACCAAACCCACCGCCTTACCAGGCCCTTTACATCCCCAGCCCCCAGGCCTGACCCACACCTATGCCGGGAGACCCCGAATTCTTGAGCGCGGTGCGGGTGAATGCGGTCGCCGACACGGTGTCAGTATGCGCTGCTTCTGTGCGCTTGGTCGCCCGAAGTGTCGGCGCTGGGTGCGACCATCTTGCGCATGGAAGCAGTCGCACTCGTGGTGTCGGTGCTATCGCTCGCGGTAGCGGGGGTCGGGTCATGGCTCGCGAACCGCCGAGCTAGCGAGGCCATCGCCGAGTCCCGCAAGGCAGCGGAGAGCGCTTTGTGGTCGGGCATTCAGGAGGCGGTGCAGCGGTTGATCGGATTCGATCCATCCATGGAACCGATCGGGGAGCGGTTGCAGAATCTGCGCATCGCAGGCATCGCCCTGGTGGACGAGATGCCGGAGTGGGCAGGCCTGGACAAGTGGCTAGAGGCTGAGCGGGCCCTGGGGGCGGTCCTCGGTCGCCAGGTGATGGAGCTGGCCAGGCCTACCGACACCGTGGACCAGCGACTGAAGAACCTGGACCCGTACCTGGTCTGGGCGCAGGTGCTAGGTGGCAACCTTCGACGATTTCGTGCTGTCGGGTACGACGCCGCGGCGGCTGCCGAGCTTCGCGCCAGCGCCGAGTCCCGAGCCGAGCAGATCTACGTCAAACACGGGTGGGAGCGGCCGCCCAAGACCACCCCAGGTGTCAAGCCAGTGCGAGGCACTGGGTCCGACGCCACGTGACTGTCGGTGCCCGGATCTAGCCTTTGCACATGACCGACACTCTGCTCCAATCGCTTCGAGCTCGCCTGCTAGACGAGTCGGAGCCGCTTGCCGGGCTGCTCCGCATCTGCTTGATGCTCGGCGCAGAGACGCGGTCGGAGGCTCTGCGTGAGTGGGCTCGTCTGGAGCTTGGCGGATACAGCGACAGCAACACCGTCCCCTCGTATCGTGAGCTCGGTGCAGTGATCCTCTACGACTCGATCAGTGGCAACACATGGGCAACTGGTCTATCGATCAATCCGCTCCAACTCCCCGGCGACGCTCACGACGACTTGCCAGCGGAGCTGACGTTCGCGCAGCCGATCGAAGAACTGGAGCAGCTCTCTAAGAAGGAATCGATGTCCTTCGGCACCGGCCCGCTGGCACTGGCCGAGATTCGCTGGAACCGACAGTTGGGAGCTTTCCAGCGGGTCATGAACCTGCGCTACACGGTGCCCGGTTCCGCCATCGCCGGGATCATTGGGCAGGTGCGCACGAACCTCGTTGAGATCGTTGCCGACCTGACCGCTGACACGCCTCTGACCGAGCTGCCGAAGAAGGACCAAGTCGATGCGGCCGTGGCGCACCGTATCGGGCAGGGCGGTGGAGACGTCTACAACACCACAATCCAGCAGGCAGACGGTCCGGTTGCCATCGGCGCCGAGGCGCAGGCGGTCACAGGGGGCTTGAGCGTCCAGGATGCACTGAAACTCCTAGACAAAGTGCAGGAGGCGGCGGGCCAGGTGGACGCCTCCGGCGAGCTCCTGGAAGCGGTGGCCGACCTGCGCGCCACCTTGGACCAGGACACCCCGGACACCGGCGAGGTCGTCAAGAAGGTCGGCAAGATGCGGGCCGTCGCCGACAAGCTCGGCGTCGCAGCCGTGACCGCAGCGACAAGCAGCGCCGCAACCACCCTGACCGAGCTCGCCTTGGGCGGCGCATTTGGCTAGCACATTGTCGTCATCGTCAGTGGCGTTCTGGAGGTCTTGCAGCTCCTTTGTGCGGTCCCGATCTCAGGCAGCAGGGTCTCGCCCCCGTCGGTCATCAGGTCGGCCACGGTCCAACGGAGGCGGTCGCCTTTCATGTGCATGAACTCTGACACGACCACGTGCTTGACTTGCTGAGGGCCACACAAGCTGCCGAGATGATGGCGTATGTGCGGTGAATGGCAAGCGTCATTCTGGGCTACTAGACACTCGCGGTAGGCCGGTGTCTGGCCAGACTCGGTCTAGGTGCCCGGCGGGACGCTCTCTTTTGGGCTGCCCACCCGTGAGCGGGTGTGGCTCGCTATCGGTCTGCAGCCCGT
>JBAUJO010000003.1:0-9138 GCA_049683875.1 Ornithinimicrobium sp.
GAAGGTCACCGAGACCTGTGGCGACGGCGGCGCGATGAACCTTCCGGTGTACATCTCACCCGTCGCCATCCCCTACAACCTCCCGGACGTCGACACGCTGAACCTCGCGCCGGACGTGCTGGCCCAGATCATGGATCAGAAGATCACGGCGTGGAATGACCCCGCGATCGCCGAGGACAACCCTGACGTCGACCTCCCCGACACCGACATCACCGTGGTGAACCGCTCGGACGAGTCGGGAACCACTGAGAACTTCATGGAGTACCTCACCGCCGCGGCCCCCGACGCCTGGAGCTACGAGCCTGCCGACGCGTGGCCGGTCAGCGGCGGCGAGGCTGCCGCCCAGACCACTGGCGTCATCGAAGTCGTGAGCTCGACCGAGGGCGCGATCGGCTACGCGGACGCCTCCGCGGTCGGCGACCTCGGGACCGCAGCCATCGGCGTGGGCGAGGAGTTCGTGGAGTACACACCCGAGGGGGCCGCGAAGGTGGTGGACAACTCCGAGTCAGCTGACACCGGCGTGGAGGGTGATCTGGCTCTCGAGATCGCCCGCGACACCACCGAGTCAGGTTCCTACCCCATCGTTCTCGTCAGCTACCACATTGTGTGTTCCTCCTACGATGACGCTGAGACTGCTGACAAGGTCACGGACTTCGTCACCTACGTGGCGTCCGAGGACGGCCAGAAGGCGGCTGCCGACGCGGCCGGCTCTGCCCCGATCTCCGAAGACCTGCGCAGCAAGGTCGACGAGTCGCTGTCGATGGTGCAGGGCGGCTGAGGCAACGACCTCAGGGGGCGGTGGTCACCAGGCAGAGGTGACCACCGCGGGTACGTCTGAGCATCCTCAGCCGATCGCAGGGAAGGAACATGATGAGCGAGAGTGAGGGCCCTCCGCAGGACTCCTCGTCCCAAGAGCAGGGACAGGTGGCCATCAAGGAGAGGGCCGGGGCCGACCAAAACGCCGGAAGTGACAAGCGGCTTGGCGACGTCCTCTTCGGAGGAACGGCCTTCGCCTCAGGGTTGCTGATTCTCGCCACGTTGGCCGGGGTAGCGATCTTCCTGTTCGCCGAGGCGCTCCCTGTGTTCAGCGCCAACCCGGAGGAGATCACCGGGGACAACGGTTTCTTCGCCTACGTGTGGCCGCTGGTGATCGGCACCCTCATCGCGTCGCTCATCGCGCTGGTGGTCGCTACCCCCATCGCCGTAGGCATCGCCTTGTTTGTCTCGCACTACGCCAACCGGCGTATCGGCAACGTCATCGGCTTCGTGGTCGACCTCCTGGCTGCGGTGCCCAGCGTCGTGTTCGGCATGTGGGGGCTACAGGTTTTCGCCCCGGCGGTCGTGCCGCTCTACGGCTGGCTGCAGGACTACCTGGGCTGGATCCCGTTCTTCACCGACGCTTCGAGCACCGGCCGGACTCTGCTCACCGCCTCCCTGGTGCTGGCGGTGATGATCCTGCCGATCATCACCTCGGTCTCGAGGGAGGTCTTCCTGCAGACCCCCACCCTGCACCAAGAGGCAGCGTTGGCCCTGGGAGCGACCAAGTGGGAGATGATCACTACCGCCGTGCTCCCGTTCGGCAAGCCGGGTGTCATCGGCGGGACGATGCTGGGGCTGGGCCGCGCGCTGGGGGAGACGATGGCCGTGACCATCATCCTGTCCCCAGGTGCTTTCAAGCTGAACCTCATCGGCACCGGCAACGCCACCATCCCTTCGGAGATCGCCTTGAACTTTCCTGAAGCCTCCGGCTTGCGCCTCTCGGAGCTCATCGCCGCCGGCCTGGTTCTGTTCCTCATCACGCTGGCCGTAAACCTCTTCGCACGCTGGATCGTGGAGAAACGCTCCGAGTTCTCGGGGGCCAACTGATGGCCACCTCGACCAGGTCAACGCCGCCGCCCAGCACCGAGGACCCCACACCGCAAGGCCGTATCACGACCCGGCTGGACCAATGGGAAGGCGTGACCAGCTCGGCAGTCCGCCCGGTCTCGCCCCGATGGGTATGGATCTCGCTGGCCGCTGGGGTCGTCGTCGGCGTCCTCACCTGGCTGCTGCTGAGCAACCTCGCACTGGGTCTCGCCGTCGGCTACCTCGTATATGTCGTCACGACCTACGTGACCCACCGCACCGTGGCCGGCCGCCGGGTGGGGACCGACCAGCTGATGCGGGCCCTGGTCTACGGCGCGTTCGCGCTGGCCCTGCTGCCGTTGGTCTCGCTGCTGCTCACCGTGCTGGTCAACGGCGTCGTCCGGGCGGTGGACCCGAGCTTCCTGCAGCAGACGATGAACGGGATCACTGGCCTGGCCGACCAGCAGTACGCCGACGGCGAGGCGCCGTTCATCGGCGGGGTCTACCACGCCATCCTCGGCACGCTCATCATCACCGGCCTAGCCACGGTGATCTCGGTGCCCATCGGTGTCTTCGCGGCCATCTACCTCGTGGAGTACCCCGGGCGACCCCGCCTGTCACGCATGCTGCGCTTCTTCGTCGACGTCATGACCGGAATTCCTTCGATCGTGGCCGGCCTGTTCGCCTTCGCCTTGTTCGGGGTGATCTTCGGGATCGGTACCAAGAACGCCCTGGCCGGGGCGATCGCCCTGTCCGTACTGATGATTCCCACGGTGGTGCGCAACAGCGAAGAGATGCTGCGGATCGTGCCCAACGAGCTGCGCGAGGCATCCCTCGCGCTCGGGGTGCCCAAGTGGCGCACCATCTACAAGGTGGTGCTCCCCACGGCAGCCTCGGGCCTGGCCTCCGGGGTCACCCTGGCCATCGCGCGCGTCATCGGCGAAACCGCGCCCCTGCTGGTCGCCGTCGGTGGCTTCTACGCCCTCAACACCAACCCTCTGGTCGGGCCCATGCAGACGCTGGCGGTGTATGCCTATGAGATGTTCACCAAACCGCTGAACCCAGGGGTGCGCGACCCCAGCCTGGAACGCGCTTGGGCCGCCGCCCTGATCCTGGTGGTCATTGTCATCGCGCTCAACCTCACCGCCCGACTCATCGCCAAGATCTTCGCCCCCAAGACCGGGCGCTGAGCCCCCTTTCCCTGGAGACACACCACCTCATGTCAAAGCGCATCGACGTCAATGACCTCAACATCTACTACGGCTCCTTCCACGCTGTGGCCGATGTGACCATGCAGATCGAGGCCCGCTCGGTGACCGCGTTCATCGGGCCGTCCGGTTGTGGCAAGTCCACGTTCCTGCGGACGCTGAACCGCATGCACGAGGTGATTCCGGGAGCTCGCGTGCAGGGTGAGGTGCGCATCGACGGGCAGAACCTCTATGGCAAGGGAGTCGACCCGGTCGACGTGCGCCGCGAGGTCGGCATGGTCTTCCAACGTCCCAACCCCTTCCCGACCATGTCGGTCAAAGAGAACGTGCTGGCGGGGGTGAAGCTCAACAGCCAGCGGGTGACCGCCAAGGCCTCGGAGGAGCTCACCGAGCGTGCCCTGCGCTCCGCGAACCTCTGGGAGGAGGTCAAGGACCGCCTGGACAAGCCAGGCTCGGGCTTGTCGGGTGGTCAGCAGCAGCGCCTGTGCATCGCCCGCGCGATCGCGGTGCAGCCGGAGGTCATCCTGATGGACGAGCCGTGCTCCGCGCTCGACCCGATCTCCACCCTGGCCATCGAGGATCTGATCGCCGAGCTCAAGGAGGAGTACACGGTGGTCATCGTCACGCACAACATGCAGCAGGCCGCGCGGGTGTCGGACCGGACCGGTTTCTTCAACCTCGAGGCGACCGGTAAGCCAGGTCAGCTGGTCGAGATGGATGACACTCCGAAGATCTTCAACAACCCGTCGAACAAGGCCACCGAGGACTACATCTCCGGTCGCTTCGGCTGATTCGTCGGCGGGCCCGGCCCACGGTCAGCGGGGGATGCGGTGGCGGGTGGCGGTGACGATCCGCGCGTCGCGGCCGACCCCGGCGACCGCACAGGCCAGAACCTCACCCTTGTCCATTCCCGAGTCGCCGACCCGGCGGAAGACGGCAGTCACGGCGCGGGTGTCCGCGTGCGGGAGCAGCTGCTCCATCACGGCCTCCAGCACCGGGCCGTGCGTGCAGATGGCCACGCTGCGGCCGGCGTGGAAGACGTTCGTCAGGTGTTTCGCCACCTTGTAGGGTCGATCGTCGTAGCCCTCCTCGGAGAACCCACGCTTGGTGCTCAGCGGCACGACGGCCTGCTGCGCGAAGGGCGCCATGGTGTCGTGGCAGCGGGTCGACGGGGAGGTGAGGATGTGCTCGGGCGCGTAGGCGCTGAGGATGGGCACGAGCCGCTGGGCGCGCCTCTTGCCCACGGTGGTCAGCGGGCGGATCATGTCCGGTCGTTTCCACGAGCGGCGCGCCAGCGCCTTGCCGTGGCGCACCACGAGCAGGGTCCAGGTGTCCAGGCGCCCCGACTCCGCGTAGGAGACCAGGGCGTTCAGCTGCTCGCGGTCACGGGAGTAGGTCAACCGGCGCTCGGCCTTGGCCGGTGTCAGCCACACGACCTTGTCCACCTCGTGCCTCAGCTTGCCGGAGCCGGCGATCTGGTGCCCGGCCCAGTACTCCACCCGCTTGGTCGCGCCGCCGGCGTCGCGGCCCAGGCGGTAGCTCTGCGAGGGCAGCCTCGGACCCAGGCGCACCACCCAGCCGGTCTCCTCGTAGGTCTCCCGGGCGGCGGCAGCCGCCCAGTCCTCACCGCGGTCGAGCTTGCCCTTGGGCCACGACCAGTCGTCGTAGCGAGGGCGGTGCACCAGGGCGACCTGGATCTTGCCCTTCTTGCGCCGCCACGGCAGCACCCCGGCGGCCCGCACGACCGAGGGGGAGGTCGTCGGTTCGCTGCCGGCGTCTGGCTCTGCACGGTCCGACTCGGGGGCCAGCACCTCCAGCGGCTGGACGCTCATCGACGACGCCCGGGGCGCTTCCGGGCCGCATACTTCGTGATGAGCTCGCTCTGCAGGTCGGCCAGAGGCAAGCCGTCGTCGCCGAGGTGCTGCCGCGTCCACTGGCCGCGCTCGTCGAGCGTCCAGGCGGACACGTGCTCACTCAGGCCGCGGTCCATCAGCTTCATCAGCGACTTGACCTGCCCCTCGTCGCTGATCGGCACCAGCGCCTCGACCCGCCGGTCCAGGTTGCGGTGCATCAGGTCGGCCGACCCGAAGTAGACGACCGGCTCCCCGCCGCCGCCGAAGGCGAAGATGCGCGAGTGCTCCAGGAACCGGCCCAGGACCGAGCGCACGGTGATGGTCTCCGACAGACCCGGCACCCCGGGCCGCACGGCACAGATGCCGCGGACCCACAGGTCCACCTGGGCCCCGGCCCGGGACGCGCGGTAGAGCGCGTCGATGACGGCCTCGTCCACGATCGAGTTGACCTTGAACCGGATCAGCCCCTCGGCGCCCCGGGCAGCCTCGGCGTCGATGAGCTCGACCAGCTGGGAGCGCACCGAACGCGGCGCGACCAACAACCGCTTGAACTTGGCCTTCGGAGCCATTCCCGACAGCTGGTTGAACAACCGCGTGATGTCCTCGGCGATGGCGTCGTCACAGGTCAGCAGGCCGACGTCCTCGTAGAGCCGGGCCGTCTTGGGGTTGTAGTTGCCAGTGCCGATATGGCAGTAGCGACGCAGGCCCCCCGACTCCTGGCGCACGACGAGGGCGAGCTTGGCGTGGGTCTTCAGGCCCACCATGCCGTAGACGACGTGCACGCCGGCGCGTTCCAGCTTTCGTGCCCAGCTGATGTTGTTCTCCTCATCGAAACGTGCCTTGATCTCCACCACGGCCAGCACCTGCTTTCCGGTGGCCGCCGCGTCGATCAGCGCGTCGATGATCGGGCTGTCGCCGCTGGTCCGGTAGAGCGTCTGCTTGATGGCCAGCACGGCGGGATCCGCGGCCGCCTGCCCGATGAACGCCTGGACCGAGGTCGAGAAGGAGTCGTAGGGGTGGTGCAGCAGGATGTCGCGCTGACGCATGGCGCCCAGCACATCGCCGGCACGCGCTCGTTCCACCGGGGCCAGCTGCGGATGGGTCTTGGGGACGAAGTTGGCGTAGCGCAGCTCGGTGCGGTCGAGGTCGGCCAGGGTGTGCAGCGAGGTGAGGTCCAGCGGCGAGGGAAGGCGGTAGACCTCGCTGTCGTGCACGCCCATCTCGCGGATCAGCAGCTCACGGACGTGGTCGTCCATGTCGTCCTCGATCTCCAGCCGCACCGGGGGCCCGAAGCGCCGGCGGGTGAGCTCACGCTCCAGGGCCGTCAGGAGATTCTCGGCGTCGTCCTCCTCGACCTCGACGTCCTCGTTCCGGGTCACCCGGAAGGTGAAGGTCTCCTGCACCGTCATCCCCGGGAAGAGCTGGTCCAGGTGGGCGGCGATGACCTGCTCGAGGAGCACGAAGCGGTGCCGGTACAGGTCCTCGCTGTCGGTCGACAGGGGGATGAAGCGCGGCAGCAGCGGCGGCACCTTGACCCTGGCGAAGTGCTCTCGCTCGGTGCGGGGGTTGGTCAGCACCACGGCCAGGTTGAGGGAGAGCCCGGAGACGTGCGGGAAGGGGTGAGCGGGGTCCACGCCCAGCGGGGTCAGCACGGGGTAGACGGTGCTGCGGAACATCTCGGCCAGATCCTGCTGCTCCACCTCGGACAGCTCCGCCCACGGCACGAGCGTGATGCCGACCTCGTCCAGAGCGGGGCCCACGGTGTGCGCGAAGACCTCGGCGTGCTGCTCCATCAGGGAGTGCGCCCCGATCGAGATCTCCTCCAGCACCTCCCGTGGCTCCAGCCCGGCGGCGGAGCGGCCGGCGATGCCGGTGGCGATCCGGCGCTTCAGGCCGGCCACCCGCACCATGAAGAACTCGTCCAGGTTGCCGGCGAAGATGGCCAGGAAGCGGGTCCGTTCCAACAACGGGAGGTCGGGGTCGCCGGCCAGCTGCAGCACCCGCTCGTTGAACTGCAGCCACGACACCTCGCGGTCCAGGAAGCGTCCCTCGGGCAGCTCCTCAGGCTCGACCTCGGCGCCCTCGTCGGGCTCGAGGCGGACGAACCGGCCGTTCGCCCCACGCGGGCGCTGCGGCCGGATCCGCGGCAACGGCACCACACTGTTGGACTCCACGAGCTCCGGCAGCACCTGCTGGTCCGCCCGGCCCTGCTCGGATGGAGCCTGTGCCGGATCGTGCGCGACGGAGGCGTGGAGGTCGGTGGCGCTCATCCAGCTACTTTATCCACTGCGTCCCCCGGTGGGCAGGCCTTCAACCACCCGCGCTCGCGGCATACATCACGTCGACTCCGCTGCGCTCGAAACCCAGGCGGCGGTAGGTGGCGATGGCGGGGGCGTTGTCGGCCTCCACGTAGAGGGTCACCTCGGGTAGACCGCACGCCTGGAGGTGCCGGAGGCCGAGCAGGGTCGCCAGGGTGCCCAGACCACGACCCTGGTATGCCGGGTCGACACCCACCACGTACACCTCACCGGCCGCGGCGCGGCTGGAGCCGGGGGTGGCCGGCTCGACCTTGGTCCAGTGGAAGGCGGCCAGGCGTGGTCGGGCGTCGTCGGTCTGCTCGTCCTCCACGAGCAGGAACCCGTGAGGGTCGAACCACGTCTCGCCCATCCGGTCCATGAGGTCCTCCACGGTGGTGCGGCCCTGCTCCGGGTGGTCGGCGAAGGCAGCGGCGTTCACGCGCAGCCACGCCTGCTCGTCCTGGCCGACCCGGAAGCTGCGCACGGCGAAGCCGTCGGGCACCTCGGCCGGAGGCAGCGAGGCCCCCTCGTCGTGGCTCAGCGGGCGAGCCATCTGCCACAGCTCGCGCACCACCTCCAGGCCCGCCTGTCGGGCCAGGGCCTGGGCGGCGCCGGTGTTGCCGTGCGCCCACCCGCGCGCGGTAGGCCACTGGTCCAGGACGTGGCGCAACAGCCCGGTGCCCACGCCCTGTCGGCGGTGGTCGGGATGGACGACGATCTCGAACCCGGCGGGCTCTGACCCGGCCGGGTGGTCGACGTGGGCATAGCCGAGGACTCTGGCGTTGATCTCACCTGGCGCGTCGAAGACGAGCAGATGGGTCGACGGGGTGTCCGCGGCCCCCTCGCTGGGCAGCCGGCGCACGTCGAGCACCGTCTGCTCGGAGAGCGGCTTGACGCCATCCGCGGTGGTGGCACGGACCGCGAGCGCCAAGACGTCCGCGGACCGGGACGGGGCCAGTGCGTCCGAGGTGGTGACATCCATGCGCCCTACTGTGGCAGGTCTCACAGGTCTCGCAGATCTGGAGGTTCGCCGGTGTCGGAGGCGGGGCTACTCCGGCGTGCGTACCCCGGCGAAGCGATAGCCGACGTTGCGGATGGTCCCGATCAGGGACTCCCGTTCGGGGCCGAGCTTGGCCCGCAGCCGGCGGATGTGCACGTCCACCGTGCGCGTGCCCCCGTAGTAGTCCATGCCCCATACCTCCTGCAGGAGCTGCTCCCGGGTCACCACCCGACCCGGGTGTTGCACCAGGAACTTCAGCAGCTCGAACTCCTTGAAGGTCAGGTCCAGCGGGCGACCGCCCGCGCGCACCGTCCAGCTCGACTCGTCCACGACCACGTCGGCGATCCTGATCGGCCCGGGCCCGGGGTCGCTCGGCGGGGAGAGCCCCAAGCGCTGGCGCAGCAGACGCAGCCGCGCCTCCACCTCGGCCGGTCCCGAGGTGGACAGCAGGAAGTCGCTCACCGGCCACTGGTCGTCCACCACCGACAGGCCGGCCTCGACGAACACCCCGATCACCGCGTTCCAGCTGCCCATGGTGTGGATCGTGCGCAAGGTGGAACGCGCCGCGGACATGTCCGTGATGGCGTCGACCAGGACGACCTCGGGGTCGGGGCCGCGAAGCAGCGCGGCGGCGTCGAGGCCTTCCACACGTACCCGGTGAGGAAGCAGATCCAGCGCCGGGAGCACCCGCAGGATGGCACCTGCCGCACTTCCGGGGGTGAGCATCACCATCTCCGCCACAGCCACGAGGATAGTGCGACGAGCGGCTCGTCGATCATGAAGCACGTGTTCGGCCGACCCGACCCGCCATACTGTGGTGCGTGGACCCGGGCGGCGATGAGGTCGAGACCTCCGCGTTGTCGGTGACCGGCACGGTCATCCTCAGCTGCGGGTTCCTCAGCCTGACCGCTGTGGCGGGGGCCACCCTGTTGAGC
>JBAUJO010000004.1:0-3782 GCA_049683875.1 Ornithinimicrobium sp.
GGGTCGCGAGCGTGGCCAGGGACACGGCCCTGACCTCAGGGCGCGTGGCGGGAGGGCGGCCCTGCTCACGAGTGCGGTGGCGCAGGAACGGCCGTGTAACAAGCCCCCCGTCGTCGTATGCCGAGGCCCTGCGAGGCTCCCTGGGGCCGACCGTCTACGAGACGCTCTACGGCCCGTACGCCCGCAAGCTGTGGGGGCTCGACGGCACGAGGATCGACCCCGAGCAGGCCCGGGTCCGCGTGAGCGCTGACACCGTGCCCAAGGTGGCCTGGAGAGTGCTGCGCTCCACCCTGGCCGCGCGGTCCTCCACCGCCCCCCACGGCACGACGTTCCTCTACCCCCGCCACGGGTTCGGCCAGATCACCGACGCCTTGGAGCGAGCCGCTCGTCAAGCCGGAGCGGAGCTGCACACCGGGGTGGAGGTCGAGCGCCTGAGCCCGGGTCAAACCCGCCCCGGTCGGGCCGGCGAGCCCGCGGACGGCGTCGTGGCCCATACCTCCGACGGAGGTCGTTGGCGGGCTCCGCGCGTCTTCTCCACCCTGCCCATCCCGGTGCTGACCCGGTTGTGCCCCGGGCAGGTGCCGGACGACGTCGTGCAGGCCGCGCGGGGGCTACGGTTCCGCGCCATGGTGCTGGTCTACCTCACCCATGAGCCCGGCCAGGCCACGGGCGGCTCCCCCGTGCGGTGGACGGCCTACGACGCGCACTACCTGCCCGCGGGAGCCACCCCGGTCACCCGGATCAGCGAGCCGGCGAACTACCGGGACAACGCTCAGGATCCGCAGGCTCGCAGCGTGCTGTGCGCCGAGATCCCGTGCGCCGCCGGCGACCAGCTCTGGAGAGCGAGTGAGCAGGAGCTCGCCGACGTCGTCATGGCCGCCCTGCGCGAGTCCGACCTGCCCCCGGTGCTCGGGCCGGACGGCACGGCACCGGCAGTGCAGGTCCGGCGCCTGCCGGCGGTGTACCCGATCTACGAGCACGGGTTCGCCGCGCGCCTGGCACATCTGGAGGACTGGGCGGACGCCCTACCCGGAGTCACCACGCTGGGCCGCTCGGGCCTGTTCACCCACGACAACACTCATCACGCCCTGGTGATGGGCCGGGCTGCTGTTGCTGCGCTCGGCGCCGACGGCGCCTTCGACGAGCAGGCGTGGCGGCGCTCGCGCGACTCCTTCCGCGACCACGTGGTCGAGGACTGAGATTCAGCGCGCCGCGCCGTTGAGCTCGCGGTGCACCGCGGGGACGACCTTGCGCAGGTAGCGGCCGAGGGAGACGAAGGACGTCCCGGTCGTGCGGAACCTGTAGCTGATCGGCACCTCGGCGTACCGGTACCCCTTGGCCAGGAGGTCCAGGGTGAGCACCTGCGCGTAGTTGTAGTCGTGCACCACCTCGGCGTCGGCCAGCGCGGCCGGGGAGAACGCACGGAAGCCGCTCTGACCGTCGGTCAGGTCGGGACGACGGGCGGTCCACCGCAGCCAGCGGGTCAGCACCAGGTTGCCCAGTCGCCGGTGGGGCCGCATCGAGTCGATCCGGCCGGCGAAGCGGCTGCCGATGACGTAGTCCGCTGCGCCGGCCAGCACCGGGGCCACTACGGCCGGGATCTCCTCCGGGGGGTACTCCCCGTCCGCGTCGAGGTAGACCCCCGCCGCCGGAGACCTCCTCGCCGCCTCGTCCAGCCCGCGGCGCACCGCCGCACCCAGACCATGGTTGCGGCCCAGGCTGAGCACCTCCGCCCCGGCCCGGCGGGCCTGGTCGGCGGTGGCATCGCTAGACCCGTCGTCGATGACGATGACCTGCACGGCCCGGCCCGCCACGCTCTCGGGGATGCGCTCGATGACCGAGGCGATGACCTGCTCCTCGTCGTGGGCCGGCAGGAAGACGACCACGGGTGCGTCACCGGCGACCTGGTCCCCGGCGGGCGTGGGTCGTGTGGCGACGACGCGCGGCAGCCGCCACCCGCCCCAGTACCCGGGCGCCGGCACGAACAAGGCCACCAGACCCACTGCCAGGCTGTACGCCGTCTTGACCGCGTGGGTGATGAGCACGACGGCGAACGCCTCACCGGCGCCGAACCCCAGAGCCAGGAGCCCCGCCGTGCCTACCGCCTCATAGGTGCCCAGGCCGCCCGGGGTCACGGCGAGGATCTGCGCGAACACGGTGATCGCGGTGACGCCGGCCGCTTCGGGCACGGTCAGCGCGAGCCCGGCGGCGTCGGCGACCACCCACAGCACGCTCGCCTCGAGCAGCCAGGCGCCCAGCGTGCCCAGCGCGACCAGCAGGTCCGGCGACCGCAGCGTCGTCGGCTCGCCGGGGACGGCCTGGCGGATGACGCGGCGACACCACCACCACGCAGCTCCGACGGCGCATGCCGAGGCGGCTGCGACGGTGGCCGCACCCACGCCTCCGACCACCGCGACCAGCGCGACCGGTGTGGCGACGGCGGCGATGACGACCAGGGCCAGCAGATCTCCGAGCCGGAGGAGGGCCACCGCCGCGATGACGGGTCGGGCCGGAAGGGACGTGCGCCGCAGCACGCTGAGCACCCTCAGCACCTCCCCCAGGCGCAGCGGCAGGATGTGGTTCGCGGCCAGCGCCACGTGCAGCGCCGCCCAGGCCTGGCCCGGCGCGAGGGTCGGCTGCACCCGACACCACACCGCGGTGCGCAGCGCGAAGGCGGTGGCGTAGGCCAGCAGGGCCGCTGCGACCGCCCAGGGCGCCGCACTCACGCCGCCCCATGCCGCCACCACCGAGCCACCGTCGACCACGCCGACCAACCACCACACGGCCAGCGCCAGCACGATGAGCCCGGCCATCGTCCGAGGGGCAGCGAGGCGCCCCGCACGGCGCGAACGAGCCCCTTTCGCGGACGCGAAGTCCGGCCGGGGGCGGGGTTTGTCCATGAGGCAAGGATGCCCTAACCTCAATACGCGTCATAGTCGTGACGTAATTCGCATCTCGTCGGCTTCGGCCCGTCGGGCCCGGACGCCGGAGGACCGGTTGAGCATCGTCGTCACGGGAGGCTCAGGCTTCCTCGGCCGCACCCTCGTCCCGACCCTCGTGCGGCACGGCCACTCGGTGGTCGTCATCGACCGTCGACCGTGGCCTGCCTCGTCTCACGTCGGCGACGTGACCGCGATCACCGGCGAGCTCAGTGCTCTCAGCGACCCCATGCGAGACGCCCTCGGCCAGGCCGAGGCTGTCGTGCACCTGGCGGGTTGCCCCGGGGTGCGCGACGACGCTCCCGACGTGGCGTTCCGGCGGCAGCGCGACAACGTAGACGCCGCCCGTGCGGTGCTCGAGGCGACGCCGGGGCCCACCCCGACCGTCGTGCTGTCCTCATCCTCGGTCTACGGCGGCTCGGCCCACCCCTCGACTCACCGTGGAGCAAGCCACGAGGACGACCCCCTCCGGCCCCAGGGCGGCTACGCCCTCAGCAAGGTCGCCACCGAGGAGGTGTGCCGTCAGCGGTCGGCCGCCGGTGGTCACGCGCTGGTGGTGCGGCCATTCACCGTGGTCGGCGAGGGTCAGCGCCCGGACATGGCCGTCGCTCGCTGGGCGCACCAGGCCCGCATCCACGGACGGGTCACCGTGCTCGGGTCCGCTGACCGGACGCGCGACCTCACCGACGTGCGTGACGTGGCCAGGTCCATCCTCGCGCTGCTGCACGCGGAGCGCGCCGGGACCGTCAACCTCGGGACCGGGCGCAGCCGCAGCCTGGCCGAGCTCGCCGAGGCGGTCTGCGCGGCCGTCGGGGTGAGCGCGCAGCACACCGTGCTCCCGGC
>JBAUJO010000005.1:0-2158 GCA_049683875.1 Ornithinimicrobium sp.
TACAAGAACTGGGCGATGTAGCCCATCAACAGCGAGCGAGCGAACGGCGAGGCGGTTGGGGTGCGGATCGAAGTCACCGCAACCCGTCGTGCAGCAATGTCTTGCATCAACGATTGGAGGGCATCGACGTTGTACACGTCCTGAACGCACTCGCGGACCGTCTCCAGCACCACCGGGAATGTGGGGTAGCGAGAGGCCACTTCGAGGAGTTGGGCTGATCGCTGGCGCTGCTGCCCCAGTGGCTGTCGGCGACCTGGCGAGCGCCGGGGGAGCAACAGCGCCCTGGAGGCGCACTCGCGAAAGCGAGCGGCGAAGAGCGCAGACCCGCCGATCTCGCGGGTCACCATGTCGTGGATCTCCTCGGGATCCAGGGTGAGCATCTCGACGAGATCGGCGTCGAAGGTGGACGCCTTGGCCACGGCATCCGAGGCGCCGTCGCTATCCTCCTCGTCCACCAGGTCAGGCAACCGCAGGACGATCCCATCATCGGCCGCCATGGCCTGCACGTCAGCTCCGTATCGTTCGCGCATCTTGGCCGCGACACACAAGGCCCACGGGGCGTGCACCCCGGTGCCGTAGGGACTGTGCACGACCACCCGCCAGTCGCCGATCTCGTCGCGGAACCTCTCGACCAGCAAGGTCTGATCATCGGGGACCTGGCCGGTCTCCTCGCGCTGCTCGGTGAGGTAGTCGACAAGATTCATTGCCGCATACTCATCGAGGCCGCGCTCAGCCAGGGACTGTGCAGCCGCTGCCGGTGTCATACCGGATATGTCGCGCACGAACGCGCCGACCGCTTGCCCCAACTCGGCGGGGCGACCCATGGCGTCCCCCTTCCAAAAAGGGAGTCTGCCGATCTGTCCCACAGCGGGGGTGACCAGCACTTGGTCACGGGTGATGTCCTCGATCCGCCACGAGCTCGTCCCCAACGTGAAGACGTCACCCACCCGGGACTCGTAGACCATCTCCTCGTCGAGCTCGCCGACTCGGCGGCCCGGTCCATCACCGGTCGCCAGCATCACCGCATACAGACCGCGGTCCGGGATCGTGCCGCCAGAGGTCACCGCAAGCAGCTGCGCACCCGGTCGAGCGGTCAGATTGCCCGCCACGCGGTCCCACACCACGCGAGGGCGCAGGTCTGCGAAATCTTCGCCCGGATAACGCCCTGCGAGCATGTCCAACGTCGCTTCGAAGAGGGGGCGCGGAAGGGTGGCGTATGAGGCGCTGCGCCGGATGAGCGCGAACATGTCGTCGACCGACCACTCCTGCACGGCCACCATGGCGACGATCTGCTGAGCGAGCACGTCGAGCGGATTGCGCAACACGCGAAGGGCCTCGATCTGACCGGCACGCATTCGGTCCACGACCACGGCGGTCTGCACCAGATCACCCCGGTGTTTGGGGAAGAACTCACCGCGGGACACCGCGCCGACTTGGTGGCCGGCTCGTCCGACCCGCTGCAAGCCACTGGCCACGCTGGGTGGTGATTCGATCTGGACGACCAGGTCCACGGCACCCATGTTGATGCCGAGCTCCAGAGAGCTGGTAGCTACGACAGCAGGCAACTGCCCGGACTTCAACGCGTTCTCGATGTCCGCGCGGTGTTCTTTGCTGACCGACCCGTGGTGGGCCCGTGCGAGGACGGGGGCGGCTCCGGCTGCGCTACCGGACTGGGCCATCACCTGAGCCGGCGGGGCTGACGGCTCCGGTTGATCGCCACCGTGACGCGTCAGCCACTCTTCGTTCAGACGGGAGGTCAAACGTTCCGCTAGTCGGCGAGAGTTCGCAAACACGAGGGTCGCGTTCTGGTCGGCGACGAGGTCGACCACCCGGCGCTCGACATGCGGCCAGATCGAGGCGCGTTCCGTCGGGTCCGGTGGGGGACTCCATACGTCGTCTTCTCCCTCGATGCCAGGCAGCACCGGGCCCGTTCCCGTGACGAAATCGTCGTCGACATCGCTGGTGCTCGGGGTCGCGGGAAGGGCGTGGGTTTCCGGAGGCTGCACAAAACCCGGGTCGGTCATGTCGGGCACCGGCACGCTGACCCGTAGTTCCCATTCCTTCTCTGAGGGGGGCTGCACGGTCACGACGTCCCGAGCGCCGGCTAGATAGCGAGCGACTTCCGGCACCGGGCGAACCGTGGCGGAGAGTCCGATGC
>JBAUJO010000006.1:0-10952 GCA_049683875.1 Ornithinimicrobium sp.
CCCACGACCTCCTCGGCCCGGTAGCCGAGGAGGTCCTCCGCGCCGTTGCTGAAGGACAGCACCGTGCCTTCGAGGTCGCACGCGACCATGCTGGTGTGATCGGACGCGCGAAGAATGGCCTCCATGGCCGCGTTCGTCTCGACGTTCGCCTGCCGCTGCTCAGCGAGCTCGACCACGAATCCCCGCACTACCGGTGCCACCAAGCCTGCGAGGCCGATCCACAATACCGCGCTGCGCCAGTCATTCTCGGGGTAGTCAGGTGGGCCGATGAGCGCCATCGGCAGCAGGAAGACGCCCGCAGTGAGCACGGTGGCGATGGTGAGGTCTCGCCGGGTCCCGGTGATAGCCAGCCACACGATGGGCAGGGCCACCAGCGCCTCCACGCCGGAGATCGAGCCACCGGCCGCCTCCCGTGCCACCGCCACGAGCCCGAAGAACAAGAAGGCGGGCATCGGGTCGACCCATGAGCGCTCGGCCCGCCGCAGGCTCACGGCAAGGAACGCCAGCACGAGGATGAAGCCGCCCAGCAGGAGCATGGCCTCCCACGGTTGCGGGTTTGCGTACGGCGGGAGGGCGACACTGGCCAGGCCGAGCGCCCCCACGAGCACGAAAGGTCCCGCGGATCGCCTGGTGGGGCGGCGCGTGTTCGTCCAGCCGGACTTGGCGCTTCGGAACAGCGTGGGGACAGCGTCCGATGTCACGTTTCTCTCTTCCGTGAAGGGGTCACGCAACGGGCCGCAACTACTTTCCCCCACATGACAGCGATAGTGCTCGAGAAAGTGATTATTCCATAGCTGCCAGGAAGTCTTTGATGGGCACCGAACCTCGTTCTTGTAGGCGTCAATCGCCTGGTCTGGATCTTGTAGGGGACACCGCGACAATGCCGGCGAGTGGCTTCACTCCCACCGGTCGGCGAGGCGCTGGTATTATGCTTCGGCCTTGCATGAATGCGGACTCACAAAGGGAGGAACGCGATACTGGCTCGCTGCCCTTGGTCTTTCACTGACCCGTTCGGGTGTATTTCTTGCACTCACGCAGGTGTTGTCGAAAGGCGCTCGACCGGTCTCGGTAGGCTCGGTCAGTACAGGGCGCGTCGGCCACTCTGGCAGAGTGAGCCGTATGAGCACGGTGAGCGCAGACGATGTCCGGGTATGGGTCAACGGCGAACGTGTGGATGACGGGCCGGCGCTGGCCGCGCTGGACCACGGCGTCACCGTCGGTGACGGGGTTTTCGAGACCGCCAAGGTGGTCGAGGGCAATGTGTTCGCGCTCCGCCGGCACCACGACCGGATGGAGCGCTCGCTGCGTGGTCTCGGTCTGGGTCCCCTCGACCGGGGGCGGGTCGAGGAGGGCATCGCGGCGGTACTGGACGGCGACCCGCTGGATCTCGGTCGTTTGCGGTACACCGTCACCGCTGGGCCGGGGCCGTTGGGCTCGGATCGCCTGCCCGGCGAGATGACCTATATCGTCTCCGCCGGGCCGGTCTCGCCGGTGGAGCCGTCGACTGCTGTGGCGGTCGTGCCCTGGGTGCGCAACGAGCGCGCCGCCACGGTGGGGCTGAAGACCACCTCGTACGCCGAGAACGTGATCGCGCTCGCGACCGCGCGAGAGCATGGGGCGAGTGAGGCGCTCCTGGCCAACGGGGCGGGCGCCCTGTGTGAGGGCACCGGGTCCAACGTGTTCCTCGTCCTTGACGGGGTCGTGCTGACGCCGTCGCTGAAGTCGGGCCCCTTGGCCGGCATCACGCGTGCTCTGGTGATCGAATGGCTGACCGAGTCGGGCCTGCAGGTCGTCGAGGACGAGATTCCGCTGTCCCTGCTCGCCGACGCGGACGAAGCCTGGCTGACCTCGAGCACGCGTGACATCCACCCGATCAACGCCGTGCGGGTCGTGCCCTCGGTGTCGACCCTGGCCGGGATGCTGCAGGCCGCTCCGGCCTCGGAGCGCTCCTTCAGCCCGGCGCCCGGACCGGTCACCTCCCAGGCGCAGGAGATCTTCTCCCTCATGGCCGCGGAGCGGTTCGACCCCTGAGCACGTCATCCTTGTTTCTGGTTGCGTGCAGGAGCACACTTGGTGTATGGCACATCAAAAGGAGCGAGGTCGGCAGAAGGCCGGCGCCGAGAGTCGGGCGGAGCGCACACCGGGGCCGGGAAGCAGTGCCTCACCAGTGCGCATGATCGTGGCCGCCACGGTCGCGTTCGTCTGCGCCGTCGGCGCGCTGTGGGTATCCGGTGCCGGTGTGTCGAACTGGGTCGCGGGGGTGCTGATCGTCATCGGCCTCCTGGCCATCCTCGACCTCGGGGTCGGTGTCCGCGAAAAGCTCGGCGACAGCGACTGAGGTCTCCCCCCGGATTCGCGCCGTGCGACCGGGCAGGCTACTGTGCGTGCTCGCACGGACGTGTAGCTCAGTTGGTTAGAGCGTTCGCTTCACACGCGAGAGGTCAGGGGTTCGAGTCCCTTCACGTCCACCCCAGTCATACCCGTCTGACCTGCACAAGCGCACTCCAAGCGCTCCTGATCACGCCCAGTCGTGCATGATACGTGCAGGATGGCCGCATGGGAGGCGTCCGTCCCCTTGACGCAGCTGGCGCGGCGACGATGGTTCGATCCCAGTATCGCCCACTATCATGAAATGGCCCGTGACCAGCTAAAACACAGACTGAGAACGACTTCTCTCGGCGGCCGTGCCAGATACGTGCCAGATTCGATAGGCCGCGCGAGTTGGTGTCCATACCGCGAAGGCAGCGATCAGCGGCGAAGCACCGCAGGCCCTTGGCAGTGCACATGCCGCGTTGTAGTCCGTGTCTGTCGAGTGGCTCCTAGAGCATGGCCAGCGACGAGCAGGCTCCTTTCGACCTCAGCGCGGTGGGTGTACGAGTGACTGGCCGCTCGGCTCGAGTCAGAACCTGCCCCGTGCCACCGGTGACGAACGGCGAATAGTCGGTGGAGCCGCCCACGGTTCGAGGATGATGGCTACGACGTACCGACCTGGAGTGCTGGGCATGTCCGCGTAGCCTATCCCGCCATCCGCAACCCCTGGACCTGCGATGATGCCCAGCTCACGGTCGGCAGGTTACGTGCAGTCCAACCTCTAGGGCGCGCGCTGCTCTCCTGTGCGGCAAGCATGCTGGAGTTCAGAGCGCTACGCTCACGCGGGTGACCTCCGAGAAGCGCGAGAACAGCCTGTACTACGGCGACAACTTGGAAGTGCTGAGGTCGAGTATAGACAGCAGTTCTGTCGATCTCGTCTATCTTGATCCCCCGTTCAACAGCAGTCGGACCTACAACGTCGGGTTCGCCGCCGCGGGGGATGCATCTGCGCAGATCCAAGCGTTCGACGACACGTGGACATGGACGAGCGAAACCTCGCAGCAGTACGACTTCCTCGTGCATGACGGGGGGTCCCTTCACGGGCCGTCGAGGCACTGTCTGCGGTCAGGGCTCTGACCGCAGAGTCACCCCTGACGGCATACATGGTCAACATGGCCCCTCGGTTGGTCGAGTTGCACCGTGTGTTGAAGCCGACGGGCTCTCTGTTCCTGCACTGCGATCCGACGGCCTCGCATTATCTAAAGGTCATGATGGATGCGATCTTCGGGCCTCGTTGCTTCCGAAACGAGATCATTTGGCGGCGAACGGGAAACCACGGCAAGGTCAAGCGCTTCGGGCCGATCCACGACGTCATCCTGTACTACACGCGCACGGACACCGACCAGTACAAATGGCGGGGATCGCGGACTCCTTACGCGAGAGGCCACGTCGAGCAATACTTCGTTCAGGACGAGGAGGGGTGGCGCACGAACTACTACGGCAATGTCCTGTCTGGTTCGGGGACCCGTGGTGGGGAGTCCGGCAAACCGTGGCGGGGATTCGATCCGACCGAGAAGGGCCGGCACTGGGCTATCCCAGGGAAGGTCGTCGAGGACTGTGGCGAGGATCTGTCTGCGATGACTCAGCACGAGAAGCTCGACCGGCTCTACGAGCTCGGGCTCATCACCATCGAACCAGGCGCCGCGTGGCCGATGTATCAGCACTACGTCAAGCCTGGAGATGGTTTGCCGACCTCGGACATCTGGTCCTACCAGCCTTATACGGAAGGGAGTGTGTTCGGAACCAGCAATGGCATCGACGAGCCGGTGAGGTGGCTCGGTACGCGCGATGCGGAGCGGCTCGGGTACCCGACTCAGAAGCCCGTGGGGCTGCTGGAGAGGATCATCGGCACAACGACTGATCCGGGGGATGTGGTTCTCGACCCCTTCTGCGGGTGTGGGACGGCCATGGACGCCGCAGTCCGCAAGGGGCGCAGGTGGATCGGCATCGACATCACCTACATCGCCGTCGACCTCATCAGGAACCGGCTACGCCTCGCCCACGGGCCCAGCATCGACGACACCTACGAGGTGCTGGGTGTCCCAGCCGATCTGGCCGCCGCGCATTCGCTGTTTGAGCGTGATGCCTTCGAGTTCGAGCGTTGGGCGGTATCCCTGGTCAAGGGGACGCCGAACGAGAAGCAGGTCGGGGACCGAGGCAGGGACGGCATCGTGCGCTATTACCGGGGTAAGAGAGAGAAGCCTGGGCAGATCGTCGTGTCCGTGAAGGGCGGCAAGCAGTTGAATCCCGCTATGGTGCGCGACCTGGCCGGCACCGTGGCGCAGGATGATCGGGTGGATGGGGGCATCCTCATCACGTCTTACACGCCCACCCGCGGCATGCTACAGGCAGCAAACACCGCTGGGACCTTCACCGGTCCGGCCGGGCACCATTACCCAAAGGTGCAGATGCTGACGGTGCAGGAGCTGCTGGGGGGTCAGAAGCCAGACATTCCATTGGTCATCCCGCCGTACACCGAAGCCAGACCAGTCGATGACGTCGTTCAGGACATGCTCGCCCTCGACATCTGATGGGGTACTGAGTGCGCGACGTCTCGGATGTGCGGTCTAGACCTGGTCTAGACCAGGGCGGGCGCCGTGAGCGACCTCCACGGTGCGGCAGACTGATTCGGTGCTAGCCATAACTAACGACGCCGCCATCTGCCGAGTTCGAGTCTGGCACGTATGGGGCATGAGAACACGGTACGGGTCGCGATCGAGTCGTTGACGTGCATTGAGGCAATCGAGGAGCACTGGTGAAGTACCTGTGGTGCTCGCACCGAGGAGGTCGCTGTCTGCCGACTGGGACTCGCTCAACCGCCAACGTGGGCAGCGCGGCTCAGGGCTCAAGGGTCACGAGCCATTTTTAACCCAGTTCTAGCCCGTCAGTGTCGGTGGACAGAAGCAGCGCCGGTCCAATAGTCGCTCGACGGCCGCAGCGAACGAACAGGGAGCGCTCGCTCCATGTCCGCAGCGTACTCACCCGTCCGGTGGGTCACCAACGGCGGCAGGGTGCGATAGCGGAGGTCCGTGTGTTGTGGAGACACCGACCTGGGCGGACGGATATGCCCCGAACTTGACAACGCCTACGGTGGACGTCGTGGTGAAATCAGGGGACCTCCCAGAGCCCGCCGACTCTGCCCGAACGTTGACGTTCGGTGACCGGGACGGTTTCGGAAAGTTCGGAGTGCTCGTCGAGGACGAGGATGGTTTGAAGTGCCATGAGTGTGGGTGGGTCGGGAGGCACTTGGGGCTGCACACGGCCAGGGCTCACGACCTTCCCGCCGCCGACTATCGCATCAAGCACGGACTTCGCCGGTCCAAGGGTCTCGTCGCAGCCAGCACACGAGAGACGCTCCGAGACAACGCCAAAGGCAGATACACGGAGAAGGGTCCGCTAGCCTCCAGCCGAGATCTCAACAAAGCCAACACAGCCCGGCTCGCGGCGGCACGACCTGCGTCGGCCGAAGAAGCGGCACAACGTGATGAAGGCATGACCCGGATGCGACGGAACTCTCGCAGCGGGAAAGTTGTTCAGTGTGAACAGTGCGGAGTGCTCTTTTGCCCGCTGATCGGATTATCCCGCCGCCGGTTCTGTGGGTTGTCGTGTTCGAACCGTCACAACCGGGCCGTAGCGCTAGCTCGGAGGCGGGCCACCATGGTCGACGACCCAACATCTTGACCTCACTACTGGACTGCTGGGTCAGGATGTCCTGGCAAGGGGTTCCTTCGGAGCGGCTGACCACATGAGGGTGGGACGTTCCTGGTTGGGCTGGAATGCTCAAGCTAGCGTTACTGCGTAGGTCTCCGGGGTTCTTGGCCTCCTCTGGGGGTGAGGAGCGCCGTTGGGGGCGAGTTCACGGTGCAGCGGGAAGATCGGCCGGGAATGTCGAGGTCGTGCGCAGCCGGATAGCCCGGTCGCGGCTGGGGGCGTCACCAAAACTACGCAGCAGTAGCGACGAGAACTGGTTGGCTAGACGACACTGGTGTAGGTATGCGTCACCAACGTCGTTGCGGGTCCGTACCCACGCTGCGTGTGACTTGTAGGCCAGGAACGCACCGAGCAAGGCCCCTGCAGCAAGCAGGTACTTAGGGTCCTCGGCGTATCCCAACCATAGGCATGCGCCTGCCATGATCCAGAGAGACGCCATTCGCAGGACTCGTGGGACCAGGGCCGAGGTTGCTGCCCACAGTGCCTGCGCGATCGCGAACGAAAGGCGCCACGGCGCCAGGAGCACTAGCAGGGCGGCGTCGTACCTGGTCAGCCCAGCTCTTGACACGCCGACCTCGTGCGCGATGACCGACGCGACATCTTCGGGTGACAGGCGCCGGCGTGCCAGGGCCTCTATGAGTCCGGTGGTCACCACCACCGTCCGCCTGCCCACGTATCGGGCTTGCGTCGAGCCACAACGAGTGACTAACAGTGTCGAGCCCGTGGCGGGCACCCCGTGCCGAAGCAGCGCGTGAGCAACCGGAGCCAGGGTGTACCGCTGGAACAGCGTTGGCGCTTTGGACCGCAGAAACAAACGGACTACTGCCCGTTCGCCCCAGGGGGTCAGCGCCAGCACTGTGCCACCAGCGGTGGCCCCGGCCAACGCTTCGAGACCTGGGCCGGGCAGTGCGGCGCCAACCGTGACCAGCAGCATCAGGCTGACCACTGTTGGGGTGACATGGGCGAGCACCGCGATTCCCCGGACAGTCAGAACAGACACCGGAAACAGCCTTCCTGCAACTCATGGCAACTAGCCCAGTTCTATCGAGATCCCTAACCGTGACTCCCTACGGTTCTGCCGACAGGCATTAGGAAGCCATGAACATAGTGTCCCCGACGCCCCACAGACTGGCTGAGTTATCCACAGGCCGCGGTGTCCTCCTCCTGTGTGCTGGCGGTGTGTGTGGTGATGGTGGCGACCACACCCCGTCTGGAAAGAGAGCGTGATGACGACCCAATCCGGACAAATCTCCCCGGTCGAGATCTTGAGTCAGATCGTGGTGCTGCTGGACCAGGCTACGGCCGAAGCCGATGAACGTTTGCGCTCAGGGTTCACCTTGACCAACGGGTTCCTGTCGGGGCAGTCGGCCTTGTTGCGCTCCGAGGCCATGGCGCTGCTGCCCGATCAAACCTTCCCCGACGTGGACCGCCCGGTCGCGGTGGGTGCTAGTCCGGTGCTGCTGTTGCGTGAAGCTGAGTTGTTGACGTCAGCGTTGCCGATCGAGCAGTTCCCCCGTGGCATGTCGCACCTGGTCGTGCAGCTGATCGTCACGCTGAGGGACCTCGCGTGATCCACTCTGATCAGCGCAGCGTCGGCGAGCTCTTGCTCGACGCGGAACAACGGGCACGTGAACTGTTGCACGAAGCACCCGAGCGGGATGGTCTGGCGATGGCCAACACGTGGGGGGAGGTCGTGGACACTGCAGCCGAACTATGGCACCTACTGCCTCCAGAAGCCGCCCCGGTGCCATTGCAAAGCCCAACACGCAAGCGGGATGTGATGGACCAACTGCAGCACTCGGCGAAGTCCTTGCATGCCCGTACGCGAGCGGCCTCGGCTGACTTCGACGACGCCTTGGTGACGATGTCTGGGAATTACTCTCGTGCCGCCGAACTGGTCGCCAAATACCCGCTACGGGGCCCCCTCAGCACGGGTCAGCGCGAGGACGCGCGGTCGACACGGACGCGCATCATGCACACCCTGTACCTCACGTCCCACTCGGTGAGCGTTGCGCTGCAAAGCAACCTGCGGGCCGAGCAGGCGAAGAGAGGAGGAATGAACCGCTCGGCCGGGTTGGTGGATGCCTACCGCCGGGTCAACGCCCATGAACACCTGGTGGGAACTCATCTAGATCCCACGCATCCTGAGACCTTGACCGGTCAGCATCGCGACCCGGTCGTGGCGAACCGGTTGGGCGAAGCCTTCAGTACCTGGGATGTCGCTGCCCACCGGGCGTTGGCAGCGAGGCCAACGACCCGCACTCTGGCGTTGATCGCCGGCCAGCAGATGCTGTTGACGCGCCTCGGGCACCGGTTATGGCTGGCCGCAGCGGCAACCGGTCATGTCGATGCCTCGCACCTGCGCAGCCGACTTGATCCTGCCCTAGAGCACGTGGGGGAGTGCTGGGATCGTGCACATCGCGCCTGGGACCGGCTCACACCCCGTTCCGATCCCAGTGAACCCAGGGATCTGCGGCTGGCCGCGGGTGAACTCTTGGCCGCCCACCGAGAGCTCACGCACGACCGGGTAGCAGCGGCAACGCCCCACGTGATCGCGGCACGAACCGACATAGAAGGTCTGGTCTCGACCTTGGAACGTGCATTGGCGTCTTCAGTGGACCTGTCCTACACGTATCGGGACGCAGCGGCTGGTGAGGCCCTGATGGTCGCGCCCCGCCCCGCGTTCGCGTTGATCAACAACCGCATCGAACAGGGCCAGTGCCCTGACTCCCCGGCGGCAAGCGTTTCCCCGGCCGCATTAGCCTCTAACCGCAGCATCCACATCCCCACCCCACTCAGGACCCCGTTGAGAGCGCTCGGGGAGTCGACAGTGAACGCCTCGGTCGAAGCGCTCGGCGCGGCCACGGGCCTCGACCGAACGACACGCGCGTCCAGCGCCACATCAGTCCAGGCATCCCTCCAGCAGCGGCGGCCCCAGGCCAAGGAACGAACCGAGACCCCCGGTACCGGGTCCCGCCAGTCTGCCGGTCTAAGCCGCTAGGCCATGACAAACCTTCGGAGCATGCCCAGGTCCGTTCCGGCACGAACAGAGTCTGTGAGCCCCCGGTCCCGTATTTCTGCCTCAGACCGCGCCCATGACCAAGCTCATCCACCCCTGATAGGCGCCCAGGCCGAGGGAGTGCCGCCGTGTCCGTCGCTGCCTTTGCGTATCCGGGGCTGGGTCTGTTCCAGCAGTCATGGGGTGTCACCTCGTGGGGTTCGCTGGTCGTTCACTACTGTGACGCCTTGTGTCCCCTGCTCGCGCGCCGTTCAGCCCGGCGCGTCTGCGGGCGTTGCGGGAGCAGGCCGGTCTTACCCAGCACGAGCTGGCTGGGAGGGTGGGGGTCATTGGCGGCGCACGCGTCTCGGCGTGGGAACAGGGACGATCAATCCCGCGCCCCGAAACCCTGCACAACCTGGCAGCCGCTTTGGGCGTAGACGTGGCGGCGCTACTCGACGTCGAGACTGGGGGAGTGGGGGTAAGGGAACTGCGGCTGCACGCAGGACTGACCATGAAGCAACTGGCGCGCCGAGTCTCGGTGTCACTACCCACTGTTCAACGCTGGGAGCACGGCGACTTCAAACACCTTCCACCGGCGGCGACGGTGGATCTCGCGGCGCGAGCCTTGGGAGTGACACAGGACCGGGTCACCCAGGCATTTCAGGCCAGTCGCCGCGCTCGATCCTGATCTGCGCCAGACGTTCTGACTCCTATTCAGTGAGATGTCGGCGGGTCCGCGCCACTTCCCGGGCCGGGTACGCAACACTCCCAAGTGTCTCCTCCGCATCGACCGCAATAATTTACACATAGTGCTAATGTATTGACTCTGAAGAATGTGACTCCCTGGTAGGCCCTCGTGAGGCTTACGAAGGGTGAAGGAGGACGAGGATGCGACGCACGAACCGTGCCGTGGGCTTGGCTGCTGCCCTGGTCATGTCCGCGACCACTAGCTGCGGGACGCCCGACGGTCCGTCCGAGACCCCGAGCCCGGTCACAAGCGCGCCAAACAATCCTACAACGAGCAGCCCTGGCGACACGGCACCTACGACTTCGGTGGCCACTGAAGCCGAGCTGGAAGATGCAGGCCAACAGGCTGCGGCCGATGCGGTTGTCGAGTTCTGGGCGATGCTCGACGAGTTGTCTCAGGACCCGAGTATCGAGGTGACCGAGCTGGGCCGGGTGGCTCGGGGCCAGGCGGCGGACCAGTGGGTTTCAAACATCCAGGGCCGGCGTGACCGGAACTCGGTGCAGACGGGGGACACGGTGGTGACCGTGACCGAAGTTGCGACGATCGAGGAAGGACAACGGTATGAGGTCACGGCGTGCCTGGACTTCTCGGATGTGAAGTTCAACGGCCAAACACCCGAGCGCCGCTTTGAAGATGGAGCCCAGGTCACCTATCTGCTGCGTCCGGACGCTTTGAGCGAGGGGAAGTTGTTCGTAACCGATGACCCGCTGGAATACGAACCGTGCGGATCTTGAGGGTGGCCGTGGCCGCCGTTGTGGGGGTGTCACTGCTCGGCATAGCACCTGCCTCAGCAGTTTCCCCGGTGCAGTGCGGACCTGGGAGCATCTGGGATGAGGGGGAGGGGAAGTGCGTGATTGTCGTGACCCCACCTAGCAGCCCTGGGGCCCCTGGTGATCCTGAACAGCCCGACCCGGTTGGGGGAGTAAGCGCATCGCCGTCGGTGCAACCCCGCTGCACCGACTCGGTGGACAACACCGAAGTTCCGTGTGAGAGGGAGGGTGGGTGGCGCTGGGTCCAGGGGTGGAACGCCTACGCCCGGGCCGCTGACCCGCAGCCAGATAAGTCCGAACCGTTATGGGAGGGCAACACCGACGGTGCGATCTATGAGATCGGCACGATGGT
>JBAUJO010000007.1:0-6520 GCA_049683875.1 Ornithinimicrobium sp.
GGCTTGCTCTGGCCAGGACGCGACCTTGCCGCGATCTGCTCACGCGTCTAGGTTCTGAGCAACGAAAGGTGTCCCTGATGAGATCTCGTGCCCTGGCGCTGTCAGGTGTGCTCGCCCTGACTCTCTCCGTTTCGGCCTGCGACGCCCTCGGCATCGGCTCCTCGCCGCAGAGGACCACCGAGCAGGACACGCCCACCGACGACACGGCCGGACGGTCGACCCAGGCGCCGACCGGTGCCGACGTCGACGCGAGCACCGTGACGGGCGCCGACACCGACATGAGCACCGCTACCGGCGCCGACACTGACGCGCAGACCGCGACCGCCCTCCCCACCGGAGGGGACCTCAGCGCCGCGACCGGGGACAGCGACCTCAGCACCGCGACGGCAGGTGCACCGGAGCCGGCTGGCTCGAGCGATGCCCCCACGGAGACACCGGACGACGCCGATCTGCCCGATCTGGCCCTCGATCCCGTCGAGGCCCCTGCGACCGGCGAGGCCGACCTGCTACCGACGACGGTAGGGATCGGAGCTCATCAGGGCTACGACCGGGTCGTGTTCGACCTCGAGGGGACGGGCGCGCCCGGGTACAACGTCAGCTACGTCGACACTGCCTTGGAGAGCGGCAGCGGCGCCGTGCTCGAGGTCGACGGTGACGCCGTGCTGCAGGTCGTCATCAGCGGCACCCGCTACCCGGCCGAGAACGAGGCGTATGAAGGCGGGCCGGGCATCTACTCCCTGGATGCCTCGGAGGCCGTCGAGGAGGTCAGGGTCGCCGGCACGTTCGAGGGCCTGAGTCAGGCCTTCATCGGTGTCGACGACGCCGACACCCCGTTCCGCGTCTTCGCTCTGAGGGACCCCGCCCGCGTCGTGGTCGACGTCGCCACCCAGGAGTAGACGTTCTCTGATCGTCGGGCCCGAATCGACGCACCCGGATGAACGCACCCGGATGAACGCACCCGGATGAACGCACCCGGATGGACGGCACCGACCGGCGAACCCAGCCGACCAGGGAGGCCTGGTCGTGACCGACGACCTACCGGTGGGGGTCCACGACGGTGCGGCCGCGCACCTGTCCGTCGAGGATCTGCTGGGCGTGGTCGGTGACCTCTGACAGCGGCACCACCGTGGTCATGCTGTCCAGCATCTCGGAGGGGAGCTCCCGCGCCAGGGCCGACCAGGCCTTCTCGCGAGCCTCAACCGGAGCCTGAACGGAGTCCACGCCCTGCAGGCGCACCCCCCGCAGGATGAACGGCATCACCGTGCTGGGCAGGTCGACGCCTCCGGCCAGCCCGCACGCGGCCACGGTGCCGCCGTACCGGGTCTGGGCCAGCACGGTGGCGAGCATCTTCGACCCGACGGTGTCCACGGCCCCCGCCCAGGTCTCCTTCTCCAGCGGTTTGGGATCTCCGCTCATCTGCGCGCGGTCCCGGAAGTCGGTGGCCCCGAGCGAGCGGAGGTAGTCATGGTGCTCGGGGCGCCCGGTCACCGCGGTGACGTCGAAGCCGCGGGCGGCGAGCAGCGCGATGGCGACGCTTCCCACTCCGCCCGCCGCGCCAGTCACCAGCACCGGACCGTCAGCGGGCCGGACCCCGCCCTCGTCCAGAGCCAGCACACACAGCATCGCCGTGAGGCCCGCGGTGCCGATGCTCATGGCGGTCTGGGCGCTCATGTCTTCGGGGCGCTTGACCAACCACTCCGAGCGTGCCGACGCCCGTGCGGCATACCCGCCCCAGAAACGTTCGCCGACACCCCAGCCGGTGAGGATGACCGCGTCGCCGGGGGAGAAGCGGTCCGACTCGCTGGAGGCGACGGTGCCGGTCAGGTCGATACCCGGCACCATCGGGAACGACCGCACGATGCGACCCTTGCCGAGCAGCGCCATCCCGTCCTTGTAGTTGAGTGAGGAGTAGTCCACGTCCACCACGACCTCCCCCTCGGGAAGGTCGGAGTCGCTGAGCTGCTCGAGGGCGCTGGTGGGCCGATCGTCGCCCTCGCGGATCACGAGGGCGGGGAAGGTGTCGGTCATGACGTGTCCTTTCGTGGCTCAAGCGTCCTGGGAGTAGATCACCGCGGCGTAGGGGCCAATGGTGACTCGAGCCCGCTGGGGATAACCGTCGCACCACTCGGGCTCGGTGTCGATGTCGGAGGAATGCACCCGGCCCAGGTCAGGGCCGAACATCGGGGAGTCGGTGTTGCATCGCACCCGCCACCGCCCGGGCCGCGGTAGCGCCAGCTCGTAGTTCCAGACCGGCTCGGTGGTCAGGTTCAGCACGACCACGGTGTCGTCGCGCGGCCCCCCGTTGTGCCAACGATGGAAGACAAGGACCTTGCGCTCGCCATCGGCTCGGATCACCCGGGTATGCCGACCGCTCAGCCCCCGGGTCAGGCCGGTGAGGTTGCGCCGCATCGCGACCAGCTGCCGCGTCAGGTGCAGGAAGCCAGCGTTGCGGTGAGCCTTGTCCCAGTCGACCGGAGTGCGGTCGTCGAACCAGCGGTCCTCCGCGACGTCCTGACCCTGGAAGAGCATGGGGATGCCGGGCGAGGTCATCGTCAGCACGATGCCGAGGGCGGCTCGCGCACGTGCGTACCAGGAGTCGGCGTGGCCCGGCAGGATCGACTCGGTGACCCGGCTGCGGCCGTTGGCGACCTCGTCGTGGGACTCGGTGTAGATGACCCGCTCGTGCGGGGTAGCCAGGTGCGCGGCGCTGACCGCCGCCGCCACCGCATACACATCGCGGTCGGTGTCGAGGGTCGCCTCCAGAGCAGCGCGGACCGGGTGGACGAATCCGGCGTCCCATTGGGAGTGGAAGCCCAGCCCGCCCTCGTCGCTGGGTCGGGTGACCGTGGCGTCCTGTTGCATGTCCTCGGCGATGAGGATCTTCCACGGCTGGCGCGATCGCAGGTCGGCGGTCATGGAGGCGAGGAAGCGATGGCCCGCGGCGATGCGCTCCCCCGGATGGTGGATGTTGCCCCATCGTGAGCGGATGAACTGGGTGGCGTCGAAGCGCAGACCGTCGACCCGGTAGTCCTCCAGCCACATCACGGCGGAGTCGCGCAGATAGTTGCGCACCTGCCTACGGTCGTAGTTGGGCCGCGTGGCCCCCCACGGGGTCAGAGCTCGGCGGTCGTTGTAGAAGTAGCTGCCGCCGTAGCGCGGTCTGGGCCCGCCGTCGAGGCGCCACAGGTGCAGGTCGCCGGGGCCGAAGTGGTTGTAGACCACATCGAGGATGACGGCAATCCCTCGCTCGTGGGCCGCCCTGACGAACCGTGCGAACGCGTGTGGCCCCCCATAGGAGCTCTCGATGGCGAACGGGTGCGAGGGGTTGTAGCCCCAGCTGACCGAACCGGCGAACGCGAACGGCGGCATCACCTCCACCGCGTTCACTCCGAGCCAGGCCAGGTGGTCCAGCCGCTGGATGGCGCGGTCGAAGGTGCCCGCCCGCCATCCGTCAGCGGCGAAGGTGGGGATGTGGATCTCGTAGATCACCAGGTCGTCCCACGCCGGCATCGCGAAGTGGTCGCCGCTCCAGTCAAGCTCACGCGGGTCGAACACCACCGCGTCCCCGTCGGAGTGGGTCACCTCGCGGGCCACAGGGTCGATGCGGGAGCGGTAGGGGCCGCCGCTGCGGATGAGGTAGCGGTACTTCGCCCCCGCCCACGCGCCCGGAACGAACGCGGACCAGGTGCCCGAGCGGGCGTTGTCGCGGCCCATCCTCGTCCGGTATGCGGGGTCCCAGCCGGAGAAGTCACCCGTCACCGCCACCTGCCGGGCGTTGGGCGCCCACACTCGGAAGGTGACCCCCCCATCGTGTGGGATCGCACCCATCCCGGGGTGGGTCGACGGCGGTAGGGGCACGAGGCTCGATCCTAGAGGGGGCCACCCTCACGCCCGCGCGTGCCTCACCGAGGGAGCTTGACGGCTCGCAGGACGACGTCGTTGACGTGGTGGGTGCTGACTGCCCCCGGAGGTCGGGGCCGGCTCTCGTGGACCTCGATGTTCCACTGCGCGTCCTCACGCAGGGTGTCGGCGATCTCGTCAGCATCCACGTAGGCGTCGACGTCGTACATGCGTGGCCCCGAGGTGACGTCGTGGGCCGGCGGCACGGCCGACAGGTCATGGTTGACCACCAGCAGGGTGCCCCCCGGGGCGACCGCGTTGAGCAGGTTGTCGACCCCGCGATGGTCGGGGGTGCGCAGCAGCGGGGTGTACTGCGCGCAGACGAGGTCATAGGTCCTGCTCCCGAACACGCCGGCACCGTTGGCGTCGCCGCGCAGAAGGCGCACGTCGACCCCCCGCCGATCGGCCTGGCTGCGCAGCCGGGCCAGGGCGTTGCCGGAGATGTCACAGGCCGTGGTCTCCCAGCCGCGTGCGGCCAGCCAGAGCGCATCGGCTCCCTCACCGGCTCCGACCTCGAGCGCCCGGCCGGGAGTCAGACCGGCGACCTCGGCGACGAGCGAGCCGTTGGGGTTGGAACTCCAGACCCAGTCCTGCGCGCCGTAGCGACTCTCCCAGTCGCTCTGGGACCCCGAGGTCCGGGCTCCGGCCTGGAGGTCATCGTCGGCGAGGGTGAACGCCACCATGGCTCCGACGCGGCTACCGTCGGCGGCCGCCTGCAGCACCTGCATGCTCGGGTCGGTCAGGTTGCCGGCGGCGAACAGACCCGGCACGCCGCTCTGGCCCGTGGGGTCGACCTCGACGACATCGCCGAGGCCGCTGGGGTGCGCGGTCGTGCGCACTCCGGCGGAAGCCAGGGCCTCGGCGCGACCGTGGAAGCGCGGTCCGACCATGACGGCGTCGGCCTCGAGGACTCGTCCGTCGGCGAGCTCGACGCCGCCCACCGTGCCGTCGGCGGCCGTGACCACACGCTGGACCTGGACCCGTTCGACGGGAACGCCCGAGGCGACCAGCCTGGCCGCCGCGTCCTCGTCGATGCCCTCGACCGCGTGGACCACCACGGTGAGCCGGGAGGTCAGATGTCGCAACAGGGTCGTGGGGTGCAGCCCGAACGGGTGGGTCACGATCTGCACCAGACGCTGGTCTCGCACCTCGTACCCGTGGCAGAACGGACAGTGGATGACCCCGCGTCCCCAGTGCTCGGCGACGCCCTCGATGTCAGGTAGCTCATCGACGATCCCGGTGGCTGCCACGACGCGGCGGGCGAACAGGTGGTGACCGCCGGTCACCTCGACCCGGAAGCGCCCGTCCCCGAGCGGATGCACTCCGTCGGCCCGACCGAACAGGATCTCGGCGCCATAGGCCCGGGCCTCCCGACGCCCGATGGCCACCAGCTCCGAGGGCGGGGTGCCCTCACGGCCCAGGTAGCCGTGCATGTGCTCGGCCGGCGTGTTCCGCGGAGTGCCATCGTCGATCACGATGACCGACCGACGCTGTCGAGCGAGCTGGAGGGCGGCCGCCAGCCCCGCGGCGGATCCGCCGACCACGACCACGTCGCAGTGCCGTTCGATCATCTGGTGCTCGTGCTCACTCGTCATGGCCTTCACACTAGGAGAGCGGGCTAATACTGGAAACCATATTGCAGTATTGGCAAGGAAAGCACTCGATGGATGTCGCTGTCGGGTCAACACCATGAGCCACAATGAGCCACGATGAGTCAGCCACCGGCGGGAACGCCCGCCGCCACCCGAGGTCGCCGGGACGCTGCCTGGTTGGCCGCTGGGTCGACGATCGCCGGGGTGCTGGCCTACGTCTTCTTCGCGCTCGTCATCCGGGCCCTCGGCCCTGGACCGGCGGCTCCGGTGGCGGTGCTCTGGGCCTGGTGGGGGTTCGCGGGGGCCGCACTGACGTTTCCGGTGCAGCACTGGATCGCCCGGACATCGGCGACCGCGGCCGGTGAGGCCAGCGTGCGTCGCGGCCTGGCCCGCGTCGCCTGGGCGGTCCTCGGTGTGTCGATGCTGGCCGGGGCCCTGGGCTGGCTGGCGCGCGAGCGTCTGTTCGGCCCCGAGGGCGGTTGGTTCCCGTTGCTGGTCGTGCTCGTGGGCGTGGGCTCGGGTCTACTGGGTCTGATGCGAGGGCTGCAGTCGGCCCGGCACCGTTTCGGCGCGGTGGGTGCTGGACTGGTGGTCGAGAACGGGATCCGGTGTCTGGCGGCGGTCGGGCTCGTGACGGCGGGCAGCGACACCCCCGCCTACTACGGGCTCGCTCTGCTGGCCGGATACGCCGTCGCCGTGCTGTGGCCGCGCGCATTGGCGCCGCGGGCCTCTGGCCACGGAGGAGGCGCCGGGCCCATGCTGTTCGTCTCGGGGGCCTCGGCCGGCCAGCTGCTCGCCCAGGTCACCCTGACCGGAGGTCCGGTGCTGTTGGCCGCGATCGGTGGGGCGCCGTTCGAGGTCACCGCGCTCTTCGCCGGGCTCGCGCTGTTCCGCGCGCCCTACACGCTGGCGCTGGGGGTGGTCGCTGCGCTGACCGGGCGTCTTACCACGCTGGTCGAGCGGCGCCGGTGGGGGACGCTGACCCGGATCCGCCGGATCGGGGGGCTGGTCACGGTGGTGACCGCCGC
>JBAUJO010000008.1:0-28777 GCA_049683875.1 Ornithinimicrobium sp.
AGCTCCTTCGGCTACCGGACCCATCCCATCCTGGGCACCCAGCGTCTGCACGCCGGGATCGACTACGCCGGTGGCTGTGGCTCGCCGGTCTTGGCGCCAGCCGACGGAAGGGTCATCGCCGCCACGGTCAGCGGTGCCGGGGGGAACAAGCTGATCATCGACCACGGGGTTCAGCGCGGAGTGAACCTGACGACGACGTATGCGCATCTGTCGTCCTACGCGGTCACCTCAGGCTCGGTGTCACGGGGTCAGCTCATCGCCTACGTCGGCACGACGGGGCTGTCGACGGCCTGTCACCTGCACTTCGAGACCCGGGAGAACGGCATCGCCGTCGACCCCCGCGGCTGGCTGTAAACTGGCGGGTCGGCCCGCAGGGCTCCGGCGGTGAGACTTAGCGAGGACGGCATGGTCAAGGAAAGCGGCGAGAAGCACATCGCCAGCAACAGACGCGCGCGCCACGAGTACCACCTCGAGGACATCGTCGAGGCAGGTCTGGTGCTGACCGGGACCGAGGTCAAGTCGTTGCGCGAGGGCCGCGCCACCCTCGCCGACGGGTACTGCACCGACTACCGCGGGGAGCTCTTCCTGGAGAATGTGCACATCCCGGAGTACCTACAGGGCACCTGGACCAACCACAGCGCCAAGCGCCGCCGCAAGTTGCTGCTGCACCGCGAGCAGATCGAAAGAATGACGGCCAAGGCCAACCAAGCCGGTCACACGATCGTGCCCCTGCGGCTGTACTTCAAGGACGGCCGGGCCAAGGTCGAGATCGCCCTGGCCAAGGGCAAGAAGCTGCACGACAAGCGCCAGACTCTGCGGGAGAGGCAAGATCGGATGGAGGCCCAGCGGGCGATGTCGGCGCACCTGCGCCAGCACGGCCGCTAGCCCCACGCTGTGGTGAGCATCCGGCCCGCGCGGCCGGGGCAGCGGGAATCGACTTCAGGTCAGCGGCGTTCACCGCGTAGTCTGTAGGTTCTTGACAACTACACAGCGTGATGTGACCCCCTCATGGGGGTGATCGGTTTCGACGTTGTTCGGCCAATCAGGGGAAGCGGGTCGAGGATGCAAGGTCATCTCGTCAACGCTCCTTGCAAAACCAATAGGTGCCGATTCCAAGCGCACCGACTTCGAACTCGCCGCCTGAGCGAGTCTAGGGAGTCCGTCAGCCTGAGCTAGTTTCCGACTCAGTGTCTGGCGTCATCTAGGGAACTCTGCTACGCGGTCATGTTGCGGGACCGCGTGGGACTCTTACGCAGCTGGGCCTGTCAGGGGACGTGTGCGCGCGAGCCCTGAGGCCGAGAAAAGCCGAAGCGCACTGCGCCCGGAGAAGCCCTGATTCCCCGGCAGCGGACGCGGGTTCGATTCCCGCCACCTCCACCACCGTGGTCACATTACACAGGTTGTCGCACGTCAGCCCCCAGTTCTCCCAGGTCAAGGTGGAGCTGGGGGTTTCGTGTGCCTGGGCAGGTCAAGTCAGAAGTGGCCTGGAATCAGTACTCGAACTGACACAGAGCCGACACAGCAAGACCGCGGGGGTCACACCGACGTCTCGGTCGCGCTGCGCTACCAGCACGCCACCGCCGAGCGTGACCGGGCGCTCACCAAGCGGCTCAGCGCAGACATCGCCATCTGAGGGTGCCCCTGGAGGCCGCGTCTGCCATCCCGTCCAAGCCCTCTGCTGTGGGCTCGATCACCAGGACTGCGCACCAGCTGTCCTGGCTCTCGCGACCCTGCGAAAACGTGCAACTGCTCAACATCGCGCAGGTGCGCCAAATCTCCGATCGGCCTGCTGGTACAACATACGTTGACGCTTATATGTGTCAGGCAGTATGTTCAACCTATGGACACGACGGTAGTGCTTGAAGCGATCGCGGAGCCGACGCGTCGACGCATTCTCGATGCCGTGCGCGAGGGCGAATGCTCCGTCGGCGACCTCGTTGCGCATACTGGCATGAACCAGCCCGGGGTTTCGCGGCATTTGAAGGTGCTTCGTGATGTGGGCCTTGTCGTCGTCCGCCGGGATGCCCAACGCCGGTTCTACCGCCTCCGGGCAGAGCCGCTGCAGGACCTCGATGCCTGGCTTGAGCCCTACCGCGCTGAGTGGTCAGAACGCTTGGATTCACTGGAGCAGCACCTGGAACGAACGTCCTCCAAACTCACGAGAAAGTGAATCGATGACCGCAGAACTGGCAACCCTCGAGCGTGTTTCGGATGGCGGGACCATCCGTTTCCGGCGGCAGCTGCCCTACCCCATCGACGACGTGTGGGCGGCGTTGACAGAACCGGAACGGCTGGCGGATTGGTGGCCGCCATTCGCGACCAATGTCACTGTCGACCTCCGCGAAGGCGGTTCGATGACTTTCGATTGGCCTGAGGGCCCGCAACTGGAGTTCCGTTTCCTGCGCATCACGCCACCCACGCTTCTGGAACATACGCACACCAGCCCCGGCTCGTGGATGCGGTATGAACTGGACGTGACAGATGAGGGGACGCTCCTGCGTGCGACGTACTTCGTGCCCCAGCCAAAGCAGGCGATTGAACGCGGCGATGTCGTCGGCGGCCACTACGGCTTGGACCGTCTCGAGGCAGCGCTCTCAGGCCATCCCATCCCCTTCGACGGCGAAGCGTTTGTTTCACTGCAAGGCACCTACGCCCGACGCGGCCTCGCGGCGGCAAAGGCATGACCCAAGTCGACCGCCCCGAAGCAACGACGCAGGCACCCCCCACAGCGACGGAGAATGATCACGGCACCACGATCTTGCCGAAGGCCATGACCGGCAAGGCAAGCCCTGCCAAGGCAGCGGTCGGAGACAAGCCGGTCTTCGCTTACATCGCCAGCCTTCCGCAGCCCCAGCGTGACATCGCCGCGGCACTAGACGCGCTAGCTGCTGAGACGCTGCCCAACCTTTGCAGAGCCATCAAATGGGGTATGGCCTACTACGGAGTCGGCCAGGGATGGTGCTTCAGCTGCGGAGCCTTTGTGGGCCACGTCAAAGTCATGTTCATCAACGGAGCCATGTTGCTCGACCCACTACCACCCGTGACACCGATCGGGATGGGCAAAGCCACACGAGGCCTAGAACTAGCAACCCTGCGCGACCTCGACAAAGAACAAATTGCCGCATGGATGAGTCAAATCACGTCCACACCCGGTATCGGCGGTAAGAGGCGGTAGAGCCGCAACCCGCCCAACATCAAGACGCACACCAATCGTCGCCGCAACGGGATCGCCTCCCGTGATGACTTCCTTGCGAGGTTCCGCGCTCGACGAACTGGCGACGCGATGGTCCTCATCCGGGTCCTCCCTGGCTGAACTTGTAACGTCCAAGTCATTTCGTTGGAGGTTCGCCTGGAGGCGTCAGCCGTCTGTGCCGGCGAATTCGCCGCGGCGATCCGGTGTGTGGGGCGGTCATTCTGCGGGCTGGCTTCGAGGCTGTCGGGGTGGGCGCCGGTGCGGCAGCAGCACCCCCACGATGATCAGCCAGGCCAACGCGGGAAACCGGCTTAGGGGCACGAGCATCGACAGGTCGGACCAAACAAGAGCGAGCGTGCAGAGCTCAGCTACTGCGGCAATCGCGAGTCCGGCCACGGCCAGGGGGCGCGGAAGCAGGCCCAAGAGCAGGCCCGGCACGGCTATCCCGGCGAGGAGCAGTCCGAGGAACACCGCGTGAGCGGGACCCCCGGCCAGGAACGCCAGGTCATGCAGCGCTTGCACCAGTGGCAGGTCACCACGGACGGCCGCGCGAGATAAGACCCATTGCAGTAACCCGGACATCGCTAGGGCGCCCGCTGCCAGCAGGCCACCGGCGAGAGCGATCGTTGCCCCCGGAGCGGTCACGCCCAGCTGCCGTAGTCGCGTGCTCACCGACGCGGCGTAGATCGCCTACGGCACCGAGGAACAGAACACCAACACCCCACTGGCCCGCACCGCATCCGCCTCTGTGGAGAAGAACTCGTGGATCGTTGGTGCCGGGGTGTACGGCGAGGGCAGCACCCCGCCCAGCAGGGCGCTGATGGTCACGCCACCAATCAGCAGCCCCGTGGAGACCCCCGCGACCACGCCCAGGGGCGGACCGCCCTGTGGGCGACGGCCGCGTGGTCGCGGCCGAACGCTAGTCTTCATAAATCATTCATATCACGAACTGTTACAAGATGCTACGGTTTGGCGGTGACGAAAGCAGCGGATGGGCGGCCCAACCGGGGACACATAGCTTTCCTGCTCGCCCAGTTGGGCGGGTTGGCGGCACTCCGCTTTGCCGAGCACCTCGCCCCGCTGCACCTGACCCCACCCCACGCCGGCTTGCTTCGAGCAGTATCGATCAATTCGGGCCGGTCACAACAGGCGCTCGCCACGCAGCTCGGAATACTCCCGAGCAAGCTCGTCGCCCTCGTTGACGACCTTGAGCAAGATGGACTGCTCGAGAGACGGCGCAACCCTGACGACCGTCGCAACCACGCCCTGCATCCGACTGCGAAAGGGCGAGAACGTCTCGCAGACATAGGCCGAGCCGCGCAAACGCACGGCGCCGAGCTGCTCGCCCCGCTCGGCCCCAGCGACATCGACGAGCTCACCCGCATCCTGCGCCGGCTCGCCGACCACCACGAGCTGGCTGAGGGCGTCCATCCTGGCTACCAGACCCTGGGCCGTCCCACCGCAAGGCCCGATCGGTCCTGATGTGGCTGGAGGCCCGGCCTGGGCGAGAACGCACGCACCCTCGTCAATGACTACGGCCAGGCCTGTCCCTCGGCTGTGGGGTTCTAGCTCGCGGCGAGCGGTATCGCCTTTTCGGTGAAGTAGGTGACCTCACCATCGAGGTCTTCAACTCCGATGGCGAACTTGCCAGATGGCGTTGCCGGGACGTCGACGATCGGACCTCGGACATGCGTTGTGTGCCTCAGCTCCCAGCGTGAAAGTCGATTCGCCCATGCCCCACGATCCGCCAGCCAGCGTGGATCCGCCTCCGCCACAGGATAGCTCCGAGTCCGCCGCGAGGCGGATCCCGCAATTCTCGAGCTGTCGACCGGACGCACCGCAGTTCCAGCTGGGACGACCGGCGGCTACATGCTTGGCTCTTGGGGCGCTCGAGCTGTTATGCCCCCTCCGGCCGCCTCGCACGGCCTCCTTCGGCACCCTGAGGTCGAGGACCTCCTCGGTGTAGCCGTTCATCTGCTTCCAGTCGGTCATCATGGCGAAGAAGTGGTCGAGCTCGACGTCCCAGTCCGCGGTGCTCAAGTCGTCACCACTGGGCTCGTTGCCGGCGCAGAAGTGCCCGTTGTAGTGCGTCCCGATCACGTGGCCTCTCACGTAGGTCTTGTTGAGGTCCTCGACCTGGGTCACGAAGCGCGCGCCGTGACCTTCAGCCGCATCCAGGAACCTCGCCCAGTCGTCATGGCCAGCGCCGCCATCGAAGGAGAAGATGACGAACTGGGGAGGTTTACTGCCTTTCTGCAGCTTCACCATGGGAATGTTGGATTCCGCAGGCTGGATAGGGGCATCCTCCTGTGGCTCCCCGGCCTCGCTCAGCTCCATCTTGTCCAGCGCGGTATCGACAGCCACCACCAACGGGTTCTCGTCGGGCTTCTGTGCCTCGGACGAGAGGGAAGGCGTCGGGTCATGGGTCAGCAGTCGCACGACGAGAACGATGATGATGGCGGTAGCGGGGCCGATGACCACCGGCAAACACGGCGCGCTCGGACCCCCGAGCAGCAAACCCCCTTGCCATGACGCAACAAGCTCACGCCTTGAAGCTGGGGCGGATCAGGCTGCCCATTGTGTCGCTTGTGAATGCCGGAGCAATCGAGATGCGCTAGCGCGTGACCGTGGCGCCATTAGTGCGTTATCGCGAGACCTCGGCATAGTCGCCGATAGCATCGGGATTCACGCGAACAGACGGGTCCTTGGCACGGTTCTCGTGCAGGGCCAGCGCGGTGATCGAGGCCATCACCACCGCCAGACCCAGCCAGCGGCTCGGGGTCAGGGTGGCGTCCAACAGCGTCACACCGACGATGGCGGCGGTGACGGGGAACATGAGCTCGGCCAGCGTGGCCCGGGACGCCGCTGTGCGCTGTAGCCCCAGGTAGTACATGCTCAGCGCCAACAGTCCCGGGATGAGAGCCAGGACCACCAGTGACGGAGCCTGCTCCAGAGGCATCGTCCACGTTGCGCCGAGCACGCTGACGATGACCGCGGCCGCAGGCAGCCCGAAGGCGAACCGCAGCACGAGCGTGTCTCGAGGGCCGATATCGGTGCCGACCAGACGACCGAGCACGGTGCCGCCGGCCCACAGAGCCGCCGCACCGAGGGCCAGAGCAGCGGGCTTCAGGTCAGTCACGCTCACCGCCAGCGGGTTCTCGAAACTGAGGAACCAGGCGCCCACCAACGCGGGAAGCGCGAAGAGGGCGAAGCGCGGGCGTAGTCGTTCGCCGAGCAGCACTGCCGCCAGCGCCAATGCCACGAGAGGCTGCAGCTTCTGCAGCACCTGCGGGGTGATCGGGTCGCCGTAGGCGAAGGCTGCGGTGAACAGTGTCGTCGCCAGTGCCGAGGAGCCCGCTCCGATGATGACTGCACTCGCGCGCACCCCGGCGGGCGCTGCTGCCCACGCCTTCAGCGCGGGCAGCAACCATGGCGTAAGAGCCAGCAGGATGACCAGATGCTCATAGAGCACGATGGTCGAGGCGTCGACCGCTCCAGCCAGCGGTTCGCGCAGCAGGGCGGAGGAGCCCCACAAGCACGCGGCGGACGCGACCAGCCAGGTGCGGTCTCGACTCACGCGGTGCTTCGATCACCCGCGGCGGACTCGTCCTGCTCGGCGAGCTTGGCCCGCACGTCATCCATGTCCAGACCCTTCACCTGTGTCACCAAGGACTCCAGGGCCGGGGCGGGGAGCGCACCGGGCTGGGCGAAGACCAAGATGCCCTCGCGGAAGGCCATGATCGTCGGGATCGAGGTGATGTTGGCGTTGGAGGCCAGGGCCGGCTCGGCCTCGGTGTCGATCTTGCCGAACGTCACGTCGGCATGCCGCTCGGAGACGTCCTGGTAGACGGGGGCGAACTGCTTGCACGGCCCACACCAGTCGGCCCACCAGTCCACCAGCACGATCTTATTGTCGTTCAGGGTCGACTCGAAGGTCTGTTCGGTCAGTTCTACGGTGCTCATGAAGGCGTGAACCCGCGCCGAGTCGTGAGGATTCCCGCTGGGATGCCCCGAGATAGGTCACAATGACCCCCATGAACGCCGTGCCGTCCATCTCCAACTCCATCACCGTGCGGCTGGAGCTACCGGCTCGGGTCACCGCGGTGAGTGAGATCACCGGGGCGGTGGAGCGAGCGGGTGGCATGGTGACGGCGGTCGACATCGCCGACTCGGGAACCCAGCGCCTGCGTGCGGACCTCACCATCGCTACCCGGGGCAGCGACCACGCCGATGAGGTCGTGGCCGCCATGCGCACCGTCCACGGCGTCGAACTCGGCAAGGTCAGCGACCGCACCTTCCTCGTCCACCTCGGCGGCAAGCTGAGCGTGGAGTCCAAGCTGCCCATCCGCAACCGCGATGATCTCTCGCTGGTTTACACCCCTGGTGTGGCCAAGATCTGCCAGGCGATTGCGGACAACCCCGAGGACGCGCGGCGGCTGACGATCAAGCGCAACACCGTGGCAGTGGTCACCGACGGCACGGCGGTGCTGGGGCTGGGTAACATCGGGCCGCTGGCGGCGATGCCGGTGATGGAGGGCAAAGCTGCACTCTTCAAGAAGTTCGCCGACATCGACGCGTTCCCGATCTGCCTGGACACCACCGACACCGACGAGATCGTGCGCACCGTCAAGGCGATCTCCCCGGGGTTCGCCGGGATCAACCTCGAGGACATCTCGGCTCCACGGTGTTTCGAGATCGAGCGGCGGCTGCGCGAGGAGCTCGACATCCCGGTCTTCCACGATGACCAGCACGGCACGGCCATCGTCTGCCTGGCGGCACTCAACAACGCCTTGCGGGTCGTCGGCAAAGAGATCGAGCACGTGCGCATTGTGATGTCGGGCGCCGGGGCCGCCGGGACGGCCATCATCCGGCTTCTCATCAAGGCCGGTGCCGGCGACGTCGTCGTCGCTGACGTCAACGGTCTGGTGGAGTCCAAACGCGAGGACATTCTCAGTGGTGACGATGAGAACTTGCAGTGGATCGCCGAGCACACCAACCGCAACGAGCTCACCGGCACGCTCAAGGAGGCACTCGACGGCTCGGACGTGTTCATCGGCGTCTCCGCCGGCGGCATCCTTACCGGAGAGGACATCGCCACGATGGCCGAGGGTGCCATCGTCTTCGCGTTGGCCAATCCGGTGCCCGAGGTCGACCCGGCAGAAGCGGGCAAGTACGCCACCGTGGTAGCCACCGGCCGTAGCGACTTCGCCAACCAGATCAACAACGTCTTGGTCTTTCCTGGTGTCTTTCGCGGGCTGATCGATGCCGCCACCGACCAGGTGACCGACGACATGATGCTCGCGGCGGCGGTGGCGTTGTCCAACGTTGTCGGTGACGAGGAGCGCAACCCCACCTACATCGTGCCCAGCGTCTTCAACCCCAGGGTGACCAAGGCCGTGGCCGCCGCCGTGCGCGAGGCGGCCAAGAAGCGCGACGCCACCGGTGACGCCTCCGACTGATGCCCTCGACTGATGCCCCCGACGCGCCGGTGTGGGCGCGTCGCGTGGGCTATCTCGCCTTGGTCGCACTTGCCGGCTTCCAGGTCTGGGCGCTCTACCTCACCGTGCCGGAAGGGGGTCCCGACCTGCTGCACGGGGACAAACTGGTGCACGCCGCCATGTTCGCGGCACCGGCGGCGCTGGCCATCCTGCTGCGCATGCGATGGGTGGTAGTGCTGCTGGTCGTCCATGCCCTGGCCAGCGAGCCCTTGCAGGCCGCCCTCACCCGCAGCCGGGAGGCGGACCTGTGGGACACCGTGGCGGACGTCGTCGGTATCGTGATCGGCGTGGCAGCGGCAGGACGTGTGCGGGGCCGTGACAACCGCCAGCTGACAGGTGCCCGGCGATGACGGCCCCCCGGGAGGGGCTGACCGGTGCGGTGCTGGTTGCCACGCCGGAGTTGTCGGACTTCTTCGACCGTGCTGTCGTGCTCGTGTTGCATCACGACGAAGAAGGAACACAGGGCGTGGTGCTGAACAAGCCGATGGAAGCCAGGGTCGACGCGGTGCTGCCCCAGTGGCATGCCCACGTCAGCGTGCCGCCACGGCTCTACCAAGGTGGCCCAGTGGGTTTGGACAGTGCGATCGGGTTGGTGCGGATGCCGGACGGCCAGCCCGCCGAGTCCATGGTGGGCGTCAACCTGCTCACCGGAGGGGTGGGCCTGGTCGACCTGGATGCTCCGGCCGAGGTCGTGATGCCTCAGGTCAACGCCATGCGCGTCTACGTCGGTTACGCCGGTTGGACCGCCGGTCAGCTCGCCGAGGAGATCGACGATGGTGCGTGGCAGGTCATCGACGCCGACCCCGACGACCCGTTCTGGCCGGACACCTCGCGGATGTGGCGGGCCGTGCTTGCCCGGCAGCGCAACCCCGTCTCCTGGCTGACGACATACACCGAGCACCCGGATCAGAACTGACACCGTGCGGGCACCGCTGCAGGTCGTAGAATCGTGCGTCATGACGGCACCGACGTATGCGATGACCCAGCCGCTGGACGCGCCTGAGTCGCCCGGCTCCCCGGACACGCGGACCGCGCTGCTAGAGCGCGAGGACACCAGCACCCAGCCCGAGCTGACCGAACCCGGTGACCACGAGCGCTTCGCGCACTACGTGCGCAAGGAGAAGATCATGGAGAGCGCCCTGTCGGGCGAGCCGGTGACGGCGCTGTGCGGCAAGATCTGGGTGCCCGGTCGTGACCCCAAGAAGTTCCCCGTCTGCCCGACCTGCAAAGAGATCTACGAAGGTCTCCGGGAACCGCAGGACGGCGGCAAGTAGCCCAAGCCTGCGGTCGAGCGTCGACGGTCGGCGGCCCGGATAACACGCGACGTCTTCGGACGGCCGAGGTTGTCGGCCCGGGCATGTCGGTCGAGCGGATTGCTTATATTGCTCAGCGATGAGCATCTCGGCCGCTTCGCATCTGTCCCCGTCCTATCCCGAGCGAGCCGCGTGGGGGACCGCGGAGAAGCTGCGCGCGTGGCAGGCCGAAGCGCTGGAGGCCTACCTGGCGGCATCCCCGCGGGACTTCCTCGCCGTCGCCACCCCCGGCGCGGGTAAGACCACCTTTGCGTTGCGGGTGGCCACCGAGCTGATCGAGCGAGGCGAGATCGAGCGTGTCACCGTGGTCACACCGACGGAACACCTGCGTACCCAGTGGGCCGACGCTGCCGCGAAGGTCGGCATCGACATCGACCCGAGGTTCAGCAACGCTCGGGGGCGGCATGGTGCGGCCTTCCAGGGAGTTGCGGTGACGTACGCCGCCGTGGCCCGCCGGCCAGGGTTGCATCGTGCGCGCACCGAGGCCGGTCGCACTCTGGTGATCCTCGACGAGGTGCATCACGGCGGGGACGCGCTGTCCTGGGGGGAGGCCATCCGCGAGGCCTTCGCCCCGGCCACCAGGCGGCTGGCGCTGACCGGCACTCCCTTCCGCTCCGATACCGCAGCGATCCCGTTCGTGCGTTACGAGAGGGACGAGGCAGGGGTCCTGCGCTCCCGAGCCGACTACAGCTACGGCTACGGGGAGGGCCTGCGGGACGGCGTCGTGCGTCCGGTGCTGTTCCTGGCCTACGGCGGAGGGATGCGCTGGCGCACCCGCGCCGGCGACGAGGTGAGCGCTCGGCTCGGCGAAGCCGCCACGAGGGATGTCACCGCGCACGCCTGGCGCACGGCGCTGCAGCCGCAGGGCGAATGGATCGGTGCGGTGCTTCAGGCAGCCGACACGCGGCTGCGGCAGGTCCGCCGACACGTGCCTGACGCCGGCGGCCTGGTCATCGCCACCGACCAAGCGGCCGCGCGTGCCTACGCCGAACAGTTGGAGGCGATCAGCGGCGAGCCGGTGACCGTGGTGCTCTCCGACGACGACGGGGCCTCGGCGCGGATCGAGCAGTTTGCGGCTGATGAGACCCGATGGATGGTCGCCGTACGCATGGTGTCCGAAGGAGTCGACGTGCCGCGTCTGTGCGTGGGGGTCTACGCGACCTCGACCTCGACGCCGTTGTTCTTCGCTCAGGCGGTCGGTCGCCTGGTGCGCGCGCGACGACGGGGCGAGACGGCCTCGGTCTTCCTGCCGCGCGTGCCGGTGATCCTCGAGCATGCCGGCACCATGGAGAAGGAGCGCGATCACGCTCTGGACCGTGCTCACGATGCCGAGGAGGGTGAAGATGTCTGGAGTGCCGAGGAGGCGCTGGTCGCGGCCGCCGCCGCCGGTGAGCACACGCCGGACTCGGCGACGGCATACGAAGCGCTGGAGTCCGACGCCCAGTTCGACCACGTGCTCTTCGACGCCGAGCAGTTCGGCCTCGGCGCCCTGCCGGGTAGCGACGACGAGCAGGACTACCTCGGGCTGCCGGGGCTGCTGGAACCGGACCAGGTAGCCCACGTGCTGCGCGACCGGCAGCGCAAGCAGGTCCAGTCATCCGGCGGGCAGGCCGCCGCGGCGCACGTGGCGGCGCACCGGTCGCTGGCCGCTCACCGCAAGGAGCTCAACACGCTGGCATCGGCGTACGCGCGAAAGTCCGGGCAGCCGCACGGGGTGGTTCACGCCGACCTGAGACGCCAGTGTGGCGGCCCCGAGCTCGCGAACGCCGACGACGATCAGGTCCAGCAGCGCATCCACCGCGTCCGGCAGTGGTTGGTCGGGCGGCGCTGACGACCGCAGGGCGGTCGGAGGGGGGAGGTCAGTAGAGGAACATCGGTTTGCCGCTGACGTGGCGCACTTTGGGCCGGTAGTTCTCCGCGTCGTACAGCTCGTCGATGTCGACCCGCTTGGTGCCCTCGCCGGTCAGCGAGATCGGCACCGAGGTGTAGGTGCCCTCGTTCAGCGCCACCATGCGCCCGGTCGAGCCGTCGAGGGCCAGGTCGGCGGCCATCACCGCGTAGTTTGTGGCGACCATCAGGTCGAGGGAGTCCGGGCTGCCGGAGCGCATCAGGTAGCCCACCTGCTGGTAGACGATGTCCTGACCGGTGCGCTCTTTGATCAGCTCACCGGTCAGCTGGCCGATACCGCCGAGCTTGCGGTGCCCGTAGGCGTCGGCCTCACCCGAGAGCATCATGTCGCCCCCGGCCACCGTGGCGCCCTCGGAGATGGTGGCCATCGCGTACTTGCTCGGGTTACGGCCCTTGTCGGCCACCAGCAGCTCGCTCAGATGGTCGACGTCGAACGGCACCTCGGAGATCAGCGCCCGGTCGACTCCGGCCAGGTATGCCGTGATCAACGAGGTCTCCCCGCTGTACCGGCCGAACAGCTCGACCACGGCGATCCGCTCGTGCGAGCCGGTCGAGGTCCGCAGGTTGTGGATGAACTGCACCCCACGGCTGATCGCGGTTGAGAAGCCGATGCAGTAGTCGGTGCCGTGCACGTCGTTGTCCATCGTCTTGGGGATCGCGATCGTGGGCACCCCCTCGTTGTGCATCCGCAGCCCGTAGGAGAGCGTGTCGTCACCGCCGATCGGAATCAGCACGTCGATCCCGACGTGGTCCAGCACCTCCAAGGCATGCCCGGTGAAGTCGTGCGGACCCTCCCCGGTGGCCTGGTCGGCGAGGAAGTCGGGCACGTCCTTGGTCGGCATCCGGCCCGGGTTGGTCCGCGAGGAGTGCAGGAACGTTCCTCCGCTACGGTCCACCGTGCGCACCCGCGTCGGGTCCAGCGGCAGGAAGTTGGCCTCGACCGTGGAGGGGTCGTCCAGGTTCGTCGTGGCCAGCCCGCCCCAGCCGCGGCGGATGCCGACGACCTCGTGACCCGCCTCGTGAACCCGGTTCACAACGGCTTTGATGCAGGGGTTCAGCCCTGGAACATCGCCGCCACCGGTGAGAATGCCAATCCGCATCGTTGCTCCCTCTCGGTCCGTCCGCCCCGACCGGGCTGACTCGTCGGGCGTCATGCTAGTGGCAGCGGGGTTGCTGACTGCGATGGTCCACGCGATAGTTTGCGAATGACGAGCTCTGCACGGGCCAAGCCCCACATCGGTCACAGCGACGTTCCCATCGGCGACTACGGGTTCCTCAGCGACGGTGAGGTGCTCGCCCTCGTCGCTCCAGGAGGATCCATCGACTGGATGTGCGTGCCGCGCTTCGACGCGCCGAGCACGTTCGGTCGTCTGCTGGGCCGCCACGCCGGAGCGTTCCGACTGTCTCCGAGCGACGTTCGAGTGCCCACCGCCCGCCGTTACCTGCCGGGCACCATGATCCTGGAGACCAGCTGGGGCACCGACAGCGGATGGATCATCGTGCGGGACGCGCTGCTGATCGGCCCGTGGCACCACACCGAGGACCGTTCGCGCACCTACGTGCGGACGCCGACCGACTACGAGGCCGAGCACATCTTGCTGCGCACGGTGCGGTGTGTCTCCGGCGAGGTGCAGGTCATCATGGACTGCGAGCCGGTGCTGGACTACGGCCGGGCGCACGTGACGTGGACCTACACCGACCAGGGGTACCACCAGGCGGTGGCCAGCTCGGAGGGCGTCGACCTCGAGCTGACGCTGACCTCTGACATGGCCCTGGGTTTCGAGGGCGGACAGGCGGAGTCCCGCACGCTGCTCAAGGCCGGCGACACGCGCTACGTCGCGCTGTCCTGGAACGGCGCGCCCCCGCCCGAGGACTTCGATGACGCATACAAGCGCCAGGTGTGGACCGCCCACCACTGGCAGCACTGGCTGGCCCGAGGGGAGTTCCCCGATCACCCGTGGCGCAGCTACCTTCAGCGCAGTGCGCTGACCCTCAAGGGGCTCACCTACGCACCCACCGGTGCCATCGCGGCCGCAGGCACGACGTCCCTTCCGGAGACTCTCGGGGGAGGCCGGAACTACGACTACCGGTACACCTGGATCCGCGACGCCACCTTCGCCTTGTGGGGCTTGTACTCCCTCGGCTTCGACTGGGAGGCGTTGGACTTCTTCTCCTTCATCGCCGACCAGGCCACCGACGACCCGAACCTGCAGATCATGTACGGCATCGGTGGCGAGAAGGAGCTGACGGAGTACGAGCTCGACCACCTCCAGGGGTACGCCCACTCCAGGCCGGTACGCATCGGCAACGCGGCATACTCCCAGCGCCAGCACGACGTCTGGGGCGCCCTGCTGGACTCGGTCTACCTGCACATCAAGTCGGCCGACCGGCTGGACAACCGGGTATGGCCGATCCTGGAGACACAGGTGCAGGAGGCGCTCAAGCACTGGCGCGACCCCGACGCCGGGATCTGGGAGGTCCGGGGCGAGCTACAGCACTTCACTTCCTCGAAGATCATGTGCTGGGTCGCCGCCGACCGCGGGTGCCATCTGGCCACGCTCTACGGCGAACACAAGCGGGCCGAGGAATGGCGCGTGGCCGCCGAGGAGATCAAGGCTGACATCCTCGAGCACGGGGTGGACGAGCGTGGCGTGCTCACCCAGCACTACGGCACCACAGCCCTTGACGCCTCACTGCTGTTGGCGGTGCTGCTGCGCTTCCTCCCGCCGGAGGACGAGCGCATCAAGGCGACCGTCCGGGCCATCGCGGACGAGCTGACGGTGGACGGCCTGGTGCTGCGCTACAAGGTGGAGGACACCGATGACGGCTTCGAGGGCGAGGAGGGGACCTTCACGATCTGCTCGTTCTGGCTGGTCTCGGCGCTGTGCGAGATCGGTGAGTTCCAGCGGGCCCGACGTCTGTGCGGCAAGCTGCTCTCGCTCGCCGGGCCGTTGGAGCTCTACGCCGAGGAGATCGAGGCGTCCAGTGGGGAGCACCTGGGTAACTTCCCCCAGGCCTTCACCCACCTGGCGCTGATCAACGCGGTGCAGCACGTCATCCGGTTGGAGCAGCGTCAGAGCGACGACCCGGTGCACGACTGACCGGCCGGCGCGCAAGGTGCGCGCTCCGAGTCCACCCGCGCCGACCAGGAGGAGCCCATGACACACCCCTCACACCGTGCATCCCTGCTCGAGAATGCCCATACCGATTTGTTTATCGATGGGTCGTTCGACCCGGCGACGGGTCAGGCCACCTTCGACGTCGTCAACCCGGCGGACGCGGAGGTGCTGTGTGCGGTCGCCGACGCCACCCCGGCCGACGGGATGCGGGCGCTGGAGGCGGCGGCAGCCGCCCAGAGCGACTTCGCCGCGACCTCCGCGGTGGAGCGGCACCAGATGCTGCTGACGGCGTACAGGCTGATGATGGAGCGGCAGGACGACCTGGCTCTGCTGATGACCCTGGAGATGGGCAAACCCGTTGCCGAGTCAGCGGGGGAGATCGCCTACGCCGCCGAGTTCTTCCGGCACTACGCGGCCGAAGCGCTACGAGGGGGTGGTGGCTATCAGCCCACCCCTCAGGGAGGCGCCCGGTTCATCCTGGCCCGCCAGCCCGTTGGGCCGTGCCTGCTGATCACCCCGTGGAACTTCCCGATGGCCATGGGCACACGCAAGATCGGCCCCGCGCTGGCTGCGGGGTGCGCATGTGTGATCAAGCCGGCTCAGCAGACCCCGTTGTCGATGCTTGCGCTGGCCGGGATCCTGCGTGAGGCCGGCGTGCCCGACGGGGTCGTCAACGTCATCCCCACGTCGGACTCCGGCGGCGTCATGGAGCCGATGATCACCTCCGGACTGGCCCGCAAGCTCTCCTTCACCGGCTCTACCAAGGTCGGCAAGGTGCTGCTCAAGCAGAGTGCCGACAAGGTGCTGCGCACCTCGATGGAGCTTGGCGGCAACGCCCCCTTCTTGGTCTTCGACGACGCCGACCTCGACGAGGCGGTCGCGGGATGTATGCAGGCCAAGATGCGCAACATGGGGGAGGCGTGCACCGCGGCCAACCGCATCTACGTCCAGTCCGGCGTTCACGACGCCTTCGTCGAGAAGCTGACCGAACAGATGTCGCAGCTGAAGGTCGGCGACGGCACGCTGGACGACAGCACGGTGGGGCCGTTGATCGACTCCTCCGCCCGCGACGATGTCCACGCGTTGGTCAGTGAGGCGCTGCAGGGCGGAGCGCGGCTGCATACCGGCGGCACGATGCCCGAGGGGTCCGGCTACTTCTACCCCCCGACGGTGCTCACCGACGTGCCCGCGGACGCCCGGATCACCGCCGAGGAGATCTTCGGACCCGTAGCCGCGGTGATCTCGTTCGAGACCGAGGATGAGGCTGTGGCGGCGGCCAACGACACCGAGTTCGGGCTCGTGGCCTACGCCTACACCAACGACCTGCGTCGGGGGCTCCGGGTCGCCGAACGGATCGAAGCCGGGATGGTGGGTCTGAACCAAGGTGTCGTCTCCAACGCCTACGCCCCGTTCGGCGGGATCAAGGAGTCGGGGCTGGGGCGCGAAGGCGGCGCCGAGGGCATCGAGGAGTACCTGGAGACGAAGTACATCGGCGTCACCATGTGACAGAGTTGCGCTCATGACTCAGCCCGCAGGGTGGTACGACGACCCCCAGGAGCGCGACCTGTTGCGCTACTGGGACGGGACGCAGTGGACCACGCACACCAGCCCCCGACACCGCCCCTCTGTCGACCAGGGCAGTGGCGGCTCCTACGGCTCGCCCCAGGCCTATGGCGGCGGCCAGAGCGGCCAGTACGGGCAAGGGGGCGGCGCCGGTACGGGCGGGGGTGGCTACGGCTACGGGCCGATGCCCGGCGCGGACTTCCAGCAGGACGGGCGTCCCACCACCCCCGACGGCCAGCGGATCTCGGGGTGGTGGAGGCGCTTCTTCGCCCGGTTGCTGGACGGGATCCTGCTGAACCTCGTGATGCTGGCGCTGTTGCCAGTCGTCTCCCCGGACTTCATGGACACCTTCGAGCAGTGGTTCTCCATGCTCAGTGACCCGGCGTCGCTGGAGTCCGGCGAGGCTGCCGCGCTGCAGCAGCAGATCGTCACCCAGCTCGGCCGGGTGACGATCGTGGGGGCGGTGATCAGCCTGGTCTACGAGGCGGTCTTCCTCAAGGTCGCCTCGGCCACACCCGGCAAGCTCGCGCTCGGGTTGCGGGTGCGGCTGCGTGAGCAGCCCGGGCCGCTGGAGTGGAGCACCAGTGGACTGCGGGCTCTTGTCTGGCACGGTCCCTCGCTGCTGGGCATCGTGCCGATCCTGGGCAACATCGCCGCCCTCATCCCCTTGGTCAACGGCCTGTGGCCGCTGTGGGACCGCGCCAACCAGTCGTTGAACGACAAGGCAGCCAAGACCAACGTGGTGCGCAAGTCCTAGACGCATCGCCTCAGGACGAGGGCTCGACCAGGACGATGCCTTCCTCGCTCATCCGTTCCAGGGCCGCCGCCGTCGTCTCCGGGGCCACCCCGGCGGTGAGGTCGAGCAGCACGCGGGTGTCGAACCCCTCCATGGCGGCATCCAGTGCGGTGGCCCGGACACAGTGGTCGGTGGCGATGCCCACCACGTCGACCTGCTCGACACCGGCGTCACGCAGCCATGCGGCCAGCTGCACGGTCTCTCCGTCGATGGCAACGCTGCCTTCGAAACCGCTGTAGGCAGCCACGTACTCGCCCTTGCGGAACACCGCCTGCACGGCCTCCAGGGCGGGGGCGAGCTCGGGACGGAACTGGGCGCCGTCGGTGCCCACCTCGCAGTGCACCGGCCATGAGCTGTCGAAGTCCGGCTCGGACGACCAGTGGTCACCGGGGTCGACGTGCCAGTCGGCGGTCGCGGCCACGGCCGTGTACTCGCTGCCGTGCGCCACGACATACTCGCTGATCCGGCCGGCGACCTCGATGCCGCCATCGACGGCCATCGAGCCGCCCTCGCAGAAGTCGTTCTGTACATCGACGATCACTAGCGCTCGTGTCATGTCATTACTCTAGGGCCGCTTCACGCCAACCCACCCCCAGCGTCGAAACCCACCTCCAGCCCTGAGTTCGGAGCCCGAGGTGAGGTCAAGTGGCTGGGGGTGGGGTTAGAGGTCGAGGAAGGTGGTCGGGATGGCCGGGTCGCCCTGAGACAGGCGCAGAGCCCGGGTCGGAAGCTCGGCCCTGGATGCCGCATGCCGGTCACGAGCCGTGTGCGCGTCGGTCGCGCTCACCACCGAGCCTGCCCGCACCAGGGGGACCATCAGCTCTCGGTCGTCCCCGTCATCCTCTGGCTGGGTATCGATGCCGATGAGCTCCTCCTGAGCCACACCCGTGCTGTTGCGCCGCCGTAAGGCGTACTTGCGGCCCCCGACGGACTTCTTGTCCTTGCTCACCTTGGCCACGCCCTCGAGAACCCCGTCGGCGTTCTCCCGGCTGACGAGCTTGTACACCATCCCGGCCGCGGGGGCGCCCGACCCCGTGACTACCTGGGTGCCCACGCCGTACGAGTTGACAGGCGCGGCCTGCAGGGCGGCGATGGCGTACTCGTCGAGGTCCGAGGTCACCACGATCTGGGTGCGCGTCGCCCCCAGGTCGTCCAGCTGCGCGCGCACCTCAGCGGCCCCCGAGATGAGGTCGCCGGAGTCCAGCCGCACTGCACCGAGCTCGGGCCCGGCCGCTTGCACCGCCCGCTCGACCCCTGCGGGGATGTCGTAGGTGTCGACGAGCAGTGTGGTGGATGGGCCGAGGCTGGCCACCTGCGAGGCGAAGGCGTCGCCCTCGTTGTCGTGGAGCAGGGTGAAGGAGTGCGCTGATGTGCCCACGGTGGGCAGCCCGTGTCGGCGCCCCGCCTCCAGGTTGGACGTGGCGGAGAAACCTGCGATGTAGGCGGCACGGGCCGCCGCGACGGCTGACTCCTCGTGGGTCCGGCGCGACCCCATCTCTACGCATGGCCGCGAGCCCGCCGCGGCTGTCATCCGGGAGGCGGCCGAGGCCACCGCGGAGTCGTGGTTGAGGATGGACAGCACCAGCGTCTCCAGGATCACCGCTTCGGCAAAGGTCGACTCCACGACGAGGACCGGTGAGTTGGGGAAGAAGCACTCGCCCTCGGCGTAGCCCCAGATGTCCCCGCTGAAGCGGAAGCCGGCCAAGAACTCACGCGTGGGTTCGTCGACGATCTCTTGGTCGGCGAGAAAGTCGATCTCGGCGGCGGTGAAGCGGAAGTCGGCCAACGCCTCCAGGAACCGGCCCGTCCCCGCGAGGACGCCGTAGCGCCGTCCACCGGGCAGTCGGCGCGCGAAGGCCTCGAACACGCACCGGCGGTGGGCGTGGCCGGTGGCCAGCGCGGCCTGCAACATCGTCAGCTCGTAGCGGTCGGTCAACAGCGCCGTGCTCGGTGAAGTCATGCTGGCACCCTAGAGTGGACGCCGTGTCCGACGCTCCTTCAGCGCCACCGTCGTCGACCGAGCCCGCCCCGAGCCCGCAGCGCGACTCGGACGTCGCGGTGCTCGAGCGGCCCGAGGACGACCGACCGTGGGTGACCTTGGTCTGGAACGACCCGGTGAACCTGATGTCCTACGTCACGTGGGTGCTCCAGACCCACTTCGGCTACTCCCGGTCGAAAGCGGAGTCACTCATGCTCGACGTGCATCAGCAAGGGCGGGCGGTGGTCTCTACCGGAGCGCGGGAGAAGATGGAGGCCGACACCGAGGCCATGCATGGGTATGGCCTGTGGGCCACCTTCCAGAAGGACGACTGAATGGCGCGGGCCTTCAGGGCGAAGAAAGGCCGCTTCGTGGCCCGGATGAGTGCCGACGAGATCGCCGTCGTCGTTCACCTGCTGCGCCTCACCCGCGACTTCGTCGCCCCCGAGCGCGCGGACACCGGCGACCCACTCGCGGACCTTGTCGCTGGGCTGGGTGAGTCCGACCCCGTCCCGACCGAGCCGGTCGACCCTGCGTTGCGGCGCCTGCTCCCCCCGGCCCATCGCAGCGACTCCGAGCAGGCAGCCGAGTTCCGTGCGCTGACCGAGCACTCGCTCAGGGGACGGAAAGTGCGCGTGCTCACGGCCGCCATCGAGGCGCTGACGGAGGCCTCTGCGCCAGCCGTTGACCTCTCTTCCGAGCAGGCGCAGTCGCTGATGGTGGCGCTCACCGACGTACGTCTCGTGCTGGGTGAGCGCCTCGGTCTGCGCGACGACGACGACTCTGCCGCGCTGCACGCCGAGGTCGAGCGGCTCTCCAATGACGATCTGGGCAGCGAGGAGGACGTCGAGCGAGCCAGGCGAGCCGCCTACTACGACTTCCTCTCGTGGATGCAGGAGAGCCTCGCAGCCCGTTTGTTGGAGCAGAGATGACCGCGCGTGTGCGGCCCCGCTGGAGAGGCTCACCGGCGCAGAGGTCGCTCCGCGACGGCCACTAGGCTGAGCGGCACCATGAGCAGCCAGCCGCCCTCCCCACACGTCTCTTGCGCCGAGCCGCCCCGCGGCTCGGGCGACCGCCTCCGCTTCTGCACCTCTCCGACCGGAACTCCTCACGTCGGCATGGCGCGGACCGCGCTGTTCAACTGGGCCTTCGCGCGCCACCACCACGGCACGTTCGTGTTCCGCGTCGAAGACACGGACGCCAGCCGAGACTCGGAGCGCTCGGTGGAGCAGCTGCTCGACGCGCTGAGCTGGCTCGGGCTGGACTACGACGAAGGCCCCGAGGTGGGCGGCCCCTACGGCCCCTACCGGCAGAGCCAGCGGGCGCAGGAGCATCGGCGGGTGGCCCGTGCGCTCCTGGATGCCGGCTTCGCCTATGAGTCCTACTCCACACCCGAGGAGGTCCAGGCTCGCCACACCGCTTCGGGCCGGGACCCCAAGCTGGGCTACGACAACTACGACCGCGACCTGAGCCAGGAGCAGGTCGCCGCCTTCCGAGCGCAGGGACGCGAGCCGGTGCTGCGCCTGCGGATGCCGCAGGAGGACATCACCTTCACCGATCTCGTTCGCGGCCAGGTGACCTTCGCGGCGGGTAGTGTGCCCGACTTCGTCATCATGCGCACAGGCGGCATCCCGCTGTACACGCTGGTCAACCCGGTCGACGATGCGGCGATGAAGATCACCCACGTCATCCGGGGAGAGGACCTGCTCTCCTCCACTCCGCGCCAGATCGCGCTCTATCGCGCCCTGGTCGCCATCGGTGAGGCCGACACGGTGCCGACTTTCGCCCATCTGCCGCTCGTGCTCGGCGAGGGCAACCGGAAGCTGTCCAAGCGCGACCCTGCCTCTGACCTGTTTCTGCACCGCGAACGCGGTTTCGTGCGCGAAGGGATGACCAACTACCTGGCCCTGTTGGGCTGGGCCATCAGTGGAGACCGTGACGTCTTCTCCCCGGCCGAGCTGGTCGCGGCGTTCGAGATCGACCACGTCAACCCCAACCCGGCCCGGTGGGACCAGCAGAAGGCTGAAGCCATCAACGCCGAACACCTGCGAGCCATGGATGTCCAGGACTTCGCAGCGCGGCTGTTGCCGGTCATGCAGGATCTTGGGGCCATCCCCACGCCGAGCAGCCATGCTCAGGTGGCGCGGCTGATGCAGCTGGCACCGTTGGTTCAGACGCGCATCCAGGTGCTGAGCGAGGCTGCGCCGATGGTGGGCCCGTTCTACCTGCCCGACGACGGCCTGCCGATCGCCGACGACGCCTGGCGGCAGCTCAAAGACTCGGCTCCGACGGTGCTGGAGGCTGCGGTGACCGCGCTGCAGCCGCTGCCGGACGGGACGGGTTCGTCGTGGGACGACGGTGCGGGTGAGTGGACGGCCTCGAGCATCGAGGCCGCCTTGCGGCTGGCCCTCGTGGACGGGCTGCAGATCAAGCCACGGTTGGCCTTCGGACCGCTCCGCACGGCGCTGTCCGGCCAGCGTGTCTCCCCACCGCTGTTCGAGTCGATGGAGATCCTGGGCAAGCACTCCACGATGCGGCGGCTGGTTCGACTGTCGGAGAAGGTGAGGCAGGGTTCACACACCGGTGCCTGACCTCTGAACCCGCCCTGGACGCCGATTTGGGCGGGCCCGCGGGGGAGCGGTATCGTGCTTCTTCGGTCCGCCGGTCCGATCCGTTTCCGGTGAAACCCTTTGGGGTATGGTGTAATCGGCAGCACGACTGATTCTGGTTCAGTTAGTCTAGGTTCGAGTCCTGGTACCCCAGCGCGCACGACAGTCCGTCTGTCATGCGCTACTGCGGATGGCCCCGTTGTGTAGCGGCCTAGCACGCCGCCCTCTCAAGGCGGTAGCGCGGGTTCGAATCCCGTCGGGGCTACACGATGAACGGCCCCCGATGTTCGCATCGGGGGCCGTTCTTTCGTGTGGGCCTTCGAAAGAGTCGGATGGAACGGCTCTGTCAGGAATCCTGTTTAGTTGGACGATAGGCACATTGGCGCTTACAGTTACTTTCGGACAGGAAAGGGCGTCGACCACAAGGGGGGTCGTCAGCGCGTCCAAAGACTGAAGGGGAGCCATGAACAAAGCAGATCTTGTCGAGCGAATTGCCCCAGAACTCGGGGGGCGTGCCGAGGCAACGAAAGCCATTGAAGTCATCGTGGATGCGATCTTGCGTGAAGTCGCGGCCGGCGGGACGGTCGGGGTCACGGGGTTCGGTACCTTCGAGAAGATCGACCGTGCTCCGCGGACGGGCCGCAACCCACGCACAGGGTCACCCGTGCCCATCGAGGCCACCTGCGCACCGCGCTTCCGCCCGGGCACGTACTTCAAGAAGGTGGTCGGCGAGCCCGGCGAGCTACCGCAGGACGGGCTGGCTGGGGTGCGGGTGGGCAAGAACGACGACCTCGCGTCTGCCGCGGATAAAGGCAAGCGTCAGTCTTTCAAAGAATCTGCTTGAAATACCCGCCCCAGCAATGCCAGAGGTCAAGGCTGCGTCAAGATTGTCAAAGCCCACTCATCGCTTTTGATGTACCCGTCATTCTGGATCGCATGACGCCGATCATTCGATGACCTGTCCGGTGCCGATTCCGGTGATCCACAGGTTGGAGACCTCTGCACCGGCCCCGGTGGTCGCCTCTTCACCGATTTCGTATGGGGCACTAGCAATTCGAATGTTCACTCGCTGACCCAGCCGCAGATGACGCAAGCCGCTTGCTGACCACGCACCGGCGCTGAACGTCAACACGGTGCCGTCGTCGCGCAGGACGCTACCGGTCCCGCTACTGGGGTCGAAGGTGTGCACGTTCGCCTGCATGGGCTCAGCCTAGGCGCGGGACGTGGATGAGCCCATGGGAGCAGCAAGAACGCTGGCCGTATGCGCTCCGAGCCCCAGCGCTGTCGCAGCTGACAGGTCGGCACGGTCGTCCACGTCGCACCGCAACCCGGCGAGCGTGCCGTGCACCATGACCGCGCCCAGACGGTCGCGATGACGGTCGGCCGAACCCGGGCCGAAGAGCGGCAGCAGTTGCACCCCGGATCCGGTCAACAACGTCGTGCCCTCGTTGTGGCGGTCGGCCACGGCCGCGACGGGATGGTCCGCGCACCGCGCCAGCGCGGTGGTCAGCTCGGCGGGTCGCAGCGCGGGCAGGTCACCGAGGAGCACCGCCACGCGGCTGCTGACCGACCCGGCGGCGGTCAGGCCGACCCCGACGGCCTCGTTCAGCCCCGCACCCGGATCTGCGAGGCAGGAGCACCCGAGGTCGAGCGCGAAGTCACTGATCGCAGTGTCGGCGCTGACCACCCACACCTCATGCGCACCCACGGACGCAGCGGCGGCCACAAGCGTGTCGCGGGCCATCGCATGGGCCAGGTCCGCACGGTCGACCCCGGGCGGGGGGTCTAGACGCGACTTGGCTCGCTGCGAAGGCTTCACCGGCACGATGACCTGCCAGCGTCCATGGTGAGGCACCGGGCCATCTTCACCCACCGGGGCGCCCGGTAGTGACAAGATGGCGGCCGTGAGACGTCGACCGCAGCGGACGCCGGCGCCGCGCCCCTACCGTCTGGCGGTGGCCGTCCTGCGACCTCCGCTGGCGTGGCTGACCTCTCAGGACTGGTCGGGAGAGGAGTACCTCCCCCCTCACGGTGGTTTCATCGTGGCGGTGAACCATCTCTCGGAGATCGACCCGTTCACCGTGGCGCACTTCCTCGTCGACCACGGGTGCCCGCCGATGTTCTTGGCCAAGTCGAGCCTGTTCGACATCCCCGTGCTGGGTCGTGCGCTTCGACCGTTGGGGCAGGTGCCGGTCTACCGCAACAGCCGTCGGGCGGGAGAGGCTCTGGCTGAGGCCGAGGAGGCCGTGAGCTCGGGCAAGTGTGTGGTGATCATGCCGGAAGGCACGTTGACCAGGGAACCATCACTGTGGCCCATGCGCGGACGAACGGGGGTGGGTCGCCTGGCACTGGCGACACGGGCGCCGGTGATCCCGATCGGCCAGTGGGGGCCGCAGCGCCTCCTGGCGCCCTACGCGCGCCGACCCACGGGGCTGTTGTCTCGGCCGACCATGCAGATCAAGGCCGGCCCCCCGGTGGAGCTCTCGGATCTGTACGGTCGTGCCGGTGAGCGCAGCGCCATGGCAGAGGCCAGTGACCGGGTGATGCGCGCCGTGGTCGACGAAGTCGCCGTGTTACGTGGCGAGACGCCGCCTGCGCAGCTCTACGAGCGCCCCCGGGGCACCGGCGCCGGGTCGGGGTCATGACCCGGGTCGCCGTGTTCGGGGCCGGATCGTGGGGGACGGCCTTCGCCGCAGTATTGGCCGACGCCGGATCGACGGTGCGCATCCACGCTCGCCGGCCTGCGGTCGCCGCGAGCATCAGCAACGACCACAGCAACCCCGACTACCTCCCCGAGCTGGTGCTGCCGGTTGCGGTGGATGCCACGGCCGACCCGGCCGAGGCCGTCGCGGACGCCGAGATGGTGGTCCTGGCCGTTCCCTCCCAGTCCCTGCGCGCGAACCTGCTGCAGTGGGGGCCGCTGCTGCCGCCTGACGCCACCATCGTGTCGCTGATGAAGGGGATCGAGGTCGGCACCGGTATGCGGATGAGCCAGGTCATCGCGGAGGTAGGCGGTATCGAGCCGGAGCGGATCGTGGTCGTCTCCGGGCCCAACCTGTCACGCGAGATCGCCGTCAAGCAGCCTGCCGCGAGCGTGATGGCCGGGGTGGACCACGAGAGGGCTCAGCGCGTGGCGCACCTGAGCGCCGCCCCGTACTTCCGCCCGTACACCCAGACCGATGTCGTGGGCACCGAGATCGGTGGCGCGGTGAAGAACGTCGTGGCGTTGGCCGTGGGTATGGCCGAGGGCCTGGGCTTCGGGGACAACACCAAGTCGAGCATCATCACGCGGGGCCTGGCCGAGACGGCCCGCCTCGGCGCAGCCCTGGGAGCCGACCCGGCGACGTTGATGGGTCTGGCAGGGGTCGGGGACCTCATCGCCACGTGCATGTCACCCCTGTCGCGTAACCACTCGGTCGGGGTGCTGCTCGGCCAAGGGCTCAGCGTGGCCGAGGTCGTCGCGATCAAGCATCAGACCGCCGAGGGGCTCAAGTCGGCCGGCTCGGTGGTCGACCTGGCCCACCGGCACGACGTTGACGTTCCGATCTGTGAAGGGGTGCTCGCTGTGGTGGACCAGACCATGACCCCCGCCGACCTCGCTGAGGTGCTGATGTCTCGTGCCCGCAAGCACGAGCGGCACTAGGCTCGCTGCGCATGACGCCACACACCGTTGCCGGGTCGTCGGGGCAAGGTCGTCGGCCCAGGGTTGCCGTGGTCTTCGGCGGACGCTCGGCCGAGCACGCCATCTCCTGCGCCACGGCGGCCAGCGTGCTGTCGGTGATCGACCCGGCGGTCTACGACGTCGTGCCGATCGGCATCACTACCGATGGTGCCTGGGTCCAGGTCGAGGCGGACCCACGCGCCCTGGAGATCCGCGACGGCCGGTTGCCCGAGGTGCCACCGGGTGGTGACCAGATCGCCCTACCCCTGGGCTCCTCGCAGCGTTCGCTGAGCGTCCAGGCTCCCGGAGAGGTGCCCCGGTCGCTCGGTGAGGTCGACGTCGTCTTTCCCCTGCTGCACGGTCCCTTCGGGGAGGACGGCACCATCCAGGGCTTCCTCGAGCTGGCGGACGTGCGCTATGTGGGCTGCGGCGTACTCGCGTCCGCCGCCATGATGGACAAGCACGTGATGAAGGTGCTCTTCGCCAGCGCCGGGCTGCCGATGGGTCCGTATGCGGTCATCACCGACCTCGACTGGCGACGGGACCGCGACGACTGTCTCCGCCGGGCGAGTGCGCTGGCCTTCCCGGTCTTCGTCAAGCCGGCGCGAGCCGGGTCGTCGGTGGGCATCAGTCGGGTCGAGCACGAGGAGGACCTCGTCGACGCGATCGAGCACGCTCGACGCAGTGACCCCAAGGTGGTTGTGGAGACCGGTATCGCTGGCCGCGAGATCGAGTGCGGGGTCCTTCAGGGCCGTGGCGACGAGCCGCCGCGGGTGAGCGAGGTCGGGGAGATCACCGTCGCGGGCGACCACGCCTTCTACGACTTCGAGGCCAAGTACCTCGACGAGAACAACGTCACCCTGCGCTGCCCGGCAGAGGTGCCCGAGCAGGTGCGCGAGCGGGTGCGGCAGATCGCATCCCGAGCCTTCGAGGTGGCCGGGTGCGAGGGGTTGGCCCGGGTCGACTGCTTCTACTCAGACTCCGGGGAGGTGCTGCTCAACGAGATCAACACCATGCCCGGCTTCACCCCGTGGTCGATGTACCCTCAGGTGTGGGCGGCGAGCGGGTTGAGCTACGAAGAACTGGTGCATGAGCTGATTGAGCTGGCCCTGAAACGCCCCCTGGGGCTGCGCTGAGGCTGGCTCTCAGGTGCACGACCCGAGGGTCTGGGGCACTGCGTCCGCCGCGGCTGCGAAGGCGGGCATGACCAGAGCCTCGGTGGCGTACTCCTGAGGCACCAGCACCTGGATCGCGGGGTCGCGGCCGTAGGTCGTGAACCGGACTCCGTCCTCGATGGGTACCGAGATCCAGTCCACCCCCTCGATGTCCAGGCACTGGTCGGTGGTGGGGCCGGGGGGCGTGGCGCCGCAGCGCGCAATGATGGCCGGGTCCCCCCACGCGGCCACCGTGTCGCTGTTGGCTGCGGTGATGCGTGAGGGCTGCCCGCCGACCGTGTCCGGCCACAGGGCCGCCACCTGGGCGCAGACCGGGTTCTCGTCAGCCCCGTCGAGCGGGACGACCTTCACCGCACGGGAGCACCCGGTCCCGGCCAGGGTCAGGCCGAGGACCACGGTGAGGCTCAGGGCGAGACGTGGACGACGGTGCATGTGGTGGTACGTGTGATGTGCGGGACGTCCTGGACCTTGGCGATGACGAGCCTGCCGAGCTCGTCGACGCTGGAGGCTTCGATTCTCGCGATCACGTCGTAGGGACCGGTCACGTCCTCGGCCATCGACACCCCGGGTAGGTCGGCGATGGCCCGCGCGACACCGGAGGACTTGCCGACCTCGGTCTGGACGAGAATGTAGGCGTGCACCATCTCGACCTCCCGTTCTCCAGCGTCTACGCGGACATCGACATCTCGTACGACGACGCTACCGTGTCTGACCGTGAGTGACCTAGGAGCGTCTCCGACGATCGCGGGTCTGGGGGAGGCGGGCGTGCTGCGCGAGGTGTTCTCCCGCCTTGCCTGGGGTGCACCGGACTGCACAGCCGTGGCTCTTGGGCCCGGCGACGACGCCGCGTACGTGCGGGTCCGGGCGGGTGCTCTGGTCACCACCGACACCATGGTGCGGGGGCGTGACTGGAAGGACGAGTGGTCCGCGCCACAGGACGTCGGCGCCAAGGTCGTGGCCCAGAACCTGGCCGATGTGGCCGCCATGGGCGGAGTCGGTACGGCCCTTCTCGTCACCCTCGTGGCTCCGCCGACCACCACGGTGGCGTGGGTGACCGGACTCCTCGACGGCATCGCCGAAGCAGCCGCGCAGGCCGGGGTCCGCGTTGCCGGTGGTGACCTGTCCTCCAGCGAGGGCGCGGTGACGGTGGCGGTGACCGCCATGGGAGAGCTGCCGCCGGGCGTGAACGCCCCGGTGCTGCGCTCTGGGGCCAGCCCTGGTGACGTGGTGGCGGTCTCAGGAGACCTGGGGCGGTCCGCCGCCGGGCTTGAAGTGCTGCGGGGAGCCGATGAGGGATGGTTTCCCCCCGCGCCATACGCACAGGCGTGCGCGGCGTGGGTGGACTATCACTGCCGCCCCAGCCCGGACCTCTCGCAAGGGCCTGCTGCTGCCAGAGCCGGGGCCACAGCCATGATCGACATCTCGGATGGCCTCATCACCGACGCGCGACGGCTGGCCGCATCGAGCCGTGTCGGCATCCGCTTGCGCTCGTCGCAGCTAGAGCCGTCGGTGCAGGCTGCGGCCCCGGTACTGGGTCGGCCAAGAGCCCAGTCCTGCGTGCTGCACGGCGGTGAGGAGCACGTCCTGCTGGGGACCTTCGCGCCCAAGTCCAGCCCGCGAGGGTGGACGGTGCTCGGCACGGTCGTCGAAGGGGAGGACGGAGGGGAAAAGACAGAGGTATGGCTCGACGACGCCATCGCCTCGGTCGGCGGCTGGGATCACTTCGGGGGATGAGGCCGCCGAGGTGCGCCTTCTCTGCTAGCGGTTGACCTTGCCTGCCTTGAGGCAGGACGTACACACGTTCAGGCGCTTGGGCGTGCTGTTGCCGGGCCCGACGAGGGCGCGGACGCGCTGGATGTTCGGGTTCCAGCGACGCTTGGTGCGACGGTGGGAGTGCGAGATGGCGTGACCGAAGCTCGGTCCCTTGCCGCAGACATCGCAAGTGGCAGCCACGGTGTTCTCCT
>JBAUJO010000009.1:0-4140 GCA_049683875.1 Ornithinimicrobium sp.
GTGTGGCACGGCGTCGAGGCGCCCGGCTTCCCCTGGGCGTGCTGGCGATCGGTTTCACCGCGCTGTTGCTCGGGTCGGGGTGGGCCTCCCCCGCCGGCGGTCTGCTGCAGCGGTGGCTCGTCTGGTCCGGCTTACCGTCGACCGCGACGGCACTGGACGCCGACCGGGTGCTGCTGCTGGCCGGGTTGCTGCTCGTGCAGGTGGCCACGGGGAACGTCGTGGTGCGCCTGGTGCTGATCGGGGTCGGCGCCATCCGCGACCCGGGCTCCCCTCAGCCCTCTGACCGCCTGCGCGGCGGCCGGCTGCTCGGCCCGATGGAGCGCCTGGTCATCGTCGGCCTGGGCCTCGCCGGCCAGGTGACGGCGGCGAGTCTGGTGATCGCGGCGAAGGGCCTGATCCGGTTCCCGGAGCTACAGCACTCCCGGCACGACGACGGCGTCAGCCTGGAGGACTCGCTCCAGGTCTACGAGGTCACCGAGTACTTCCTGATCGGCAGCTTCGTCAGCTGGCTCGTCGCGCTCACTGCGCTGGCCGTCGCGCAGCTCGTGTGAGTACCTCAGCTAGAGTCGCGCCCTGCCCGATGAGCTCACCTCCGCGCTCGTAGTCATCGTCGGCTTCGTAGGTCAGCACTCCGACCAGCACGTCGTCGCCGTCGGCATACCAGACCGTGAAGCCGTCGTCGTGTTCGACGACTTCGAGCTGGTCGTAGCCGTCTCCCCAGGCGGCGTACTTCAGGGCGTGCTCCCCTACTTCGCTCCAGAAGCCGGGGACTGACGACCATGCCTCACGCGCCCCGGCTGCGTTGCGACCGGCAATACCGCCCATCTCTTCGGCGTCACCCCAGTGCTCCACCGGCACCGCTCGCCCCGCGACGGGGTGATCTGCGAGGGCGATGTCACCGACGGCATACACGTCGGGGTAGGTCGTGCTGAGGTGCTGATCGACCCGCACCCGTCCTTGCTCTAGCGTGAGGCCAGCGCCTTCGACAAGGTCGTTCCACGGCTCGACCCCTACGACGACCAGCAACAGGTCGGGATCGAGGGTCGTGCCATCGGACAGGTGCACTCGCCGGGGCGCCTCGACCGCGTCCACCTCGACGCCGGTCCGCAGTGTGACGCCGTACTCTCGCAACCACCGGCCGATCGCGTCCGCCACGTACTGACCTAACCGCTCACGCTGGGGTGCCTGCTCCTGCGTGATGACGGTGACGTCAAGACCACGCCGTGCCAGCGAGGCCGCAGCCTCACACCCGATGAAACCCGACCCGATCACGACCGCCGAGTCGGCCTCACCGGCAGTGGAATGCAAGGCACGCAGATCCGACAGCGTTCGCAGCTCGTGGTGCTCGACCCCCTCGCCTACCCCCGGCAAGGACACCGGCCGAGCCCCAGTGGCCACGATGAGCCGCTCGAAACCCATTTTCTCGCGACCAGTAGTGAGCGTGCGAGCGGACATGTCGAGGCCGGTCACCCGGGTGTCGAGCCGCACTTCGACGTCATCCAGGTCGTCCGCGATCGGGGTCGGCGTGGGTGTCTCGGTGCTCGTGAGTGAGTCTTTGGACAGTGGGGGCCGCATGTAGGGCGGGTCGGCGTCGGCCGTCAACACCAGGACCCTCCCGGGGCCGTCAGCATCTCGGTACGCCGTGGCCGCTCCAATCCCACCCGGTCCGCTGCCGACAATGATCAGTTCGTATTTCTCCACCCACCCACTGTGAACGACCTCGCAGCAATGTGCGCGGCCGGGGGCTCCCCCAGCCCTCCTCGAAGTTCTACCTCGCACACGCGCTCGGTAGTTTGAGGCCGCAGATCACTGTCACCACTCCGGGGTAAGTGTATGCGCATCGCATACACTTGTCGCATGGACCTCTGCCTTGAAGATGTCATCAACCAGTGGCACGACAGCGTCAACGCTGGCGACCTGGAGCGGTCGGCGAACGCGGTCGGTGATCCGGTCGTAGTCCTGGGTCCGAAAGGGGCGGGCCCGATCACGTCTGCTCAGTTCGCCGAGTGGGTTGAGCGGTCAGGGATCAACCTGGCCCCTCGGTCCTGGCACCCGGTCAGTGGGCATCTGATGGTGGTCGAAGAGGATGCCACCTGGCCTGAGAGCACTAGGCCCCTGCGGATAGCGACGGTCTTTCGCGCCTCGGGCGGCAAGATCACGGCTGCGCTGAGGCTGCCGGACCTCAAGTCCGCTCTCGAGCTGGCCTACATCTGCCGTGAGATGGCAGCAACCGAATGACAGACCAAGGCCCAGGTCAGGTCCTGTTTCAGTTCGTCCGACATTGGGCGCGCCGACCCGTCGCAGCAGACTTGGGTGGCGAGCAGGGGCGTCTCGTGCTGGTCTGCGAGGCGGTGCATGCACTCAGCCAGCGCGGGGCACCCGTCACCGTGAACGCGATCGCTTACGAGATCGGGATTGACCAGAGCGGTGCTTCGCGGCTGATCAAGAACGCCACGGCAGCCGACTACCTGGTCATGGCGGCGTCTGCGACCGATGGCCGACGACGCGAAGCATCACTCACACCCGCAGGCCGGTTCATGCTCGATGAAGCACATCGCTGGCAGGAGAGCATCTTCGTTCAGCTGACCACAGGCTGGAGCGACGAGAAGCGCCACGCTTTCCAGCAGGCGATGACCGACATGATGGACCGGTCCTACGGGACAGACGCATAAGCCACGCCAATGCCGCACAGAGCATCCAGCGACGCCAACGGTCGGTCAGCTCTGCAAGACGCGACCCCATCGCCCGTTGCCCCGCGTGACGATCCCGCATCGGCACGGCATCGTTGCAGTGGGAGTGCCGAAGGGGTGCCTCGCAGTTTAAAGCGATGTGATCGCCCGGACCGATTGCCCCTCGCCATGCTCAAGAGTGAACCCGAGTCGTCGAAGCGCACTCAAGGCACCGATGTTGTCCACCAGGGTCTCGGCGCAGACATGCGTCGAACCGAGCTCACGAGCCTTGTCCAGGGCCGCGGCGAGTGATGCGGTACCCAGGCCTTTGCCCCCCACGTCCGACGTCAACCAGAGACCAGTCTCCACGACCCCGTCTTGCTCGGTGAGCTTCATGCGCACGGATCCTACGACCCAGTCGTCGACCACCACCGCCCACGTGGCTTCGCGGCAAGGTCCGTCCAGCCCGCGTCGGCGGTCGCGGTGGTACGCCTTAAGCCACTCCACCCTGATCGGCGTCCACTGAGCACCCGGGGTTAACGGTGGGGTGACCTCGTTCGGGCTCGCTGACGTGGTCGCGGCGCGGATCAACTGGTCCAGGACGTCGTCATCGACGCTCACCAACGACACGAGTCCTCGCTGCCCCTCCACGACCTCAGCGTAGGGACAGGCAGCGCCGCGCTCGTCGGCTCTCTTATCCGGCGGCCAGTCATGCCGGTACGGGATGGGTTCGCAGAGCGTGCCGGTACGGGATCGTCCTGCGGGAAGCAGGAACGGGCGAGACGCCTGCATGTGCTCACCAGTCGGGACGCCGCCAGGATCAGTTCGAGGAGATGGCGGGAGTCGCAGCGGAGCTCGGCGTCAATGCACGGGTTGCCGACGTGCACCTCTGCTCGTAGGCCCGCACGCCGGAGGCAGCCTCATCGGAATGCCCGTACGAGGTATTCGTCGACGGTCGCCGTGGAAGCGCGCTGCGCCTTCGCTAGCTAATCCAGAGGCGCAGTCGAGGTGATGTCAGCTGACCCCTGCGCGGGCGCGGCCGCGGGCAGCTGTGGAGCGGCCCGCGGCCGCAGCTGAGCAAGGCGCTGGACGAGGCTGTCAGCAATGCCGTCGGGCCACGGAAAGTTGGGGATGACGGCGCGTTGGTGGGCTAGGCCGTGCAGCGCGACCCACAAGGTGACGGCGTCACCGAACGGGTCGGTGCTGGCCGAGTCCCCGGTGTCCGCGCACGCCTGCACAGCCTCGACGATGACGGTGAGCGCGTCCTGGCCCAGGGCGACGGCCTCGGCGTGGCTGAAGGCGCCGGCCCGGACGGCATCGGTGGTGTCCCAGGCCCCGCCGAACAACGCCCGGTAGCGCTGCGGGCGCAGTCGGGCGAAATCCAGGTAGGCCGCGCCGACCGCCCGCAGGCGCAGCGCGGGGTCGGTGCCGGCGGCGGCCTGCGCGGTTTGCAGCTGCTCGGTCAATTTGG
>JBAUJO010000010.1:0-31205 GCA_049683875.1 Ornithinimicrobium sp.
GTGCAAGGCACCACCGACAGCCAGGGCCGGTATGCCGAGGCGAAGTCACCCGAGGGTGAGCGGATCGTGAGCAGTGAGACCGCGCAGACCCTGACCTCGATCATGGAGGAGGTCACCAGCGCGGAGGGCACCGCGCCGATGGCCGCGGTCGATGGCTACCGGGTCTCCGGCAAGACGAGCACGGCGTCCCGGTTCGACGACGATCTAGGGAAGTACAGCAAGACCACGGCCTCTTTCGTGGGTTACGCGCCCACCGAGGACCCCGAGTACGTAGTGGCGGTGACGATTCAGCGGCCGACGAACATCAGCATCTATGGTGGGACGATCGCCGGCCCGGTCTTCACCAACGTCATGCGCTACGTTCTTCAGTCGAACGGCGTTCCCCCCAGCGAGGGGGAGCACGAGCCGATGGACCTCGAGTTCGACCCCGGCGCTCAGGCGCCAGGAAAGGAACAGGGCGTGACCTTGTCAGATATTGCGATCAAGGACGAAGGGTCAGGTGGGTGATCCCGCTGCCACTGGACGAGATCGCCCGGGCCACCGGCGGTCGCGTCCATCCTGCTGTGGCCGGGACGACAGTGATCGACACCGAGGTCGTCACCGACTCTCGTGAGGTCGTCCCCGGAAGTCTCTACGTCGCCCGCCAGGGTGAGCATGCCGATGGGCACCAGTACGTGCCCGCCGCCGCCGCCGCCGGAGCCGCCGCGGCCTTGACGGACCGTGAGATGGCCGACCTTCCCTGCGTGGTGGTGCCCGAGGTCGGCGACGCCTTCGCCTCGCTCGCTCGCGGCGTCGTGGACCGATGCCGAGCCCACGACGGGCTGCGGATCGTGGGCATCACCGGCTCATCGGGCAAGACCTCGACCAAGGACCTGCTGGCCCAGGTGCTCCGCGCTCACGGTCGCACGATCGCTGCGCACGCGTCGTACAACTCCGAGGTGGGTGTTCCGCTCACGGTCTGCCGTCTCGACCTCGACACCGAGTTCCTCGTGGCCGAGATGGGCGCCTCGGGGGTGGGCCACATCGAGTACCTCACTCGCATTGCGCCGCCGGACGTCTCGGTCGTGCTCAACGTGGGGTCGGCGCATCTGTCCGAGTTCGGTTCACGCGAGGCCATCGCTCATACCAAGGCCGAGCTGGTCCGGGCCCTGGGGCCCGAAGGCCTGGCCGTGCTCAACGCCGACGACCCCATCGTTGCCGCCATGGCCCAGCAGAGCGCGGCTCCGGTGCTGCTCTTCGGGACCGGGCCGCAGGCCCAGGTCCGGGCGGACGAGATCACGCTCAACCCTCGGGGGCAGGCCTCGTTCACCCTGACCTTGCCCGACGAGTCACCGGTGGCCGTCCAGCTGTCCCTGCACGGGGAACACCACGTCAGCAACGCGCTGGCGGTGGCGGCGGTGGCGCACGCCTGGGGGATGAGCCCGGCCGACATCGCCGCTCGGATGAGCGCCGCGCTGCCCACGTCCCGCTGGCGGATGGAGGTCACCGAGCGCGCCGATGGCGTCACCATCGTCAACGATGCCTACAACGCCAACCCGGAGTCGATGCGTGCGGCGCTGCGCGCGCTGTCGGCGATGCGCCACGGCAGGCGGGCCATCGCCGTGGTGGGCGAGATGCGCGAGCTCGGTGTGGACAGCGTCGCCGAGCACGAGCGCGTCGGGTGGCTGGCCGCCGAGCTGGGCGTGGACGAGGTGGTCGCCGTCGGGCCCGGCGCGGCCCCCGCCGCCGTTGCCTTCCAGGCCGCCCGCTCGGATGCAGGGCGTCAGATCGAGCGGGTGGAGGATGCCGCGCTCGTCCTGGAGTCGATGCTCGTTCCGGGCGACGTCGTCCTGCTGAAGTCCAGCCGGGACTCCGGGCTGCGCTTTCTTGGGGAGACCCTGGCTGCGGGGGGAGTAGACCCGTGATCAGCGTGCTCCTGGCCGGGGCCATCTCGATGGTCGTGGCCATGGTCGGCACGCCGCTGTTCATCCGCTTCCTCGTGGCACGCGGGTACGGGCAGTTCATCCGCGACGACGGGCCGACGTCGCACCACACCAAGCGCGGCACGCCGACCATGGGTGGTGCGGTGATCATCACCGCAACGCTGCTCGGCTACTTCGGTGCCCACCTGCTGCTCATCGTGCTCGACACGCTGAACTGGGTCGACCTGCGCAGTACGGGCTTCACCATCAGCGGACTGCTGGTGCTGTTCCTCATGGCCGGGCTCGGCCTCGTCGGCTTCTTCGACGACTACATCAAGATCTCCAAGCAACGCAGCCTGGGGTTGCGCTCGGCGGAGAAGCTGCTGGGGCAGACGGCCGTCGCCGTCATCTTCGCGGTGTTGGCGCTGCAGTTCCCGGTCGGTGACTTCCGGCGGCCCGCCAGCACCGCGGTCTCCTTCGTCCGCGACACCTCGGTCGACTTCGCGGCCCTGGGCGCCGTCGGGGGGCTCATCCTGTTCGTGCTGTGGGCCAACATCATGATCGCCGGGGCATCCAACGGGGTGAACCTCACCGACGGTCTGGACGGCCTGGCCACGGGTGCCTCGGTGATGGTGTTCGGCGCCTACATGTTGATAGGCATCTGGCAGTTCAACCAGAACTGTCAGATCAGCCCCGGCCCGAACTGCTACGACGTCCGCGACGCCCTCGACGTGGCGCTGGTCGCCGCCTGTGTGGCCGGTGCCTGCTTCGGGTTCCTGTGGTGGAACGCCTCTCCCGCCAAGATCTTCATGGGCGACACCGGCTCGTTGGCCCTCGGAGGCGCCCTGGCCGGGCTGGCGATCGTCACCCACACTCAGCTGCTGATGGCGATCCTGGGTGGCCTCTTCGTGCTGATCACCCTCTCGGTCATCATCCAGGTCGGCTCCTTCAAGATGACCGGCAAGCGAGTCTTCCGGATGGCTCCCCTGCAGCACCACTTCGAGCTGCTCGGCTGGGCCGAGGTGACCATCGTCATCCGCTTCTGGATCATCGCCGGGCTGTGCGTGGCGGTCGGGCTGGGTCTGTTCTATGCCGAGTGGGTCGCCGGCCTGTGAACGGAGCATGAGCACCGGTAGGCCGGTGCAGGGGCTGACCCACCGCGACGCCGACTGGGCCGGCCTGGGTGTCCTGGTGACCGGCCTCGGCGTCAGCGGTGTCGCCGCGGCCCGCGCGCTGGTGACACGCGGTGCGCGGGTGCAGGTCGTGGACGGTGGGGGCAGCTCGAGGGTCCAGGCCGAACGTGCCGAGATGGTGCGGATGTGGGGTGTCGAGGTACGGCTCGGTGCCGAGCACATCCGTGGCTGGCCTGACGGGGAAACGGGCATCGACCTGGTCGTGAGCTCCCCCGGCTGGCGTCCCGATCACGCGGTCCTGGCGGAGGCCAGGCGGCGCGGAGTACCGGTATGGGGAGAGGTCGAGCTCGCCTGGCGGATGCGCCCCCGCTCGGGGGCCGCGCCGTGGCTGTGCGTGACCGGCACGAACGGCAAGACGACGACCGTGCTGTTGCTGGAGTCGATGCTGAGAGCCGCCGGCCTGCGGGCTCTGGCTGCCGGCAACGTCGGCACTGCGGTACTGGACGCGGTGCTGGCTCCGGAGCCCTACGACATGCTGGCGGTGGAGCTGTCGAGCTTCCAGCTGCACAGCATCCACACCGTGTCCCCGCTGGCCTCGTGCGTGCTCAACCTGGCCGACGACCACCTGGACTGGCACGGATCGGCCGCGGCCTACGCGCAGGACAAGGCGCGCATCTACCAGCGCACCCAGCTCGCCTGCGTGTACAACGTCCAGGACGAGGCGACCGAGCGCATGGTCGCCGAGGCCGAGGTCATGCCCGGATGCCGGGCGATCGGTTTCACGGTGGGCGTGCCTGCACCCTCGATGGTGGGCGTGGTCGAGGAGGTGCTGGCCGACCGTGCCTTCGTCGAGCAGCGGTCGACCTCGGCGGCTGAGCTGGCGACTCTGGAGGACATCGCTCCCGGCGGGGACCCCGCCGTGCATCAGGTCGCCAACACGCTGGCCGCCGCAGCGTTGGCCAGGGCGGCGGGAGTCCCGCCGGCCGCCGTACGCGAGGGTCTACGACGCTTCTCCCCGCAGGAGCACCGGATCACCGAGGTCGGCAGCCTGGGCGGCATCCGGTTCGTCAACGACTCCAAGGCGACGAACGCCCACGCAGCCGCCGCGTCGCTGGCCGCCTACCCCGACGTGGTGTGGATCGCGGGCGGTCAGCTCAAGGGCGCCGATGTCGACTCGCTGGTCTCGCGTGTCTCCCCGCGCCTGCGCGGCGTCGTCCTGCTCGGGGTGGACCGTGCCGAATTGGCCCGCGCACTTGCCCGACACGCGCCACAGGTTCGGGTGGTCGAGGTGGCGACACCGGAGACTGAATCCATGACCCTGGACACCCGCCGAGCCGCGATGCAGGCCGTGATGGACGAAGCGGTGGGTCACGCCATCGACCTCGCCGGTCCCTCCGACGTCGTCCTGCTGGCCCCCGCCGCCGCCTCGTTGGACATGTTCGACTCCTATGAGGCCCGGGGGCGAGCGTTCACCGACGCGGTGCGCAGCCTGGGTGCACGGTCATGACCACCACCGCGTCCCGTGCCCGCACGAACGGGCCACGTGCGTCCGGCGCCCGCCCGTCCAGCAGTCGCGCGGCCACCCCGGCGCCAAGCCCGCTGGGCTCGGCCGGTGACTGGCTGCGCTCGCCAGTGGCCCCCTACTACCTGATCCTGGTCAGCTCGGCGGCACTGGTCTCGATCGGGCTCGTCATGGTCCTGTCGGCAAGCAGTGTGCGCTCCTACGCCGAGACCGGCAACTCCTACGGGGTCTTCGTCGGTCAGCTGATGTTCGCCGGTGTGGGGGTGCTCCTGGGCTGGGTCACCTCACGCGTCGAGGTCGCCTGGTGGAAGCGCCTGGCCCTGCTGGGGCTGCTCGTCGCCATCGGCCTGCAGGCGTTGGTGCTCTCCCCTCTGGGCATGGACTTCCAAGGCAACCGGAACTCCATCCACCTGGGCGGGTTCGGCATGCAGCCGGCGGAGTTCGCCAAGCTGGCCCTGGTGGTCTTCGGTGCCGCCGTGCTGGCGCGCAAGCGGGCGGTGATCGGCCAGATCGCGCATGCGGTGATCCCGTTCGTGGTGCCGGGCGCCTTGGCCCTGGTCGGGCTGGTCATGGCCGGAAAAGACCTGGGCACGGCGATGATCCTGGTCGCGATCGCCGGCGGGATGCTGTTCGTGGCGGGCCTGCCTGTCCGGTGGTTCGGCCTGGTCGCCATCTTCGCCGCCGGCGGCGTGGCCTTTCTGGCGATGGGCAGCTCGAACCGGATGCAGCGCATCGAGACCTGGCTCGGCGACACCTGCACCAACCCGCAGGTGGAGGGGTGCTTCCAGAAGGTGCACGCCGAGTACGCGCTGGCCGACGGCGGATGGTGGGGTGTCGGCCTCGGAGCCAGCCGCGAGAAGTGGTCACTGCTACCCGAGCCGCACAACGACTTCATCCTGGCCATCATCGGTGAGGAGCTGGGGCTGCCGGGGAGCCTGACCGTGCTGGCCCTGTTTCTCGTGCTCGCCTACGCCTGCTTCCGGGTCATCGCCGCGAGCTCGGACCCCTTCGTGCGTCTGGCCACGGCCGGGGTGATGACCTGGATCGTGATCCAGGCCTGCCTCAACATCGGCTCGGTCATCGGCATGCTTCCGATCATCGGAGTGCCGCTACCCCTGGTCTCCAGCGGCGGTTCTGCCCTCATCGCCGCGCTGATGGGCATCGGGCTGCTGCTCGCCATGGCGCGCACAGTTCCCGGTTGCCGAACCGCACTGGCCCGGCGACCGTCAGCCCTGCGGCGCACACTGGCGGCCCTCCCGGTGGGCGGAAGGCTTCCTCGGTGACTGCGGCTGGTGCGCCGCTGTCGGTGATCCTCGCCGGCGGCGGCACGGCAGGTCATGTCAACCCGCTGCTGTCCGTCGCCGATGCCCTGCGCCGCCGCGAGCCGGACAGCATCCTCACGGTCCTGGGCACCAGCGCAGGCCTCGAGGCGCGCCTGGTTCCGGACCGGGGGTACCGGCTCGTCACCGTGCCCAAGGCACCGTTTCCGCGGCGGCCCAACCGCGCTTCGATCGCCTTCCCCGCCGCTCTGCGCTCCGCTGTGCGGGTAGCCCGGGCGGCGATCGAAGAGGTCCATGCCGATGTCGTCGTCGGCTTCGGGGGGTACGTGGCGACACCCGCGTACCTGGCAGCTCGCACCGCCCGGGTCCCGATCGTCGTGCACGAACAGAACGCTCGTCCCGGTCTGGCCAACCGCCTGGGCGCGCGGATGGGCGCAGTGGTGGCCACGACCTTCGAGCAGACCCCACTTCCACATGCTCAGGCGTTGGGGATGCCGCTGCGCCACGAGATCAGCATCCTGGACCGGGTGGCGATGCGGGCGGAGGCCCGGGCCGCGTTCGGGTTGGATCCGGCGCGCCCGACCGTCCTGGTGACCGGTGGCTCGCTCGGGGCGCACCGGTTGAACGCCGCCTTCGCCGGTGCTTCGAAGGAGCTCACCGCGGCCGGGGTCCAGGTGCTCCACCTCACGGGGGCCGGCAAGGACGTGGAGGTGCCTCCGGGCGCGCACGTCGACGGCCCTAAGAGCGGGCGCTACGTCACCCAGGCCTACACCGACCGGATGGACCTGGCTTACGCCACCGCCGACCTGGCCGTATGCCGCGCCGGCGCGGGCACGGTGTGCGAGCTGGCGGCCGTCGGTCTGCCGGCGGTCTACGTCCCTCTGCCGATCGGCAACGGTGAGCAGCGGCTCAACGCCGCGGGCGTGGTGCGCGCAGGCGGGGGGTTGCTGGTCGAGGACGCCGAGGTGTCCGCAGACTGGGTGCGAGCCACCATCGTGCCGCTGATGCGCGACCCCCAGCGCCTACAACGGATGTCCGTCGCGGCGGCCTCCGCGGGCGAACGGCACGCCGACGAGGCGATCGTCGACCTGGTGCTGCGCGCCGCGGAGCGATCATGACCCCGCCGAGCGGGAGGGGGCCCCGCTTCGACTTCGACGCCGACCTGCCTGGGTCGGCCGACCTTCGGCGGGTGCACTTCGTGGCGATCGCGGGGTCGGGGATGTCGGGTGTGGCCTCGCTGTACCGCAGTGCCGGTTGCGAGGTCAGCGGTTCGGACACCGCCGACAACGCTGCGGTGCGCGAGCTGCGGGCCCTGGGTGCCCAGGTCTTCCACGGACACGACGCGTCCCAGGTGGGACCCGCCGACGCGGTAGTGGTCTCCGGTGCCGTGCCCGAAGACAACCCCGAGCTGCAGTGGGCCCGACAGCACGACCTGCCCGTCCTGCACCGCGCCCAGGCCATCGCCGTTCTCAGCCGGACCCGCGATTCCGTGGCCGTTGCCGGCACGAACGGCAAGACCACCACCAGTGCCATGCTCGTGGGCGCCTTGTCCACCGCCGGTCGTGACCCCGGCTTCGTCATCGGTGCTCCCTTGGTGGACCACCGCACGAGCGCGGCGCTGGGCACGGGGCCCATGGTCATCGAGGCGGACGAGAGTGACCGGTCGTTCGTGGCCTACCGCCCGCGGGTGGCCGTCGTGACCAACGTGACGGCCGACCACCTGGACTTCTACGGGGACTTCGCCGGTGTGCAGCAGGGCTACGCCGACTTCGTGGACACTCTGCCCCGGGACGGGCTGCTGGTGAGCAACGCGGACGACGCGGGGTCCAGAGCGCTGGCCGTCCATGCGCGAGCCGTGGGCAGACGCGTGGTCACATGGGGTGAGTCGGCAGAGGCCGATCTGAGAATCGAGGCGATCATCCCCGCCCGACGTCAGACGGTAGCTGAGGTGACCTGGCGGTCGAGCATCGGCTCGGTGGGGGCCGGGCACCAGCACCGTGTGACGATCCCTCTGCCCGGTGCGCACAACCTGCACAACGGTGCGGCGGCACTGTTGGCGGGGGTCGCCGGCTACGAGGTCGATTTGGCCGACGGCCTGCAGGCGTTGGAGCACTTCGCCGGTACCCGCCGTCGGTTCGAGTTCCTCGGCCGTGCCGACGGAGTCGACGTGATCGACGACTACGCCCACAACGGCCCCAAGGTTGCTGCTGCGGTCCGAGCCGGGCGCTCCGTGGTTGCAGACGGCGGGCGCCTGGTCGTCGTGTTCCAGCCGCACATGTACTCGCGCACCTTGGCCTTCGCACAGGACTTCGCCGACGGGCTGAGCGCGGCCGAAGTTGTCGTGATGCTGGACGTCTACGGGGCCCGCGAGTCGCCGATCCCGGGAGTCAGCGGCGAGACCATCGTCTCGGCCATCCGGGCTGGCAGCGGGCCTATCCCCGAGCTGCACTACGTAGCGTTGCGTGAGGAGGCCCTCGATCGCGTCGCGGCCGTGGTCAGACCCGGTGACCTGCTGCTGACGGTCGGCGCCGGAGACGTGACGACGATCGGACCGGAGCTCCTACGTCGCCGGCGGGGCGAGCGTGGCTGACCGGTTCACCGCACGGGGGCGCGCCGGGCGGGCACGCTCACGCCGGCTGGCATGGTGGGCGGGCGGCGTGGTCGTCCTGGTCGCCGCCGTCGTCTATCTGATCGCCTTCTCTCCCCTTCTGGTGGTCGAGGACGTCGTGGTCACCGGAGCCGACGACGACGTCGCGAGCATGGCCAGACAGCACGCCGCCATCCCACCCATGCGACCGTTGGCTCGGGTGGACACTGCGGCGGCGGCCGACAGGGTGGCGGCCGACACACGTGTCAAGACGGTCGAGGTGAGGCGAGACTGGCCCTCGGTCATCACCATCGCCCTGACCTTGCGCGAGCCCGAGGCGATCCTGACCCAACCCGGACGACCCGTTGCCTTGGTCGACGGCTCCGGCGTGGCCTACGAGGCCGTGGCGACCGGGCCCGAGGGCCTGCTGAGGATCACGGCGCCACGGGGTCCCATCGACCAGGAGTCGCTGGCCGGGGCGCTACGTGCCCGTTCCGCCCTCGAGCCCTCGTGGCGGCGCCAGGTCTCGCAGATGCAGATCACCACCGATGGCGACCTCCGCTTCAGCATCGGCTCGGCAGCGGTGCTGTGGGGCCGGCCTGAAGCCGAGGAGGCCAAGGGGGCAGCTCTCCGGGCCCTGCTGGCCCAGGAGGGGATCGACCCCGACGACGATGGGGCGCCCGTGACGATCGATGTGACGGCCCCGCAGACGCCGGTCGTCAGTGGCTTGCCCCCGGCTCCGACTCCGGACGAATAAGCCTCAACCTGCACTTGAGGTCTAGGGTCATGCGTTCATCGAGGGTTCCCCCGTATGCTGGCCGGACATCCTCGCGCGGACGGTGGTTTCGGCATACCTCGGGGCCCGTCCGAGCGCACACTTCAGGCTCACGCTTCATCAGGGAAGGCGCATCGTGTCAGTAGCGCAGAACTATCTCGCCGTCATCAAGGTGGTTGGCATCGGAGGTGGGGGAGTCAACGCCATCAACCGCATGATCGAGGTCGGGTTGAAGGGCGTGGAGTTCATCGCCATCAACACCGACGCGCAGGCCCTGCTGATGAGCGACGCCGACGTCAAGCTCGATGTCGGTCGCGAGCTCACTCGCGGCTTGGGCGCGGGTGCCGACCCCGAGGTGGGTCGCCGCGCGGCGGAGGACCACTCGGAGGAGATCGAGGAGGCCCTGCGGGGAGCGGACATGGTGTTCGTGACTGCAGGGGAGGGGGGTGGCACCGGTACCGGCGGCGCGCCCGTGGTGGCCAAGATCGCCAAGACCCTGGGTGCACTGACCATCGGCGTGGTCACGCGTCCGTTCACCTTCGAGGGGCGACGCCGGGCGAACCAGGCCGAGTCGGGCATCGGGTCGCTGCGCGAGGAGGTCGACACCCTCATTGTGATTCCCAACGACCGTCTGCTGTCGATCTCGGACCGCGCTGTCAGCATGCTGGACGCCTTCCGCAGCGCCGACCAGGTGCTGCTCTCCGGCGTGCAGGGCATCACCGACCTGATCACGACGCCGGGTCTGATCAACCTGGACTTCGCCGACGTCAAGTCGGTGATGCAGGGCGCAGGGTCGGCCCTGATGGGCATCGGCTCGGCACGCGGGGAGGACCGCGCAGTGCAAGCGGCCGAGCTCGCGATCTCCTCGCCCCTGCTCGAAGCGAGCATCGAGGGTGCCCATGGGGTCCTGCTCTCGGTGCAGGGTGGCTCCGACCTCGGCCTGTTCGAGATCAACGAGGCCGCCAGGCTGGTGCAGGAGGCCGCTCACCCCGACGCCAACATCATCTTCGGGGCCGTCATCGACGACTCGCTCGGGGACGAGGTCCGTGTCACCGTGATCGCCGCCGGCTTCGACGGGGGAGCACCGATCCAGCGCAGCGACGAACGTGCTCTGGGTCAGGTGCAGGCAGGCGGAGGTGGCCGCGGTCAGAGCACCCAGGCGTCGAGCACTCAGGCGCCGAACACTCAGACATCGAACACGCGCACCGATGCGCCGGCACCCGCGTCACAGTCCAGCACCCAGCCCCAGTCACAGTCCGCGGAGGCCGAGCGTGACAGCGCAGGGCGTGAGGAGCAGAGCGCGTCGGCGGCACAGCCGCCTGAGCGCACCACGACCCCGCCACGCACGGTCACCTACCAGGAGGCCGAGGACCTGGACGTTCCCGACTTCCTCAAGTAGCCGGCGCGACCGTGTGTCTCGATGCGTGGGCCGACGAGCCGGTCGATAAGGTGGTCCGTGAAGTCCGGGCGCCGCTCAGGCGACCCATCACCGTCGGTCATCGTGTTCCGGTGGCGTGAGCGCAGGCCGGCCAGTGGTGGCGCCCCGTTCGGAATCGAGTGGAGCGTCACCGACCGGTTCGGTGGGCTGAGCAGAGGGTCGTTCGGCGAGCTCAACCTCGGAGCCGGTGTGCCGGACGAACCGGAGGCCGTCCGAGGCAACCGGCGTCTGCTGGCCGGCGAGCTGGGCGTGGCCGAGGACGGCTTGCGGTTCATGCGTCAACAGCACGGGACGGTGGTGACGTGGGCCCGAGGCCCCGCCCCGGCGTTCGGTTCCGAACCGGAGTGCGACGCCCAGATCACCGACGACCCCGACCTCGCGCTGGCCGTGCTGGTCGCCGACTGCACCCCGGTGCTGCTGGCCGACCCGGCGGCTGGGCTCGTCGCCGTGGTGCATGCCGGACGGGTGGGCATGACGTCCGGCGTCGTGGGTCGTTGCGTCCAGGAGCTCGAGCGAGCGGGCGCGCGCCGGCTCGAGGCCGTCGTCGGCCCTTCGATCTGCGGCCGGTGCTACGAGGTCCCTCAGCAGATGCAGCTCGAGTCTTCGTCGTGGCCGGCCGCCGCCACGATGTCGTGGACGGGAACTGCGGCTCTGGACGTCGCGGCCGCGGTCGTGCAGCAGCTGGCGGATGCGAGCGTGAGCGTCCGGTGGCTGCCCGGGTGCACCAAGGAGTCGGGTGACCTGTACTCCCACCGGGGTGACCCGCGTACGGGCCGGTTCGCGGGTACCGTCCGGTTGCTGGAGCCGCTCGGATGAGCGGGGGGTCAGCCCAGCGTTCGGACGACCTGCGCGAAGGGTTGAGGCGAGTCCGGGCGCGCGTGGACGCGGCGTGTGAGTCGGCTCGACGCGATCCCGGTCAGCTGTGCCTCATCGCCGTCACCAAGTTCTTCCCGGCCTCGGACGCCGCTGCGCTGGTCGGCCTCGGCGTGACCGACATCGGCGAGAGCCGCGACCAGGAGGCCGCCGCCAAGGTCGGCGACCTTGCCGGCCAGCTCGAACCCGATGCCATGCCCACCGTGCACATGGTCGGTCAGGTGCAGACCAAGAAGGCTCGCTCGGTGGTCCGGTGGGCGGATGTCGTGCACTCTGTGGACCGGTCCAAGCTGGTGAACGCGTTGGACCGGGCCACCGGGCAGGCGCTGGAGGCCGGTGAACGTCACCGAGGGCTCGACGTGCTGGTCCAGGTCGACCTGGACGCGGGTCGCGCGCAGGGCCGTGGCGGTGTTGCGCCGCAGGACGCGCTCCCGCTGGCCGACAGCATCTGCGACAGCGACCATCTGAGGCTGCGCGGCACGATGGCCGTGGCACCCGCCGGGGCGGCCGGGGACGACGCGGCTTTGGAAGAGGCGTTCGCCCACCTCCGCCGGATTCACGAGTCGATCCGCACCGAGCACCCGCAGGCCCGGTGGCTCTCGGCCGGGATGAGCGGCGACCTGGAGCACGCGGTGGCGGCGGGGGCGACACACCTGCGTGTCGGCAGCGGAATCCTCGGTTCACGTCCGTCTCAGGGGTAACGTCGCCATCGAAATACAGCGCCGCCGGTAGGGGCGGCACCACCGCACCGAGGAGCTCTCTGACATGGCTGGGGCACTGCGAACGACCATGGAGTGGTTGGGGTTGGCCGAGGTCGAAGGTCGATACGACTACGACGAGCATGACCACAACTCGCAGGACACTCATCGCCAGTCCGCTGACTCCGAGCGCAGCAGTCGGGAAGCTCCGGCGCGAGGGGCCGACGTCACGCCGTTGCCCCGACGCACACCGGTTGCTCGGGTTGTCCAGGAGCCGGAGGCCAGCGAGTTGAACCGCATCACGACCATCCACCCCCGCACCTACAACGAGGCCAAGACCATCGGGGAGTCCTTCCGGGTCGGCACGCCGGTCATCATGAACCTCACCGAGATGGAGGACGGGGACGCCAAGCGTCTCGTCGACTTCGCCGCAGGGCTGGCCTTCGGGCTGCACGGCTCCATCGAGAGGGTCACCAGCAAGGTGTTCCTGCTGTCCCCCTCGCACGTCGAGGTCGAGGGCACGGCCGACGCCGGACGGGCCCAGCAGGGTTTGTTCAACCAGAGTTGACACACTGACCCCATGATCAGTCAGATCCTGGGTTTTGCTCTCTACCTCTACTTCATCGTCCTCATCGGGCGCCTGATCTTGGACTGGATCCAGGTCTTCTCCCGCGACTGGCGGCCCAGCGGAGTGATCCTGGTCGTGGCCGAGTTCATCTACAGCCTGACCGACCCGCCGTTGCGGGCCCTACGTCGTCTCATCCCCCCGTTGCGCCTGGGTGGAGTCGCTTTGGACCTGGCCTTCCTGGTTCTGATCATCGGTGTCAGCTTCGCGCGCATCCTGGTCAGCCAGATCCCGTTCTGAGGCTGCAGCACAAGTAAGCCGCGCCCCCGAGGGTCGGCTAGTGTGTCCTGGATCGTGAACCAAGACCGGACCGGGAACTCATCCTCCGGCCGCCCAAACGTTGAACGAGGTGAACCATGACGTTGTCCCCTGAGGACGTCATCAAGAAGAGTTTCACGTCCACCCACCTTCGTCGTGGGTACGACGAGACGCAGGTCGACGACTTCCTGGACGAGGTGGTCGTGGAGCTGCGGCGACTCAACTCCGAGCGAGTCAGCCTGGAAAGCGACCTGAAGGACTGCCGATCCGGTCACGGCGTGGACTCCGAACCCACCCGGGACCATGCCGTCTCCGCTGACGCCTCAGAGGAGCTGAAGTCCGAGACCGAGGAGCTGGCTCGCGTGCGCCGTGAGCGCGATGAGCTCGTTGCCGAGCTGGATGGGTTGAACCAGCGCGTCGAGGCCAGCCGCGCCGAGGCCGAGGCGGCCGAGCAGGAGGCCCGCGCTCGCGTTGAGACCGCGCAGGCGGAGATCGAGCAGTCCGAGTCCTCGCTGCAGCAGAGCCACGGCACGTCGCGCGACCGGCTCGAGAACGAGCTTCGCGCCCTGCACGAGCGCAAGGAGCAGGCTGAGGCAGAAGCGGAGCGGGCCGAGGAGGAAGCACGCCAGCGAGCTTCCGCCCCGACCGAACCGTCAGCCGACGGAGCCGAGGGTCATCCCGAGCAGGCGGCCGGGATCCTGGCGCTCGCGCAGCGGCTGCACGACGAGCATGTCGCCGAGGGAGAGAGCACCAAGGTTCGTCTCGTCGGTGAGGCTGACGCATACGCCGAGCGAGTGCAGCACGAGGCGGACACGCGCAGTCGCGAGCTGGTGCAGACCGCCCAGCAGCAGCACGACGAGCTCATCGAGACGGCGCAGCAGCAGCACGACGAGCTCATCGGGACCGGCCAGCGCCGTCATGACCAACTGGTCAGCGAGGGGCAGGCCGCCCACGACCGTCTGGTTGCCGACGGGCAGAGCACCCACGACCGTCTGGTTGCCGACGGGCAGAGCACCCACGACACCTTGGTCAGCGAGGGCCAGGAGAGTCATGACCAGATGCTCTTGGAAGCCGAGCAGCGCCGGACCAACGTGCTCGGGGACCTCAAGCAGCAGCAGGCCGACCTGAACTCGAGCATCGATGACCTCACCGCCCGTCAGAAGGAGGCGCGGGCGAGGTTGCGCGCGATGCTCTCCGAGCAGCTCAGCACGCTCGAAGAGGACTAGGCCTGCGGCGGAGCCGGCAAGACAGACCGGTGTGGCGCGGGTCAGGCTTGTGCCTTATCGTCTGCGCTCAACAGGGTCTGCGCTAGCAGCCCGGAACCGAGTAGGGGTGGCGCATGGCCAGTGAGCCGTCGTCGGAGACATCGACCGGTATCGCCGAGGGTGTACCGGTCCTGTCGGATGAAGATCCATGGACCAGTGACGAGCTGGCCGCGGTGCGAGCCGAGCTGGTCGGCGACAACGTTCGCCTCGCCGAGGAGCTGGCGGAGGTCGAGCACGACCTTGTCTCCCTGATGAGGGAGTCAGGCGAAGGCTCCGGGGACGACCAGGCCGACGCCGGTGCGGCGACCTGGGAACGTGAGCACGAGATGTCACTGGCCAACAACGCCCGAGCCCTGATGCAGCAGACCGAGCACGCCATCGAGCGCATCGACGACGGGAACTACGGCGTCTGCGAGTCCTGCGGCCGGGCGATCGGCAAGCTGAGACTGCAGGCCTTCCCGCGCGCCACGTTGTGTCTGTCTTGCAAGCAACGGCAGGAACGGCGCTGAGCCGGAGCACCGGCCCGACTGCCTCACCCCCCACGTGGTGGTGGACGTTGGCGTTGGCCGCCGGGTGGGTGGCGCTCGACCAGCTCACCAAGCTCTGGGCCGTCCGCGCGCTGACCGACGCTCCGCCGATCGACGTCGCGGGTGACTGGCTCCAGCTGCGCCTGGTCTACAACTCCGGCGCGGCCTTCTCGCTCGGCACGGGATCGACCTGGGTCTTCACGGTGCTTGCCTCGGTCGTGGTGACCCTGCTGGTCGCGTACGCACGGCGGGTGACCCACCGCGGCTACGCCGTGGCGCTGGCGCTGCTTCTGGGAGGTGCGGCGGGCAACCTGACCGACCGGCTGCTGCGCGAGCCGGGGTTCGCCCACGGTGAGGTCGTCGACTTCTTCGCGTTGCCGAACTTCCCCGTCTTCAACGTCGCCGACATCGGGATCACCTGCGCGGCGGTCCTCATCGGGCTGTTGGTGCTACGGGGCGAGGACTTCTACGAGCCTGAACAGGCCACGGGGTCGGACTCGCGCGGCGCCGGCCCCGAGGCGGGCCCGAGATGAGCGGGGAGATCAGCGGGGACACGGGCGGCCAACAGGTCAGAGCAGCCGTGCCCGAAGGTCTGGAGGGGGAGCGGGTCGACAGCGCGGTGGCGCGCATGTTCGGTCTGTCGCGCAGCAAGGCCGCGAGTCTTACGGCCGCGGGCGAGGTCGCGCTCGACGGTGCGCGGGTCGGGAAGTCCGACCGTGTCTGGGCCGGCGCCCTGCTCGAGGTGACCCTGCCTGCGCCGCAGGCTCCCGAGCCGTTGCGTATCGACGCACAACCGGTCCCCGGTCTGCGCGTGATTCACCACGACAGCGACATCGTCGTGGTGGACAAGCCGGCCTTCGTCGCTGCGCACCCCAGCGTGGGCTGGGACGGACCGAACGTCCTCGGCGGTCTGGCCGACGCGGGGTACCGGATTTCCACCTCCGGGGCGCCGGAGCGCCAGGGGATCGTCCAGCGCCTGGACGCCGGAACCAGCGGCCTGATGGTGCTCGCCACGTCGGAGCGGGCCTACAGCATACTCAAGCAGGCGTTCCGTGACCGCCGGGTCGACAAGACCTATCACGCGCTGGTGCAGGGTCTGCCGGATCCCCACGAGGGCACGATCGACGCGCCGATCGGGCGGCATCCTGGCCATGACTACCGGTTCGCGGTCATGAGTCGCGGGCGGCCGAGCCTGACGCACTACACCTTGCTGGAGGCGCACCGCGCGGCGAGCCTGCTCGAAATCCACCTCGAGACCGGCCGCACGCACCAGATCCGGGTCCACTTCTCGGCGTTGCATCACCCCTGCTGCGGTGACCTCACCTACGGAGCCGACCCGAAGCTCGCGGCTCGCCTGGGCCTGGAACGCCAGTGGCTGCATGCGGCCCGACTGGGATTCACCCACCCGGGTACCGGTGAGCCGGTCGCTTTCGAGAGCCGCTACCCCACCGACCTTCGGCAGGCGCTGGAGCGCTTGGACGGCTGAGCGAAACGCGCTCGGACGTGACTGTGGTCTGTCCTCGCGGCGACCTAAGATCAGGGCGATGCCAGCGACGCCCAGCCCCGAGCAGAACTTCGTTCACCTGCACAACCACACCGAGTACTCGATGCTCGACGGGGCGGCACGGATCGAGCAGATGTTCGCGACGGCGGCGGAGTACGGGATGCCGGCCATCGCGACCACCGACCACGGCTACGTATTCGGCGCCTACGAGTTCTGGGCCGCTGCGAGAGCCCACGACGTCAAGCCCATCATCGGGGTCGAGGCCTACGTCACGCCCGGCACCCACCGCAGCGACAAGACGCGGGTGAAGTGGGGCGACGGGGGCCGCGACGACGTCTCCGGTGGCGGGGCCTACACCCACATGACGTTGCTGGCCCGCACGAACGACGGCCTGCACAACCTCTTCCGACTCTCCTCACTGGCCTCGCTGGAGGGGTATTACTTCAAGCCGCGGATGGACCGCGAGCTGCTGTCGAGGTACGGCGGTGGCCTGCTTGCGACCACCGGCTGTCCGTCCGGGGAGGTGCAGACCCGCCTGCGGCTCGGACAGTACGACCGGGCGCGACAAGCCGCTGCCGACTTCCGCGACATCTTCGGGCCGGAGAACTACTACTGCGAGCTCATGGACCACGGGATCGACATCGAAAGACGGGTCCAACGCGACCTCCTCGCCCTGGCCAAGGACCTCGACCTTCCGCTGGTGGCCACCAACGACCTGCACTACACCCGTCAGGAGGACGCCAAGGCCCACGCCGCGCTGCTGTGTGTGCAGTCAGGGTCGACGATGCAGGACCCCAACCGGTTCAAGTTCGACGGCGACGGGTACTACCTGCAGACCGCGGCGCAGATGCGGCATACCTGGCGGGAGCTGCCTCAGGCGTGCGACAACACCCTGCGGATCGCCGAGCGGTGCAACGTCTCGTTCACCGAGGGCGAGGGCCGGTACATGCCGCGCTTCCCCTGCCCCGAGGGGGAGGACGAGACCAGCTGGTTCATCAAGGAGGTTGAGGTCGGGCTCGCGCAGCGGTTCACCGCCGGGGTGCCGGACTACGCTCGACGTCAGGCGGAGTACGAGACCCGGGTGATCGTCGACAAGGGGTACGCCGGCTACTTCCTCGTGGTCGCCGACTTCATCAACTGGGCCAAGCGCAACGGGATCCGCGTCGGCCCCGGCCGAGGATCGGGCGCAGGGTCGATGTGCGCCTACGCGATGGGCATCACCGACCTGGACCCGGTGCCCCACGGGTTGATCTTCGAGCGCTTCCTGAACCCGGAGCGGATGTCGATGCCGGACTTCGACGTCGACTTCGACGACCGGCGCCGTGGCGAGGTGATCCGCTACGTCAGCGAGAAGTACGGCGAGGACCGGGTCGCGATGATCGTCACCTACGGCACCTTGAAGGCCAAGGCCGCGTTGAAGGACTCGGCGCGGGTGCTTGGCTACCCGTTCGCGATGGGCGAGCGGCTGACCAAGGCGATGCCTCCGGCGGTGATGGGCAAGGACATCCCCTTGTCGGGGATCCACGACCCGGAGCACAAGCGCTACGGCGAGGCCGAGGAGTTCCGGGATCTGCTGCGCCAAGACAGCGAGGCGGCCGAGGTCTTCGAGACCGCGCAAGGCGTCGAGGGGCTGAAGCGGCAGTGGGGGGTCCACGCCGCCGGGGTCATCATGTCCAGCGAGCCGCTGATCGACATCGTCCCGATCATGCGCCGCGAGGCAGATGGCGCGATCATCACGCAGTTCGACTACCCCTCGTGCGAGACGCTGGGGCTGGTCAAGATGGACTTCCTGGGCCTGCGCAACCTGACGGTACTGGACGACGCCATCTCCAACGTGGCGATGAACCGCTCGCAGGACATCGACCTCGACGTCCTGTCCAAGGACCTCACCGACCCGGCGACCTACGCGCTGCTCTCCGCGGGCGACACCCTGGGGGTGTTCCAGTTCGACGGAGGGCCGATGCGCCAGCTGCTGCGGCTGATGCAGCCGGACAACTTCGAGGACATCTCGGCGGTCGGGGCGCTCTACCGGCCCGGTCCCATGGGCGCGAACAGCCACGTCAACTACGCCCTGCGCAAGAACGGCAAGCAGGAGGTGAGCTACCCGCACGCTGAGCTGGCCGAGGCGCTGGAGCCGATCCTGGGCACGACCTACGGGCTCATCGTGTACCAGGAGCAGGTGATGGAGATCGCGCAGAAGCTGGCCGGCTACACCCTGGGCAAGGCCGACCTGCTCCGGCGAGCGATGGGCAAGAAGAAGCGCGAGGTGCTGGACGCCGAGTATGTCGGCTTCGAGCAGGGCATGCGCTCGCGCGACTTCTCACCGGCGTCGGTCAAGGCGCTGTGGGACGTGCTCGTGCCCTTCTCGGACTATGCGTTCAACAAGGCCCACTCGGCGGCCTACGGGCTGGTCTCCTACTGGACGGCCTACCTCAAGGCGAACTACCCGGCCGAGTACATGGCCGCCCTGCTGACCAGCGTGCGCGACGACAAGGACAAGACGGCCGTCTACCTCGGCGAGTGTCGCCGGATGGGGATCGCCGTCCTGCCCCCGGACGTCAACGAGTCGATCTCCAACTTCGCGGCGGTCGGTACCGATATTCGGTTTGGGCTGGCCGCGGTGCGCAACGTCGGTCGAAACGTCGTGGAGGCGATCTACCAGGCTCGCCAGGCCAAAGGGGCCTTCAGCTCGTTCGAGGACTTCCTGCGCAAGTGCCCCGCGGTGGTCTGCAACCGCCGAACTGTGGAGTCGCTGGTCAAGGCCGGGGCGTTCGACTCCCTCGGGCACCCCCGGCAGGGCCTGGTCAGTGTGCACGAACGCTACGTCGAGGCCCTGGTGGAGGAGAAGAAGCAGGAGGCCATCGGCCAGGACTCGCTGTTCGCCGGCCTCAACGGGGCTGCTGACGGTGCGGTGCAGCTGATCTCCCTGCCCCCCGTACCCGACACCGAGTGGGACAAGCAGGTGCTGCTCGCCTTCGAGCGCGAGATGTTGGGCCTCTACGTCTCAGACCATCCGCTCAACGGCATCGAGCACATCCTTGCGCAGCACACCCAGACCCCCATCGTCAGCCTGAGCACCGATGAGGGACCCGCCGACGGCGACTTCGTCACCCTCGCCGGCTTGGTCACCGGGCTGAGCCTGAAGCGCACCAAGAACGGCGACCCGTATGCCCGGGTCGTGCTGGAGGACATGGCGGGGTCGGTCGAGGCGGTGTTCTGGCCCAAGACCTACATGACGGTCTCGACCATGCTGGCCGAGGACACCGTGTGTGTGCTGCGCGGCAAGCTGAAGAAGGGCGAGGACGGGGTCGAGGTCATCGCCCAGGACCTGACCCTGCCCGAGATCAAGACCGGTCCCCGCGGCCCGATCCTGGTGACCCTGCCGCTGGGTCGGGCCACCGACACTCTCGCCCGCAACCTCAAGGACGTGCTCCGAGAGCATCCCGGCGGGACGGAGGTGCACGTGAAGCTCACCCAGCCCGGCCGCTCGGTGCTGCTGCAGCTCGAGGAGTCGCTGCGTGTCACTGCCTCCGCCGAGCTGTTCGGCGACCTCAAGGCCCTGCTGGGCTCGGCTGCGGTCTCCTAGTGGTGGTCTAGCGTGAGCGGGTGAGCTCCACACCGCCCAGCCCCCCGCAGGCCCCTCGCGTCGCGCATCGGCGCACCCATCACGGGGACGAGGTTGAGGACCCCTACGAATGGATGCGCGACAAGAACGACCCGGCGCTGCTGAGCCATCTCGAGGCCGAGAACGCCTACACCGAGACGATGACCAGCCACCTGCAGTCCCTGCGCGAGAGCGTCTTCGGCGAGATCGCCGCGCATACCCAACAAAGCGACCTCTCGGTGCCGGTGCGCCACGGCCCATGGTGGTACTACGCGCGCACGGTGGAGGGCGAGCAGTACCCGATCTATGCCCGGGTCGCGGTGGAGCACTCGCCCCAGCGCCCGGAGCCCTCGACCGAGCATGCGGTGGCGGGGGAGCAGGTGCTGCTCGACGGCAACGCCGAGGCGGCGGGCGCCGAGTTCTTCTCGCTCGGGGCGTTCGAGGTGTCCCCGGACGGATCCCTGCTCGCGTTCGCGGTCGATGAGACCGGTGACGAGCGCTTCGAGGTGCGGGTCATCGATCTGGACACCGGCGAGCGCGTGGAAGAGGGGGTGCGGGACGTCGGCTACGGGCTCGTCTGGTCGCTGCAGGGCGACTACCTGTTCTACACCCGGGTGGACGAGGCATGGCGGCCCTACCAGATCTGGCGCCACCGCCGTGGTGGGCCGGCCGAGGACGACGCGCTGGTGTACGTCGAGGACGACGAGCGCTACTGGGCCGGCCTGAGCTCCTCCCGCGACGACCGTTTCGTCATGGTCGGCCTGGGAAGCAAGAACAGCTCTGAGGTCTGGATGCTGGACGCCGCCGACCCCACCGGTGATTTCACCTGCGTGGCCCGGCGCCAAGAGGGTGTGGAGTACGACATCGAGCCGGGCGGCGACGGGTTGTGGATCGTGCACAACCGCACGCACCCGGACTTCGAGCTCGCCTGGGCGGAGCTGGGAACGACATCCGCGGAGCAGTGGAGCACGGTCCGTGTCGGCGGAAACGGAACCCGCATCGCCGGCGTGGACGCCTTCGCCGGATACCTGGCGGTCTCGGTCCGCCGGGACGGCCTGACCGGGGTCGACATCGTGAAGCTGACCGAGGGTCGGGTCGATGAGTCGGCGCAGGAGTACGTGGTCTCGTGGAGCGAGCCGATCTACACCATCGAGGTGGCGGACAACCCCGAGTTCGACACGGACACCCTGCTCGTGCACATCGAGTCCATGGTGACGCCCCCCTCGGTCTATGAGGTGGACCTGCGGTCGGGCACACGGACGCTGGTCAAGCAGCGCCCGGTGCCAGGAGGATACGACCCCACCCACTACCGCCAGGCACGGCTGTGGGCCACCGCCGAGGATGGCACGCGGATTCCGATCTCTGTGGTCGCCCGCGCCGACGTGCCCCGCGACGGCACCGCGCCCGGCTTGCTCTACGGCTATGGCGCCTATGAGATCTGCATCGACCCGTGGTTCTCGGCTGCGCGCCTGTCCTACCTCGACCGCGGCGTGGTGTTCGCGGTAGCGCACGTCCGGGGCGGTGGTGAGCTTGGACGGACCTGGTACGAGCAGGGCCGGATGGAGCACAAGGAGAACACGTTCACTGACTTCGTCGCCGCCGCGGAGCATCTGACCAGCACCGGGTGGGTGGCGAGCGACCGGTTGGCGGCTGAAGGCGGTTCGGCCGGTGGGCTCCTGATGGGCGCGGCGCTCAACCTGGCGCCGGAGCGCTTCCGAGCAGTGCACGCCGCGGTGCCGTTCGTCGACGCCCTCACCACGATCCTGGACCCCTCCCTGCCGTTGACCGTCGTGGAGTGGGAGGAGTGGGGCGATCCCCTGCACGACGAGGGGGCCTACTGGCGCATGCGCCGATACAGCCCGTATGAGAACGTCAGCCCCCGTGAGTACCCGTCGATCCTGGTGACGACAGGCCTCAACGACACTCGCGTCCACTACGTCGAGCCGGCGAAGTGGGTGGCCCGGCTCCGCGAACAGGTGACCAACGACCCGGCGCATCGGCCGGTTCTGCTCAAGACGGAGATGGTGGCCGGCCACGGAGGCAAGACCGGTCGCTATGACGCGTGGCGGGACATGGCGTTCGAGACGGCCTTCCTGTTGGACCAGCTCGACGCGGTCCCCCTGCGCGACAATGCCTAGTCGTGGGAGGGTAGGGCTATGTCAGAAGCGATCACCGTAGTCCTGTTCGGCGCCACCGGAGATCTGGCCAAGCGGAAGCTGCTACCGGGCTTGCTGCATCTGAGCCAAGCCGAGCTGCTGGAGGACCTCCGCGTGGTTGGTACCTCGCTCGAGGACATGACCATCGACGAGTTTCGGAATCTGGCCAGAAAGGCCTGCAAGGAGTTCAGCACCCGCAAGAACAACGACGCGGCGCTGGACGAGTTCATCAAGCGCATCGACTACGTGCCGCAGACTGCGGGCGCCGCGGCGCTGGGCAAGAAGGTGAAGAAGAACGAGAAGGAGATGCACGGCGACAAGGTGCGCCGCCTGCACTACCTCTCGGTGCCTCCCAAAGCGGCCCTCGAGGTGGTGCAGATGCTGTACGACGCGGACCTCGTCGAGCGCAGCCGCATCGTCATGGAGAAACCCTTCGGCACCGACCTCGCTTCGGCGAAGTCCCTCAACGCACGGCTTCACGAAGTCTTCCATGAAGACCAGATCTTCCGGATCGACCACTTCCTGGGCAAGGAGGCCGCACAGAACATCCTGGCCTTCCGCTTCGCCAACGGTCTCTTCGAGCCGATCTGGCACCGCAACCACATCGACCACGTCCAGATCGACGTCCCCGAGACCCTGGGGCTGGAGACTCGCGCGGCGTTCTTCGAGGGGACAGGTACCTACCGCGACATGGTGGTCACGCACCTGTTCCAGATCCTCGCCTTCACCGCGATGGAGCCGCCGACCGCGCTGGAGCCGGGCGCGATCAGCGAGGAGAAGAACAAGGTCTTCCGCTCGATGCTCCCGATCGAGCCGAAGAACGTGGTCCGCGGCCAGTACTCGGGCTACCTGCAAGAACCGGGTGTGGACCCGGAGTCCGACACCGAGACCTTCGTGGCGGTGAAGTGCTTCATCGACAACTGGCGGTGGGCAGGCATCCCGTTCTTTCTGCGCACCGGTAAGAAGATGGCCGAAGGTGCCCGTATCATCTCCATCGCCTTCCGCGAGCCGCCGAAGTCGATGTTCCCCGAGGGCTCAGGGGTCGGCGACCGTGGCCCCGACCACCTGACCTTCGATCTGGCCGACCGGACGCGCATGTCGCTCTCGTTCTACGGCAAGAAGCCCGGGCCGGGCATGAAGCTGGACAAGCTGTCCATGCAGTTCTCGATGCAGGACACCGACTGGTCAGGCGCGGTGTTGGAGGCCTACGAGCGCCTGATCTACGACGCGGCACGCGGAGACCGGACGTTGTTCACCACGGCGCAGGGCATCGAACGACTGTGGGAGATCTCGGAGAAGCTGCTCCAGGAGCCGCCGACGGTGCGTCCCTACCAGGAGGGGTCGTGGGGCCCGAACCAGGTGCATCAGCTCGTCGCCCCCTTCACTTGGCGGCTCCCGTTCGAACGGAAGTGGCGGTCCAACAAGCCGGCTGACGACTGACCGTCTCCGCTGCCCGGGGGTCGCAACGATGGGCAGCCGGAGGCTCGGGCTCACGACCGCCGGCTGCAGCTTCCGTGGCCCATGTGCTTCTGCGGCCACGGACGCTCGGAACGGGCTGTCAGTCGAGGCTGTGACTCACACCGAGCACGCGGGGGCCTGCTCCAGCTCGGACGTCGCCTCCTCGTAGGGCTCCATCGCATCCGGTGCGTCCTCGACCATCGTCCGCCAGCGCTTCATGTAAGCCTCCGGGTCGGCCTCGTCCTTGTTGCGCATCATCTGCAGGTGGTGCGACCAGTCGCTGTTCACCTCTGTGCCGGTGGCGACGACGTCATCAATGGCCTCATCACGCGCGAGGCACTGCTGAGCCTCCTCGGCCCACGATTCGGGCAGGTCGTCCACCGACAGGTCGGCGCAGGCGCCTTCGTGCTCGGAGTACGCGGCGTCGGCCTGACGCACGGCCTCCATGTCAGCCTCGCCCGGGGCCTTGGACTCCGCGAACTCCGCCTCAGCCCGCTGGAGCGAGATCTCGCCCGCGTTGTAGCGCACAGACGCCATGTAATGCTGTTTCCAGTGCGCTGCGGAGGTGGCGGTGGCTGCTGCCCAGGCGTTCCCCGCGGCAACCCGAGCGTGACACTGGGCCAAGGCCTCGGGTGCGTCCGCGTCCTCCACCTGCTCATCGGTGTTCGCCTCGGCGGCCGCGCTTTCCTGCTCGGCGGTGGTGCCCTGGTTGCTCTCACCCTCGTTCATGTCGGGGACCCCTTCCTCACCCGACCCGCCCCCGTCTTCGGAGCCGGCGTTGTCGGAGTCCTGCCCCGAGCCGTCCTGGGACGAGGCTTGGCCCTGGCCCTGCGAGGTGTCGGAGACGACGAGACTGCGCACCCCCCACCCGAGCAGAACGAGTGCCAATACCGCCACCACGGAGATGATGGCGATACCGGTTCCGCCTTTCGCGCCGCCGGCCAATTCGCTACTGTGCCTTCCCATATGCCGTATGTTGACAGACTGGGCCAAAGGTTTGCTAACCCAGGGTGGAACGTATGCTGCCTCCTGACCGGTAGGGGGTGAGAATGCAGTGATGGACCCATGTCTGTTCTGCTCCGTGGTCGCTGGGGACCAGCACGCGAGTGTGGTGGTACGCCGCGAGTCCGCGATGGCGTTCCTGGATCATCGGCCCTTGTTCAAGGGTCACACCCTGGTGGTTCCCACGTCCCATGTGCAGACGCTGGACTCGATACCACCGCAGACGATCGAACCCTTCTTCACGCTCGTCCGCGACCTCTCATCCGCGGTGCTGGAGGCGCTCGGGGCGCAGGGCTCGTTCGTGGCGATGAACAACACCGTGAGCCAGTCGGTGCCGCACCTGCACGCTCACGTCGTACCGCGCACGAAGGGCGACGGACTGCGGGGGTTCTTCTGGCCGCGGGTGCGCTACGAGGAGGGGGAGATGGCTGGGTATGCCGCGCGGCTGCACGCAGCCCTGGTCGCCGACGGCGGGGCCGGCCACGACTGAGTCGGTACCCTTCAGCCTGGTGACTTGCGCAGCTGGCGCACCTCGTGGCGGAGCTCCTCGATGGTCTCCGCCAGCGCTGTGATGTCGCGCGCGGTCGCGGCCTGAGCCTTCTCGGTCGAGTCGGCGACCTTCTCCAGCAGCCAAGAGGACAGGCTCGCGGTCACGATGCCCAGCAGGGCGATCCCGCACAGCATCAGGCCCAACGCGAACAGGCGTCCCTCCCCGGTCACCGGGTAGAAGTCGCCGTAGCCCACGGTGGTGACCGTCACCAGTGCCCACCACAACGCGTCCTGCCACGTGCTGATGTTGCCGCCCGCGGCGCCCCGCTCGGCGTCGAGCACGGCCAGGCCGGAGATCGAGACGACCAGACCGATGCTGACGGCCACGTAGGTGGCCACGTGACCACGCAGCTTCTGGCCGCCCTGCTGTTGGATGAGCAGCAGTGCCGAGACGAGGCGCAACGGCCGAAGAGCCGGCATGGTGACCGCGGCGAGGTCGATGAGGTTGCGCCGCACGAAGCGCAGGCGATGCTCGGCGATGATGAGTCGTACGCCGTAGTCCGCCGCGAAGATCACCCAGACCAGGTCCTGGGTCGTCCGGCACAGTGTGATCAGGAGCTCGGGTGATCGAGGGGCCACGATCGGGATGGCGTAGACGACCAGGAACACCAGAGCCAGGACCATCAGGCTGCTACGGGTCTTGCCTTCCCACTTCTCCAAGCGCGTCATGGCCTCCAGCATGGCAGTGGCGTGGCCGGCGTGCCTTGACCACGAGCACCACCAGCACCAGGACGACCGCCGTCGTCAGAAGCTCACTTCCCAGCCCCAGCCGGCTCTCCAGCGTATGGAGCGAGGCCGCCCCGAGGTAGCCGACCTGGTCGCCCAGGGTTGCCCCCAGCACAGCGGCAACGATCACGGCCCACAGCGGCAACCCGCCACCATGAGCGACCTCGCCAGAGCGCCGAGGATGGAGACCTCACCCGGAAACACCAGGCCGACGAAGACCGACGCCTCGAGTGCGGGCAGGAGGAACACCAAGCTCAGCACCAAATAGCCGGGTAGGCCGAGAAGAATATCGATCGTTCACTGCGCCATCACGGTCGTTCACCGGTACCCGATGCGCGGAACGAGACGTCGATGCCCTCAAATCCCTTGTGTCGCTGGGCTTTCGCATACAGAGCGTAGGCACGCCGGTCGGCGTCGGTGAGAGACACGCGGTCGGTGAACGGAGTGAGCAGCGCGCGAGGGTAGAGCGACCTGGCGAGCACGACGTTGAGCTCGATCCCCAGGACCACGAGGTTCGCCGCGATGTACAGGAAGGCCATGAGCCCCAGGCTCAGGGCGAAGACCGCGTTGAGGTCGCTGGCCCGCGCCAGCACCCGCTCGACGTAGAGCCCGCCGAGTCTCTGGAGCGCAAGCCAGCCGAGGGCGACGAAGAAAGCCCCGGGGATCGTGTGCCGCCACGGCGGCCGTGCCGGGGCTGTCCATCGAAGGGACAGCGCCAGGACGGCTGTGGTGCTCACCAACGACACGAGATCGACCAGCCAGGCAACGCTCCGGTCGGAGAACTGGCCCAGCACTGAGACGTTGCCGACCAGGCTGGTGAACGTGGCCACGGCAAGAACGAGCAGCCCGGCGCCGGTCAGGAGCACGAGGCTCCACAGCCGACTCTTGAACGGGTTGCGTCGCTCGTTCCGCGGGACGGACCAGGCGAGGTACACCGCGTTCTGCAAGGCCTGGCCCAGCCCGAGGGCGCCGTAGACCGCGATGATCGCTCCCACGATGACGGCTCCGGCGCTTCCCTGCAGCCCTGCCTCCGTCGACAGCTGCGACCCGATGATCGGGAACTCGTTCAGCGCGGAGGCCAGGATGCTCGTCTTCAGCGCTTCGTTTCCCTGCAGCAGGAACCCCAACACCGAGGAGGAGATCAGCAGCAACGGCAGCACGGCGACGAACGCGTTGTGCGTGATGACGACTGCGGCGTAGTTGCCCTGGTCGTCGAAGAACTTGTAGGTCACCGCCAACGGCAGGCCGAGCACGCCGTGACGACGCTGAAGCTCATCGGCGCGCTCGGTCCGGGACATCAGCCCAGCCCTTCCCCGCGCGCCCTACGAAAGACAGGTCCACGTGCAGGGTGCTCGAGCGTGATACGCAGGACGGCGAACGGGGGCACGCTCGGAGCATAGGGCGCTGGACGCGCCAACGCCCTGACGTCTCTGGGTGCACCGTGGCTTGCGCATGACGGCAACGCGAACACCAGCTTCTCTGGCGAGCCTCCCGCACCGGCCGAAAGAGTCCGGACCGTCGTGGCTACTCTTTTTCCATGACGCCCCCTTCAGCGTTTGGCCCCGCTGGGCGCGTCGTGGACTCCAGTGTCCTGGCGATCGTGAGTCGCTTGGCGCTCCCTCGGCCCCCGGTCTCCCTTGCTGAGGCGGTGGATCATCGCATCTCCACAGCGATCGCGATAGGTCTTCTTCAGACCGGTGACCGGCTTCCGTCCGAAGAAGTCATGGCTCACGTGCTGGGGGTCTCGGGGTTGACCTTTCGTCAGGCGCTCGGCCGACTGCGCGTGCGCCGCCTGGTCACCACACGTCCCGGCCGCGGTGGGGGGACGGTCATCTCTCCGCGTCCCCAAGACCTGGAGGCGCTGGCGAAAGCCGTGTTCGAGTCGAACTCAGCGTCCTACATCGCCGACCTCGGCACCACCTTCGCTGGGCTCTTCTCCCAGGGCGCTCGGCTGGCTGCGCTGCGGCACGACCAGTTCGACGACGCTCGCCTGGATGACGTGGTGCGCTCGCTCGCGGAGGCGGTAGATCCGGTTCATCGCCGTCGCGCCAGCACGCTCTTCATCGTCACGGTGGCGTCGGCGGCGCGTTCGGAGACGTTGATGGACATCCTGGTGCCCGTCATCGGAGCCCTCCAGTCCATGGTGTGGCTTGACGAGAGCGATCCGCTGGTCGAGGAGATCGTGGACGATGCCATCGACGTCCTTCGCCTCATCAAGAGCTCAGCACCGGAGGCAGCCGGCCGACGGTCACGCGAGCACGGAGAGCGTCTCACCTCGCATCTCGTCACTCGTCGGGCGGGTCAGTACGCGATGGGGGAGCGCGCCTGCGAGGGCGGCTTCGACGGCTTGCTCCGTCGCATCGACGGCGTTCGGTCCACGCTGGCTCAGGTCGCTGCGGACCTGAGCCACCTCGAACCCACTCGCACTGGCCGCGCCACGTCGCTGGACGCCCTCTTCTGTGACGCCGTCGACGCCCATGACGACCTGGTCCGAGGCGCGGGGATCGCCTACGCGCCGGACCTGCTCACGGACCGTCCGCTGTGGATGGACTGGTGGGACAGCGACAGCGCCGAGGGCCTGTCGTTCAAGAGTCACACCTTCTCGAACGCATCGTTGCAGTACTACGACTACCGGCGCATGGCGTGGTTCACCGAGCCGCTGCGGACCGGAGAGTTCAGCGCTCATGGCCCCTACCTGGACCGTGGTGGCATCGAACGCGTCACCATCACCCTTTCCCTGCCGTTGACCACCCCGGCCTTCGCGGGGAGCGTGTTGGGGGCCGACCTGCGCCTCGGCCGTCTCGGCGAGGTCTTCTTCGGCGACTCCCAGCCGGAGGAAGGCGGGTCGACCCTGTTGGTCGATGCCCACGAGAGGGTCGTGGCCAGCGCCGTCCCCGGGTTGATGCCCGGCGACGTGGTGGCCGCCGGTCGTGCGCGGGAGTTCGCCCGGATCGACCCCGCGCAGTGGCCAGGGCTGGCTCAGCTGGGCTGGCATACCGCTCGCCTCGGCTGATTCGCCCCGTGGTCAACGGATGAGCAGCCGTGTTGTCAAGGGTTGAAACCTTTAATAACGAAGGTTATGGTTCTCAGCATTCGTTGTCCCGGAAGGGGACACACTGATCCACCGAGGACTGCGTCCCATGGCATCTTCCGAGGTCACCGTCGACCGCGCTGATACTCCGTTCACTGTCGAGCTTCCAGCCATCGGACACCACATCAACGGAGAGGTCGTCCGGGGTAGTGGCCCCACTCTGGACGTGGTGGACCCGGCGCGGGGCTCGACGCTGACCAGCGTGCCGCTGGGCAACCGAGCGGATGTCGACAGCGCCGTCCACGCCGCGCGTGAGGCGTTCCCGGCGTGGTCCGGGCTCACGCCGCGGGAGCGCTCAGAGCACCTTCACGCACTCGCTGACGCCATCGCCGGCGATATGGACCGGCTGCGCACCCTGGAGGCTTTGAACTGCGGGAAGCCCGCCGAGGTCACCGAGGACGACGTGGTCAGCACCATCGACACGTTCCGCTTCATGGCAGGAGCCGGCAGGGCCACCTCGACGCCGGCGGCGGGCGACTACGTGCAGGGCACCCTGTCGATCATCGTCCGGGAACCACTCGGCGTCGTCGGGCTCATCACCCCGTGGAACTACCCGTTGCTGATGGCCGCGTGGAAGCTCGCGCCGGCGCTGATGGCGGGCAACACCGTGGTGCTCAAGCCCAGCGAGGTCACTCCCCTGACGACCTTGCGCCTGGCTGAGCTCGCGGCGGAGGTTCTCCCACGAGGGGTGATCAACGTGGTGCTCGGCGAAGGAGACGTCGTCGGCGAAGCCCTCGGCGCGCACCCGGACATCGACATGGTCGCCCTGACCGGCAGTGTGAGAGCAGGTTCGGCGGTCGCCGAGACGGCATCTGCCGGCCTCAAGCGTGTTCACCTCGAGCTGGGAGGCAAAGCCCCGGTCGTGGTGTGTGCGGACGCCGACCTCGACGCCGTGGCCGAGACCGTCGCCGATGCCGGCTACTGGAACTCGGGCCAGGAGTGCGGAGCCGCCTGCCGCGTCCTGGCTCACGACTCCGTCGCCGAGGAGCTGTCGGAGAAGATCGTGGCGGCGGTCTCCCAGCGGAACCTCGCCGACCCCGAGGTCGACGCCGACAGCCCGCTCGGACCGATGATCTCCCACGCGCACTTCGAGCGGGTCACACGCATGCTCGCTGAAGCAGTCGACTCCGGCGCGGAGGTCCTGCTGGGCGGTGGCTCGGACGACTCACGCGGCTTCTGGATCGAACCGACTGTGCTCCGGGCCGAGGCAGGCAACCAGGTCACGAGCGTCGAGCTCTTCGGGCCAGTGGTCTCCATCGAGACGTTCAGCACCGTCGCGGAGGGCATCGAGCGCGCCAACGACACGGAGTACGGGCTGACCGGCTCGGTCTTCACCCGTGATGTCGCTGCAGCCGTGAACCTCGCCAAGGCACTGGACTTCGGCAGTGTCAACATCAACACCCACCTCCCGCTGCCGACGGAGATGCCCTGGGGTGGCTTCAAGCGCAGCGGCTACGGCCGCGACCTGTCCGCCTACGCCCTGGACGACTTCTGCCGCACCAAGCACCTGGCAGTCCAGCACGCCGACTGAACGAGAACCACCCCAGACGCAGCACCAACGAAGTTGCCCCGTCGACCGAAAGAGCTCTGTCATGACCCAGCCACCTCTGCCCCACGCCGTCACCGAGCAACAGTGGTCGAACTGGGGTGGGAACCAGGTGTGTACCCCCGCCCTGACCGTCCGGCCACAGGCCGAGCAGGAGGTGGTCGATGCGGTTCGCTACGCCATCCACGAAGGGATGACGGTGCGGGTGGCCGGCACCGGGCACTCCTTCACCCCTGTGGTCCAGACGGGGGGAATGTTGCTGGACCTCTCCTGCCTGCAGCAGGTCACCGGAGTCGACAGTGACACTCGGCGCGTCCGTGCGCTGGGCGGGACGGCCATCCGCGAGTTCGGCGAGCCGTTGTGGGAGGCCGGGCTGTCTCTGAGTAACCAAGGAGACATCGACGCCCAGACGATCGCAGGGGCCATCTCCACAGGCACCCATGGCTCGGGGATCGAACTCGGGTCCTTCTCCTCCAGCGTGCGGTGGATCAAGCTGGTGACCGGGAGCGGCGAGGTCATCGAGATCGACGAGACCGACCTCCGGCGCCTGCGCGCCGCGCAGGTGGCCGTGGGCACCCTGGGAGTCGTGCTCGAGGTCGAGCTCCAAGCGAGGCCCGCCTACTACCTTCGCGAGCAGGTCACCTACGAGACCACCGACGAGCTCTTGGAGCACTGGGCGAGCAACCC
>JBAUJO010000011.1:0-3998 GCA_049683875.1 Ornithinimicrobium sp.
CCCTCGCCTGAGGGACCCACGACCAAGCGCGGCAGGGGGGCGGACGGCGTGTTCGTCCCCCTCGCCGCGCCCGTATGCAGGTGCTCGGCTGAGCACCCCAACCTCGAGAGGATTCGGCCGTGACCGAGCACGACCAGGGAAACCCCGGCGGGCCCCCTTCTAAGGGGACCCCGGGTCGACATCGCTGGGCAGGCACTCAGTCCTGGCCTGCGATGGCGCTCGGAGCGGGGGTGTGCTCCCTCGTTCTGGTGTTGGCCACGCTGGTCGGCTACGAGCTCGGATCGGGGGCAGGTGGCTCCCCCGGCGACGTGACCGAGTCGGCTGCGGCGGCAAGGCAGGATCCGGCGGTTTCCCCCGACTCGGGTGAAAAGACCACCCCTGCGCCGCCAGTGAGCGACGCGCCCTCGCCCCCCTCGGACGATGACGCTGCCATCGAGGCGCCACGCGGGCGTGGGATGTTGCACGTCGAACCCATCAGCGTGGCCATTCCCTCCATCGACGTGAGCTCGACCCTGGTCGAGCTCGGGCTCAACGCAGACAACTCACTCGAGGTGCCGCAGGACTACTCCCGAGCCGGCTGGTACGAGCCCGGTTCCTACCCCGGGGACTCTGGTGGGCCGCCCGCGCTGATCGTCGGGCACGTCGACAACTCCGAAGGGCCGGCCGTCTTCTACGCGCTGGACCAGCTCAGGAAGGGGGACGAGATCCTCGTCACCCGCACCGACGGAAGCACGGCGGTCTTCATCGTCTACGGCGCCAAGCAGTACCCCAAGGACTCCCTGCCCACCGACAAGCTCTACGCCGAGCGTGCCGGCTCAGAGATCGTGCTGATCACCTGCTCCGGGGACTTCGACAGCGAAGCCGGCTCCTACCTGGACAACTACGTGGTCCGGGCCAAGCTGGACCGCGAACGCAGCGGGTTGGCTGCCTAGTGCACCCCTCCACCGCTCGAGCCAGCCTCTCCCTCGGCGTGGTGCTGCTGGCCGGCACCGCGCTCGTCGGGGTGCAGGCTCCGCCCGGCCCCCCGTCGCCCACGACGGCGGCAACCGCGGCGCCGACGCCGGGAGACGCGTTGTCCGCCCGGATCGCTGCGCTACAGGATGAGCTGGAGGCTTCGCCGAAGGACGACGAAGCCTGGGCTGAGCTCGGCGCGGCCTACGTGGAGCAGGCGAGGGTGACCGCCGACGCATCCTACTACCCGAGGGCCGAAGGCGCGCTGGAGAAGTCGATGCGGCTGCGACCAGCGAACAACGACGACGCCCTGACCGGCCACGGGGCGCTCGCCAACGCTCGGCACGAGTTCAGCGCCGCCGCCGACTATGCGGAGCAGGCCCAAGAGATCAACCCGGCCAACTCGACGAGCTGGGGGGTCAGCGCGGATGCGCTGGTCCAGCTCGGTGACTATGAGGGCGCCACGGCCGCGACCCAGAGGATGCTGGACCTGCGCCCGGGGTTGGCCTCATTCAGCCGGGCTTCCTACGACCTGGAGCTGCACGGTGAGCACCGCCGGGCGGTCGAGGCCCTGGAGATGGCGCTGGAGAACGCCTACTCACCGGCCGACGTCGCCTTCTGCCGCTACTACCTCGGTCAGCTCACCTTCACAAGCGGTGAGGTCGAACAGGCGCAGGCGCAGTTCGAGCGCGGCCTGGACGCCGTTCCGGAAGATCCGCTGCTTCTGGCCGGACGAGCCCGGGTCGACGCCTCGCTCGGCCGGGAGGGTCGGGCGCGAGAGGGGTACGACGCCGTGGTGGCCGCCCGGCCCCTTCCGGAGTTTCTGGTGGAGTACGCGTTCTACCTGGAGTCGCTGGGGGACACCGAAGCCGCGGACGAACAGTTTGCGGCCTTCGACGCGGTGCAGCGGATCTTCGCCTCCAACGGGGTTCAGGACGATCTCACCTCCGCCTACGTGGCCGCTGACCGTGAGCAGCCGAAGGTTGCGCTGCGGCACGCGCGAGCCGAGTGGAGTGCGCGTCAGAATGTCGACTCGGCCGACGCGATGGCGTGGGCGCTGCACCGGGCGGGACGCGACACCGAGGCGCTGGACTACGCGGTGAAGGCGAACCGGCTCGAGGGGGACAACGCGCTATTCCTCTACCACCTCGGGATCATCGAGAAGTCGCTCGGAATGAAGAGCGAAGCGCGAGAGCACCTGCGGTCCGCGCTGGACACGAACCGCTCCTTCTCACCGTGGCACGCTCCCCTGGCCGAGCAGGCTCTGCATGAGCTCGGCGGTGCAGGGTGAGCCGCTCCCTTCCTCGCGTCCTGGTCGCTGTGTGGCTCGCCATGCTGGTCGCGGCCGTGCCCGCGCCGGCCACAGCGGCCCCCTCGCACCCGTTGGGCAACTTCACGGTGAGCCACTACAACGGCCTGACCCTGACCCCGGACGGCATCGAGCTGCTCACCGTCATCGACAGCGCCGAGATCCCCACGCAGCAAGGTCTCTCGGACGTCGACGCCGACGGAGACGGACAGATGTCCCCGGCAGAGCTCGCGGAGCACGCCGCGGCGACCTGCCCCCAGGCCCGGCAGCAGATGCACGCGGACATCGGCGGCGATCCGCTGACGTGGCGGGCCCAGACCGCCGAGGCCGAGACCGTGCCCGGTTCGGCCGGTCTGCCGACCTTGCGGATGACCTGCCGCTCGTATGCTGAGGCCGACCTAAGCACGCCGGCGTCCCTGAGCTTCCGCGACGACTACCGGAGCGACCGGATCGGTTGGCGCGAGATCAGTGCTGTCGGCGTCGGAGTCGCCCTGCAGTCCTCGGTTCCGTCGGAGTCAGTGTCCGAGGAGCTGCGCTCCTATCCCGAGGACCTGCTCACCTCACCACTCGACGTCCGTTCGGCGGCCATCTCGTTCGAGCCGGGCAAGGAGCAGGGCAACGCGGGCTCAGCCGCCGACCTGGGGGTGCCGGGGTTCACCGGCGACGATCCGCTCAGCCGTCTGGTCACCGCCGGCGACCGTCAGCTCGACTACTTCATCGGCGACCGGGAGCTGACGCCGGTCCTGGGCACCGTCGCGTTGCTGCTGGCCGTCCTGCTCGGCGCAGGTCACGCGGTCCTTCCCGGCCACGGCAAGACGGTCATGGCGGCCTACCTCGCGGGACGGCGGGGGCGTCCGCGCGACGCCTTGATCGTCGGCGCCACCGTCACCGGCACGCACACCGTCGGGGTGCTGCTTCTCGGGCTCGCCTTGACCATCACCAGCGCCTTCGCCGGAGAACAGGCGCTGCGCGTCCTGGGCATCATCAGCGGGATCCTGATCACCGCGATCGGGATCAGCCTGGTCCGCGAGGCCCGGGCCGCGCGCCGGGCGCACGCCCAGCCCGAGGCGGTGTTGGCGCACGCCCATCGCAGCGGCCACGGCCATGCCCCGATCCACGACCACGTCCCGACCGAAGCCCACACACCAGGGCCCGAGCACTCCCACGGTCACACGCATCCGCATACCCACGCCCATGGCCACCCCCATCACCACGGAAGCAACCGCCGGGGTCTCATCGGCATGGGGGTGGCGGGCGGACTGGTGCCCAGTCCGTCCGCTCTCGTGGTGCTGCTCGGCTCGGTGGCCCTCGGCCGCACCATCTTCGGCGTGCTGCTGGTCTTCGCCTACGGCTTGGGTATGGCCGCGACGCTCACGGCCGTCGGGCTCGTGCTGGTCAGACTGCGCATGCGGCTGGACGACGTCGAGGCCAACCAACCGAACCGGCTGGCCTCCACCCTCACCTCCGCGCTCCCGCTGGTGACCGCGGTGCTGGTGCTGCTCGTCGGAGTCGGTCTGGTCGCTCGCGGCCTGTTCTTCAGTCTCTAGGTCGCGTTGCTGCCCTGAGTCGGTTCGTGCTCCAGCCGCGGGCGTAGCGCGCGTGAGTCGACAACGTGGGGTGCCGGACTGGGGGGGCTCATCACGACCGGGGGGAGAAGCCGCCGGTCTCGAGCAGGCTCCCGGCGATGCAATTGAAGAGTGAGGGACTGCTGCACGAACTGGTGACATCGTGACCTATC
>JBAUJO010000012.1:0-1746 GCA_049683875.1 Ornithinimicrobium sp.
TGATTAATCGGTTGATCAACACTATTAATCTGAATATCGCCCTGCTTGTAGGTATATAGAAACGAGCGCAGAGGTAAAATGGGATTATTGCGACTAGAAATTGCGCCGGCTGTACCATTTCTGTCACCATTTCCCACAATAAACGGCGTTACTCCTTGACCACCGTGATTAATTGTAATTGCTCCGCTACTATTACCACCACTTGAAAAAATGCTTGTCGCACCTAAATTAGTTGTAAAGGTATCGGTGGCACGAAAAAAGCCTTGTGTTGTAATATCTACCTGTCCACCAGATGTTCTACCTTGAGTATTAAGCCAGTCAATTTGTAGATTATTCGGTGCATTTAAGCTGACATTTCCGCCTTTTCCGCCTCTACCTTGAGTACTAATTCTTCCGGTTTGAATTGAATTATTGGCATCAATTTGGATGTCGCCGCCATCGTTGCTGCCAGAAGTATTCAGGTTGCTGGTAGTAACGGCACCATTATTACTAGTTAAGTTAATATTACCACCATTAACTGTACTTGAAGTATCAATCCCACCACGATTATTAATATTGCCATTACTGGTTAAATTAACACCGCCTTCTGAACTAATTTTGCGGGTGCTAATGTTGCCACCACTGCTGATAATTGTCGTACTGCCGCCACGGTTTACATTTAATGTATCATCTAATTCTACATTACCTGTGGCATTAATTCGTAGACCGGATTGGCTAATATTGAGATTGTTCGCATTAACTTTGCCGGCTGTAATTTCTAAACCAGTTAGTGGTGAGTTTTTGCCTACTGTATTATTAAATTCTACTGCTCCTGTACCAGCGTTGATGTTTAAAAGTTGATTTCCTTCAAGGGTATTCTTAAAGCTTATATTACCATTCTGACTACTATTTAAAGTTAGATCATTGCCCAGAAGTACTTGCGAGTTATAAGTTTGGTTGTTGGTGGTGCTAATATTGCCGTCTAGCTTGGCAGTGCCGCGACTATTAGTTGTTAGGTTAGTTAGTGCCTGATTATTACCAACGCTATTGTTGAGATTAATATTACCAGTAGCGGTGGTTAGGGTAAGAGCTTGATTGCCGTTAACTGTACCATTAATAGTAATATTGCCGGTGCCGCCGTTGGTGTTGAGGATGCTATCTTGTCCAAGTAAGAGATTGCCATTAATGGTGATGTTTGAATCGGTGGTTATGTTATTATTTAGTGTGGTGGCTCCAATCAGGGTTATGTCAGAGTTATTTATGCCTGTAATTGAGCCATTAACCGTGATACTTCCCAAGGGAGATTGAATTTTTACGGCATCTCTGAAGGTGGCGTTATTAAGTATGGTAACAGCATTTTGTCCATCAGAACGTCCGATGGCAATTTCACTAAAGCCATTTCTAATTGCTGATAGTTTGGCGGTGGTTAAATTAAAGCTTCCAGCAACAGGAAGTAATCCGCTTATAGCTATTGCTTGAGTTGTAGTTCCTGGTTGCAGTGCTAAATTAGCTGTTCCGGTTAGAGAGTTGGCGCCTCCATTAAAGTTAAGTTCATTGGCAGTTAAGGAGAGATTACTACTATTAGCTTGCACGGCACCACCAAAGCTAATGGTAGCGGTGCCGGCATTGAGGGCGCTATTATTACCTGTTAAAGTTACTCTGGGATTTAATTGAATATCACCATTGTTTGTGGTAATATTATTATTAAGTAAAACATTATTTCCTGTATTAACGATTAAGCTGTTGAGAGGAGTATCGTTGCCGACA
>JBAUJO010000013.1:0-1761 GCA_049683875.1 Ornithinimicrobium sp.
AGCCAGCGTCACGCGGGCCGGGGCCATGCGCGGAATCCGCTCGGCCTACCGCGTCCTCCAGCCCGAGCGTGACGGCGCTCAGCCCATGTGCGGGTAGGTGTAGTCCGTCGGCGGGACGAACGACTCCTTGATCGCGCGCGGGCTCACCCAGCGCAGGATGTTGAACGGCGACCCAGCCTTGTCGTTGGTGCCGGAGGCCCGCGCACCTCCGAACGGCTGCTGCCCCACGACCGACCCCGTCGGCTTGTCGTTGATGTAGAGGTTGCCTGCCGCGAAGCGCAGGCGGGCTGTCGCGTCGGCGATCGCGGTGCGGTCGCGTGCGATCACCGCCCCGGTGAGCGCGTAGGGGGCAACGGACTCCATCTGGTCGAGCACCGCGTCGTAGGTCTCGTCGGGGTAGACGTGTACCGCAAGGATCGGCCCGAAGTACTCATCGGTGAGCATCTCGTGCTCGGGGTCGCTCACCGTGACCACGGTCGGGCGGACGAAGTAGCCGACCGAGTCGTCGTAGGTGCCACCGGCCACCACCTCGACGTTCGGGTCCTCGTGGGCCATGTCGATGGCCGCCTTGTGCTTAGCGAAGGCCCGCTCGTCGATGACCGCGCTCATGAAGTTGGAGAAGTCCCGTGGGTCGCCGCACCGGATGCCCTCGGTGGTCTGCACGAGCTCGTCCTTGATCTGGGCCCAGATGGACTCCGGGACGTAGGCACGCGAAGCGGCCGAGCACTTCTGCCCCTGGTACTCGAAGGCACCGCGGATCATGGCGGTGGGCACGATCGAGGGGTCGCCGCTGGGGTGGACCAGGATGAAGTCCTTGCCACCGGCCTCCCCGACGATGCGGGGGTAGGACTTGTAGGTGGCGATGTTCTCTCCGACGCCCTCCCACAGCATGCGGAATACGCGGGTGGAGCCGGTGAAGTGGATGCCGGCCAGGTCCGGGTGCGCCAGGGCCACGTCGCTGACGGCGGCGCCATGGCCGGTCACCATGTTGATCACCCCGTCGGGCAGCCCGGCCTCGGCGAGAACCTCCATGATCATGTGGGCGGCCCGCTGCTGGGTCACCGCGGGCTTCCAGATCACGGTGTTGCCCATGATCGCGGGGGCGGTGGGCAGGTTGCCGGAGATCGCGGTGAAGTTGAACGGGGTGATGGCGTAGACGAAGCCCTCGAGGGAACGCATCTCCATGCGGTTCCACGTGCCCGCCGGGTTGACCGGGGGCTGCTCGTTGAGGATCTGGCGCCCGTAGTGCACGTTGAAGCGCCAGAAGTCGATCAGCTCACAGGCGGCGTCGATCTCGGACTGGATGGCCGTCTTTGACTGGCCCAGCATGGTGGCCGCGTTGATCCGCGCACGCCAGGGGCCCGCGACCAGGTCGGCCGCCTTGAGGAAGACCGCCGCCCGGTCATCGAAGCTCATCTCGCGCCACGCCGGGGCCGCCACCATGGCGGCTTCGATGGCCGCTTCAGCGTCCTTTGCGGTGGCACTACGCAGGGTGCCGAGCACCTCGGCGTGCGCGTGGGGCTGAACGACATCCATCGCCTCCCCCTCCCCCTGGACCGGGCGGCCGGCGATGATGTGCGGCAGCTCGATCGGGTTGGCGGCGACCTCTTTCAGAGCCGCCTCGAGCTCGGCCCGCTCCGGCGAGCCGGGCTCGTACTGCTTCACCGGCTCGTTGGCCGGCTCCGGAACGGTGGTGACAGCATCCATCGTGACTCTCCCAAACTACTCAGGTGGTGAGGTGCCGCAGGACCTGCGACACCA
>JBAUJO010000014.1:0-11488 GCA_049683875.1 Ornithinimicrobium sp.
CACCCGGGCCGCGGCAGCCCTGCGGGCGATGTCGCGCACCGTGCCGACCGTGGTCCGCTGGCCGGGCAGCAGCCCGCGCTCGATGATGGCGACCGGGCACTGCGCATCCCGGCCCGCCCCGAGCAGGGCCGCCATGGTCTCCTCCAGCCGCGCGACGCCCATCAGCAGCACGACGGTGTGGTCACCGCCGCGGGGCAGGTCCTCGACGGTGTCGTGGCCGGTCAGCACGGTGAACCCGCGGGCCACGCCGCGATGGGTCAGGGGGATCCCGGCGGCCGCAGGGACCGCGATCGCACTGGTCACCCCAGAGACCACCTCGACCGGGATCCCGGCCTGCTGGCATGCCTGGTGCTCCTCCATCCCGCGGCCGAGCACGTAGGGGTCCCCGCCCTTGAGCCGAACCACGGCATACCCCTGCTTCGCTTTGTCGACCAGGATCTCGTTGATCCGCTCCTGCGAAACGGCGTGGGCCCCGACCTGCTTGCCGACGTCGATGACCTCCACGTGCGGGCCCAGGTCGCGGGTCAGGCCGCGCGGCGCCAGCCGGTCCACGACCACCACGTCGGCCATGTCGAGCAGCTGGGCTCCCCGCGCGGTGATCAGGCCATCGGCGCCGGGACCGCCACCGACCAGCGCCACCCACCCCGGGGCCGTCATACGTGCAGCCCGCATTCGGTCTTGCCGGTGCCGGCCCACCGCCCGGAGCGGGGGTCGGCGCCGAAAAGCGGGCGCAGGGTGCACGGCCCACAGCCGATGGAGGGGTACCCCTGCTTGATCAGCGGGTTCACCGGCACGTCATGCTCGGCTATGTAGGCCTCGACGTCCTCGTCGCTCCAGGCCGCGATCGGGTTGATCTTCACCCGCTGGTGGCGCAGATCCCAGGTGACCAGCGGGGTGTCGGCGCGGCTGGGGCTGTCGCAGCGGCGCAGGCCCGAGGCCCACGCCTGGTAGCCGTCGAGCGCGCGGGTCAGTGGCTCGACCTTGCGCATGTGGCAGCAGGCGCCGGGATCGGTGTTGAACAGGTCGGGGCCGTGCACGAGGTCCTGGTCGGGCACGCTCAGTCGGGGGGTGATGCTGCGCACCGTCACCGGCAGCCGCCGGGCGACCTCATCGCGCGTCTGCAGGGTCTCCTCGAAGTGGTAGCCGGTGTCGAGGAAGATCACGTGTGGCCCGGTGCCCTGCTGCTCCTGGGGCACGGTGTCGGCGAAGACGCGCGAGGCCAGGTGCGGCAGCACGGCGTCGGCCATGCTGCTCGCGATGGCCATCCCGGCGCCGAACTCCGCAAACGCCCATGCCAACACGTCGGTCGCGGTGGCGTCCGTCATCTCCTGGCCGGCCTTCTCGGCCCAGGAGCGCGATCGAGCGGCAGCGGACTTCCCCGAGTGCGCAGTGCTCATGTCAGATCCTTCTCGTCGGCGCGATGAGCCCAGGCGGCAAAACTCTCCCCCGGGCCACGCTGGTCTACCCAGGTTCGCACGATGTGCTCCACATAGTCCGGCAACGCGGCCGCACTGACTTTGCCACCTCGCAGGGTTCTGCCCAACTCGGGCTCTGCGGACTCGGCGCTGGCCAGGCCTCCGCCGAGGTGCACCTGGAAGCCCGGGACCTGCTCGCCGTCCACCGTGATGATCTGACCCTTGAGCCCGATATCGGCGGTCTGGATGCGCGCGCAGGAGTTGGGGCACCCGTTGACGTGCAGCGACAACGGCGGGATCGAGTCACTGAGGTCGGCCAGGCGAGATTCCAGCTCGGTGATCGCCGCGGCCGCGGTGGCCTTGGTCTCCACGATGGCCAGCTTGCAGAACTCGATCCCCGTGCACGCCATGGTGGACCGGCGGAAGGGGCTCGGCGTGCTGGTCAGCCCGAGAGGCTCCAGAGCCTCCACCACGGTCTGGACGTGGGGCTCGGGGATGTCCAGCAGCAGCAGCTTCTGGTGGGGGGTGAAGCGCAACCGGTCGGAGCCCGCTGCCTCCATGATCTCGGCCAGCCGCGTCAGGGTGCTGCCGCTCACGCGTCCCACCGTGGGCGCCGCGCCGACGAAGAAGCGCCCGTCCTTCTGCGGGTGCACGCCGACGTGGTCGCTGGGCCCGACGGGCGCAGGCGGAGCCGGGCCATCGTGCAGCGCGTAGCCGAGGTACTCCTGCTCGAGCACCTGGCGGAACTTCTCCGCGCCCCACTCGGCGAGGAGGAACTTCAGCCGGGCCTTGTTCCGCAGGCGGCGGTAGCCGTAGTCGCGGAAGAGGCGCACGACCGCGTGCCATACCTCCGGAGCGTCCTGCGGGGGCACGAAGGCACCCAGGCGCTCGGCCAGGCGCGGGTTGGTCGACAGGCCACCGCCGACCCAGAGGTCGTAGCCCACGCCGAGCTCGGGGTGCTGCACGGCGACGAGCGAGATGTCGTTGGTCTCGTGCACGACGTCGAGGCTGGGGTGGCCGGTCATCGCGCTCTTGAACTTACGCGGAAGGTTCGCGAGCTCGGGGTCTCCGATGAACCGGCGCACGATCTCGGCGACGGTAGGGGTGGGGTCGATCAGCTCCTCAGCGGCCACTCCGGCGACCGGGCTGGCCAAGACGACGCGGGGCGTGTCACCGCAGGCCTCGGTGGTCTGCATCCCGGCGGCCTCGAGGCGGCGCCAGATCTCGGGGACGTCCTCGATGCGGACCCAGTGCAGCTGCACGTTCTGTCGGTCTGAGATGTCGGCGGTGTCACGGGCGAACTCGGTGGAGATCTCGCCCAGCACGCGTAGCTGATGCGCCGAGACGGCGCCGCCGTCGAGGCGGATGCGCATCATGAAGTACTCGTCGCTGAGCTCGTGCGGCTCGAGCTGGGCGGTGCGCCCACCGGGGATGCCGGGGCGGCGCTGCGTATACAGACCCCACCACCGCATCCGGCCGTTGAGGTCGTCGGGGTCGATGGAGGCGAAGCCGCGCACTGAGTAGATCTGTTCGATGCGGTCACGGACGTTGAGGCCGTTGTCGGCAGCCTTCATCTCTTCGTTGTGGTTCAGCGGGGCCTGGCCGTCGACGGCCCATTGGCCGTTCGGTCGGGCTGCCCGCGCAGGTCGCGGGCGGGAGGTGATGGTCATCAAAGGGTCCTCACGGTGGTCGGTGGCGGCCGATGAGGCCCAGTCGCGCGACGCCATACCGCCGCTCCGAGAAGGCCCCCTCGCCCTCGTCGGAGCTGCTCAGCGAGCAGCGCGGGTCGGGCGCGTCAGCACGCCCCACACATCAAGGTGCTGTCGACGCGCAGCAGGTCCACGTAGCGGCGGGCTACGCAGCGCAGTTCGATCGCGGACGACACGGCGCCAACTATAACCACACTTTGGGGCGTGCATAACACCACGACAGCAAGGACTCGGCCTGCGGCTCTGCGACAGCGACGACTCCGACCTCCGCGCCGCAGACAGCGACACGAGCACAACGGCGACGACCGCGAGCACGACAAGACCCAGATCCACGACCGAAAAACCCCGCCCCCCGCGCATACCGCTCGATGATAGCCAGGAGCGAGCACGCATACCGGGCGTTGATGCGTGGCAGGCTGGCCCCGATGCCTCAACGCCTGCGCGTGCTCATGGCCGCGTCCTACTCGGTGCACTACCGCACGGGCGTGCTCCAAGCCATGCTGCGCGACCCCGGCACCGAGGTCAGCGTGGCGGTGGGCGAGACCGTGGCCCGCGGCGCCGTGCAGCTGGTTGAGCCCATCGACCCCGCCGACCTACCCACCATGCAGGTGCACCCCACCCACGTATGGCGCTCGCTGCGCTGGCAGCCGGGCCTGCTGCGAGAGACCCTCAAGCCGGGCTACGACGTCGTGGTCTGGGACCCCTCGATGCACTGCCTCACCATGTGGGTGTCGTCGCTGATGCTGCGTGCTCGCGGCCGCACGCTGGCGTACTGGGGGCTGGGGTGGACGCGCACGCACAGCCGGGTCAAAGAGCAGGTGAAGGTGCGGGCTTTCCGGTTGGCCCACGGCTTCATGACCTACGGGGCCCGATCCGCCGAGCTCGGCGCGCGGGCGGGCTACCCCCCCGGCCGCCTCTACGTCGTGGGCAACAGCATCCTGGACACCCCGCAGGCCCGACGAGTCGCAGCCGCCCCCTTACCCGAGAGCGACCCGCTTGTGCTCGGCGTGGCTCTGCGGCTCGAACCACGCAAACGAGTCGACCTGCTCATCGAGGCCGCGGCTCGCCTGAACGCCGACGGCCAGCCCGTGCGCCTGGTGATCCTCGGTGACGGCACGGCTCGGGCTGACCTGGAGACCCTCGCCGAGCGCTCAGGGGTGCAGGCGTCATTCCTGGGGGCGCGGTACTCCGCCGATGACATCGCCGACTACTACCGCCAGATCCATATGACGGTGATCCCCGGGCACGCGGGGCTGACCGTGACCCAGTCGCTCATGCACGGCCGACCGGTCGTCACCCACGACGATGTGAGCCAGCACGCGGCCGAATGGGAGGCTCTGCGCGACGACGTGACGGGCTTCTTCTACCACCGGGGCGAGGTCCGAGACCTCTCTCGCGCCATCAAGGAGGCTCGCGACCATCTCGCGGTCGACGCCGGTGCCGTGACTCAGAGCTGCCGTGAGGACTACGAGCGAGAAGGGTCGCCGAAGGCCCATGCCCAGCGGCTTCTTGCCGCCGTGCAGACGATTCATGCAGGCACCAACGGGCAGGCCGAAACGGAGCAATGACTGCAGAACTGGCCAACCATGGCACCGGGGGTCCTAGAATACGGTGAAACAGGTGGCGGCGGGGAAGGTGGAAAGAGATGAAGGTCGTGCTCTTTTGTGGGGGCTACGGAATGCGCATGCGCGACGGAGTCGAAGATGTGCCCAAACCCATGGCTATGGTGGGTGACCGGCCTCTGATCTGGCACGTCATGCGCTACTACGCCCATTACGGGCACACCGAGTTCATCTTGTGCATGGGCTATGGCGCCAGGCACATCACGCGATACTTCCTTGACTACGAGGAAACGCGCTCAAACGACTTCGTCATCGAGGCCGGTCAGGTCACCCCCTTGTGCACCGACATCGCGGACTGGAAGATCACCTTCTGCAATACCGGCCTGAACACGCCGATCGGTGAGCGGCTGCGACGCGTCGCTCCGCACCTGGGCGACGACGAGATGTTCCTGGCCAACTACGCCGACGTCCTGACCGACGCGCCGATGGACACGATCGTGGAAGAGTTCACGGCCAGTGGCGCCGCGGCTTCATTGCTGGCCGTGCCGCCACAGTCTTCGTTCCACGTCGTCCAGACCGACGACTCCAAGATGGTCAGCACCATCGAGTCCGTCGGGGATCTCCCGCTACGGGAGAACGGCGGCTACTTCGTCTTCCGCCGTGAAGTCCTGGACCGCCTGGAGGAAGGGACCGACCTCGTCGGCAACACCCTGACGGCTCTGGCCGGCGAGGGCAAGGTGATGGGTTACCCGCACGACGGGTTCTGGTTGCCGGCGGACACCGTCAAGGAGCGGGTGGAGCTGGATCGGATCGCGATGATCCACCCGGCGCCGTGGGAGGTCTGGCTGAAGCAGTCGGGGGACAACCCCCAGTCGTACAACATCCAGCCCACCATGACCATCGCCCGATAGCGTGCTCGACCTGCTGCTCGGCCACCGCGACCCGTTGCGGGTCCTCGCTCTGGGAGCCCATTGCGACGACATCGAGATCGGCGCCGGAGGAACGCTGCTGGCGCTCGCCGATCGGCAACCCGCCGTGCATTTCGGTGCCTTCGTCGCCACCTCGACCCCCGAGCGCGCCGCCGAGTCCCGAGCGGCCCTGGCCGCGCTGGTGACACCGGGTCAGGTCGACGTCACGATCGCCGACCTGCGCGACACCCGGCTGCCGGTCGACTTCGACGCCCTCAAGGACCACCTGGGGGCCCTCGCCGCCGAGCCCTGGGACCTCGTGCTGACCCCGCACGCCGACGATGCCCATCAAGACCACGCGCTCATCGGCCGGTTGGCTCCGACCGCGTTCCGCAACCACCTCATCCTGCGCTACGAGATCCCCAAGTGGGACGGCGACCTCGGCTCACTTCGCCCCAACCTCTACGTGCCGCTGTCCACCGAGCGCATGCACCGCAAGTGGGAGGTGCTCGACGAGCACTACACCTCGCAGCACTCCCGGGACTGGTGGGACTACGAGACCATCTCCGCCCTGGCACGCCTGCGGGGGGTGGAGTGCCGCAGCACCTACGCCGAGGCCTTCCGCGCCGACAAGATGACGCTGGGGCTCACGCCCGGTCGGTGAGCACCTGGTCGACGATCATCTCGCTGATCGGCAGGGCCGAGGTCGCCGCCGGCGACGGGGCGTTGCACACGTGCAGCATCCTCGCCGTGGAGTGCATCAGGAAGTCGTCGACCATCGTGCCGTCCTTGCGAACCGCCTGCGCGCGGATGCCGGCGGGCTCCGAGTGCAGGTCGGACAGCTGGACCGACGGGCAGTACTTGCGCACCAGGTCCAGGTAGCCCGGCTTGTAGAGCGAGTTGCGCTGCTCGACCAACCCGGTGCGCCACAGCGGTTTGGCCAGACGCCAGAACCCGCCGAAGCGCAGGAACTCGGCCGTGTCCGATACGGTCACCGAACCCTTGGGGTAGCCCTCACGCGACCACCCCAACACGGCGTTGGGCCCCACGGTCACCCCGCCGTCCATCATCAGCGTCAGGTGTACGCCGAGGAAGGGCATGGAGGCATCGGGCACCGGGTAGATCAGCGTGTTCACGATGTCGTTCTTCGACTCCGGCAGCCGGTAGTACTCCCCCCGGAAGGGCACCATCTGGAAGTCGACGTCGAGGCCCGCCATGCGGGCCAGACGGTCGGCCTGGATGCCGCCACACACCACGACCTGCTTGGCGTAGACACGCTCGGTGTCCGGCGCCGAGTCGTCTCCGGCTGGAGCACCGGGCGCGACGTCGATGCGCACCTCGCTGAGCGACTCGGTGAGGTCGCTGACGCTCACGCCGGTGCAGATCTCACCGCCCGCCTCGGCGACCAGGCGCGCCATCGCCCGGCACACCTCGACGTAGTCGACGATGCCGCTGGTCGGCGAGAACAGCGCCGCCACCCCGGTCACGTTCGGCTCGCGGCGATGCAGCTCACCGGCATCGAGTCGCTCCAGAGCCAACCCGTTGGCGGTGGCCCGTTCGTGCAGGGCCTCCATCGCCGGGACCTCGGAGTCCTTCGTGGCCACGATGAGCTTGCCCGTGTCTCGGTAGCCGATGCCCTGCTCGTCGCAGAACTCCCGCGTGCGGCGCGCCCCCGCGAAGCACAGCTGCGCCTTCAGCGACCCCGGTTTGTAGTAGACCCCGGCGTGGATGACGCCGCTGTTGTGGCCGGTCTGGTGCGAACCCAGCGACGTCTCCTTCTCCAGCAGCACCAGGCTGGCCCCCGGGCGGCGCCGCAGCAACGTCAGGGCCGTGGCGACGCCGACGATTCCGCCACCGACCACCGCGAAGTCGTAGGCCTGGGTCTGGCCCAGGGCAGGTGCGCTCACTGCTCGAACGCCGTGTCCTGCTCGGCCCGCAAGGTGTCGGCCAGACGCCCCTCCGGCACGCTCACGTCGTCATACGAGATGGCCTCGTCCTTGGTCACGTCGCGGTTGAGCACACAGCCCTGCGCCAAACCCACCGGGAGCAGCCGCTGGTCGTAGGCGACGCGTGCCTTCTCCGCCTCGCCGTAGTAGGTGTACCCACCGCGGGCGTCCAAGGTCGACCCGGCGGCAAGATCGGTCTTGGCCACCGTGATCGCGTCGACGTGGCGCGGGCCGGGCAGCGGCTTGATCGCGGCGTCGCCGAGCATCACCGCCCGGGCAACCGTGTTCGGCACCTCGAAGTGGCAGAGGTGGTAGGGCGTGTAGAAGCTGTACAGAGGGCCCTCGCCCAGCTTGTACAGGTTGAGGTAGTGACGCTGCTTGGGGTCATCGTGCTCGGCCAGCACGTAGATGCCGGGACCGGGCTGGGAGCCCACCACGTAGTCCACCGCGCCCCCGAGCTCGTGCAGCTCCTCGAGGTCGTACATCTGCGTCAGCTCGTCCACATGACCACGGTGGTCGCGCTGCAGCATCCCCCGCTGGTGCACCGAGAAGCCGGCCGCGTTGGCCACCAGGGCCTGTTCCACCGAGACCTTGGTGCCGTCGGCGAAGCTGGTCACCATGTGCGCGTCCTGCCCCCACTGCTTGGCGAAGCCCTCCTGGGTGGTGGGGTTGCGGTACGGATCCTGCAGGCCCTTGATGTTGCCGGCCACGAGCGGGCGCAGGCCCAGCCCCCGCACGAAGCGGATGAGGTTCATCTCCACACCGGGCTGGTCCCCGTCGCACCCGGTGTAGACCAGGCCGGCGGCCTCGAAGCGCTCGTTCAGGACCGTGCCCACCGTGGCGTCCACCTCGGCGTTCATCAGCACCAGATGCTTGCCGTGCTCCAGGGCGGACATGGCAAGATGCGCCCCGAACTCGACGGCGCCGGTGCAGTCGACGATGGCATCGACCGACCCGGCCGAGGTCATCGCCTCCATGTCGTCGGTGACCGAGGTGGCTCCGGCGGCCGCCGCCGCGTCCACCTCCGAGGCGTTCGACGCCTCACGCACCGCGTCGCCGTCACGACCGGCCAGGGCCAGGGCCTCGCGCCCCTGCTCAGGGCGGCGCGCATAGATCGCCGCGACCTCCATGCCGGGCACCGTGTTGACGATGTGGTTGATCAGGCCCTTGGCCATGAAGCCGGGCCCGGCGATGCCGACGCGGAGCGGAGCACCCTCCTGTGCGCGACCGGCCAGCAGCGTGTCGGTGATCATCATGGCAGTGGCTTCCCGTCCCAGTCCGGTGCGTCGCGGTCCTTGTCCGAGATCATGGTGACCTCACGCGGCCATTCGATGCCGAACGCCGGGTCGTTGTAGCGCTGGCCCTTCTCGGCGCCGGGAGCATACGGCCCGGAGACCTGGTAGGTGACCTCGGTGTCGTCGGCCAGCGTCTGGTAGCCGTGGGAGACGTACGGCGGCACCCACAGAGCTCGGTGGTTCTCCGCGGTCAGCTCGACCATGATGTGCCTGCCGAACGTCGGGCTGTCCTCGCGCAGGTCCAGTGCGACGTCGACGATCGCTCCTCGGGTGCAGCGAACGAGCTTGCCCTCCGCGTGCGGTGGCAGCTGCCGGTGCATGCCGCGCACGGTGCCGGACCGGTGGTTGAACGCGATGTTCGCCTGCGCGACGAGCGTGTCCAGGCCGTGTTCGGCGAACTCCTCCTGACAGAAGGCGCGCGCGAAGAACCCGCGGTCGTCACTGTGCTCGGCCAGGTCGATGATCATGCACCCGTCGACCTCGGTGGGGGTGAACTTCATACGACTGCCTCGTTCCAGAAGAGCTGGGGGTTGACCTGCCCGGACTCCAGTAGATACTCGATCTGCTTGAGCCTGGTATGTCCTCGGCCGTAGAACGTCTGTGCGTCCAGACCGATCGCCTCGAACACCTGGTGCAGCTGCCGGGCGCCGGCGGCCAGGTCCCAGTCGCAGGTGAAGCCCAGGTCGCCGGCGATCTTGTCGAAGCTCACCCGGTAGCTGCGGTTGTCGGCGCTGGGTGGGCCGAAGCTGAGCGCGCATCCGGGGAACTCCGCCTGCACCGTCTCGGCGATCTCGCGAACGGTGTAGTTGTTGTCGTTGCTGCCGACGTTGTAGACCTGCCCGTGCACCTGCTCGGTCGGGGCGTTCAGCACCAGCCGGATGGCCTTGGCGATGTCGAGCGCGTGCACCATCGGTCGCCACGGCGAGCCGTCGGAGGTCATCGCGATCTCCTTCTCCACCCAGGCGAGCCCGGCGAGGTTGTTGAGCACGATGTCGAAACGCTGGCGGGGTGAGGCCCCGAAGGCGGTCGCGTTGCGCAGCGAGGTCGGGTGGAACGAGTCGTCGGCCAGCTCGGTGAGGTCGGCCTCGGTCATGGCCTTGCACTCGGCGTAGGCCGTCTGCGGGTCGGTCGCTGACGTCTCGTCCACGGTGCCGTCCGCCACCCCGTAGACCGAGCAGCTGCTCATGTAGACGAAGCGTGGGACGCCGGCCTCCTTGGCCACGCGCGCGACGTGGGCCGAGCCCTTGTGGTTGATGTCGTAGGTGATGGGACCGACCAGGTCGCCGGTGGGGTCGTTGGACAGCTCGGCCATGGCCACCACCGCGTCCACGCCCTCGCAGTCCTGCACGCTCAGGTCGCGCATGTCCTTGATGAGTGTCTGCGGGCTCGAGGACAACCCGTTGTAGAGCCAGCCGTTCTTGTAGTACCCCGTGTCCAAGCCGACGACCTCATGCCCGTCGGCGACCAGGGTCGGCGCCAGGAGGCACCCCAGATATCCCTCAGTGCCCGTCACCAGGACCCGCATGCGTTTTCCTCCCCTTCTTTGTTGTGCCTCATCGTATAGATAGATCTTCATCCGGTGCGTCGTGAGCCTCTTCGTTCAGCAATTCCAACAGATAGTGGCCGTATCCGGACACCAACAACGGTTCCGCCCTCGCCGCCAGCTCGTCATCGGAAAGAAAGCCCATCCGCCAGCCGACCTCTTCGGGAACACCGATCTTCAGACCTTGCCGCCCTTCCAAGGTCCGCACGTAGTTTGACGCATCATTGAGCGAGTCGAAAGTCCCGGTGTCCAGCCAGGCGGTGCCGCGCGGCAGAATTTGCACCTGCAAGAGCCCCTCGTCTAGATATCCCCGGTTCAGGTCCGTGATCTCCAGCTCACCGCGTGCCGAGGGCTTGAGGGCCTTGGCGCGCTCGACGACCTGGGTGTCGTAGAAGTACAGGCCGGGCACGGCATACCGGCTGCGCGGCGAAGGAGGCTTCTCCTCCAAGGAGATCGCTCGCCCGGCGTCGTCGAACTCGACGACGCCATAGGAGCGAGGGTCGTTGACGCGGTAGCCGAAGATGGCAGCGCCCTCGATCTCGGTGAACCGGCCCAGCTGCCGGCCCAGGCCCGGGCCGTAGAAGATGTTGTCGCCCAAGGCGAGCCCACACGACTCACCCGCGATGTGTTGCTCGCCGAGGAGGAACGCCTGGGCCAGCCCGTCCGGGCTGGGCTGTTCGGCGTAGGTCAGCCGGATGCCGAACTGAGAGCCGTCACCCAACAGCTGACGGAACTGTCCCGCATCCGCCGGTGTGGTGATCAGCAGGATGTCCTGGATGCCCGCGAGCATGAGCGAGGTCAGCGGGTAGTAGACCATCGGCTTGTCGTACACCGGGACCAGCTGCTTGCTGATGGCCTGGGTGATCGGGTGTAGCCGCGAGCCGGTACCTCCCGCGAGGATGATGCCCTTCATGGGAGGCCACTGTAGGTGGACGGCGCCGACCGGACCGCATGGCTGACTACCATGACCGCGTGCGTCACATACTCGTCACCGGTGGGGCCGGCTTCATCGGCTTCAACTTCGTCGACCACCTCGTGCGCCATACCGACACGGTGGTCACCGTCCTGGACGCGATGACGTATGCCGCCTCGCCGGCGGCGCTTCAGGAC
>JBAUJO010000015.1:0-12756 GCA_049683875.1 Ornithinimicrobium sp.
CTGTGCTGCAGGTCGCCTATACCGAGTCGCTGGCCCTGCTGCTCCTGGGCTCGGCGCTGTGGCTGTTGATCCGGCGCCGATGGTTGCTGGCCGCGGCGGTCGCCCTGCTGACCGGGCTGGCGCGGCCGATCGCTCTCCCGCTGGGTCTGGTCGCCCTCGTCGCGGTGGTGCATCGTTGGCGCAGCCCAGGCGCCGATCCGGTGGGGCGGCGCGAGGCGGCCTCGATGGTGGCGGCCGTCGTAGCGTGCGGGGTGTCCGGACTGCTGTGGCCCGCCCTGGCGTGGATTGGCACCGGACGCGCCGACGCGTACCCCTCCACGATGGCGGCGTGGCGGGCAGGAGAGCCGGTCATCCCCTTTGTGCCCACCCTCGAGGTGGCTCGCCTGGTCCTCGGTGACACCCGGGGCCCGTGGCTGCTCGCGGCGGGAGCGATTCTGCTGCTGTTGGCCATACTCGGCCCCTGGGCTGCCGCGTTGGGGGTGGAGCTGCGGGCCTGGTCGCTGGCGTACCCGCTGTACCTCGCGGCGGCGCTGGACCCGTGGACCAGCATCTACCGCTACCTGCTGCTGCTCTTCCCGGTGTTCGTGGTCGCCGTCGGGGCCGGCTGGAGCACCGGGGCGGACCGCGGGCCGCAGGCGAGCTGGCTCCTCGTCGTGCGCACGCTCGTGCTGACCGGGCTGTTCCTGGGGTGGCAGGTCTGGTGGACCTGGGAGCTGTTCATGTTCGTCCCTCCACGGGACAACCCCCCGTGAACCGGTGCCGTGCCCGCCGTCGTCGCCGGCCGCCGGGTCAACGAGCGTGGAAGCTGGGGGTCTGCTTGGCCAGGAACGCGGCGACGGCCTCGGTGTGGTCCCTGCTCGAGCCGGTGCGGTCCATCAACGTGGCCTCGTGCTCCAGCGCCTCCTCCAGCGGGGCCGTGGCCGAGAACGTCACCGCGCGGCGGATCGCACCCAAGGCAAGGGTGGGGCCGGCCGCCAACCTGGCGGCGACCTCAGCCACGCGCGACGACAGGACGTCCGCCGGAACGACCTCGGTGGCCAGCCCGAGGCGCAAGGCCTCCGCAGCGTCGACGCTGCCACCGAGCATCATCAGCTCCTTCGCCTTGGCCGTCCCTACGAGCCGGGGCAGCGTCCACGAGGCGCCGGAGTCGCACGACAGCGCCACGCCGGCGAAGGCCAAGGTGAAGCCCGCGTTCTCGGACAGGTAGCGCAGGTCCGCTGCGAAGGCGAAGGAGGCGCCGGCCCCCGCTGCCACGCCGCCGACCTCGGCGACCACGGGCTTGTCCATCCCTGCGATCAACTCGACGATCGGGTTGTAGTGCTCCCGGACCGTGCGCCAGACGTCGTAGGGCGCCTCGCGCAGCAGCCGTGCGTGCTCCTTCAGGTCCTGGCCGACGCTGAACGCGGGGCCCTGGCCGGCGAGCACGACGCAGCGCACCGCAGGGTCGGCGGCGACCTCACCCAACGCGCGGAGCAGACCGTCCTTGGTGACGATGTCGAGGGCGTTCATGGCGGCCGGCCGGGCCATGGTCACCGTGGCGACACCGGCGCCGATGGCCACCTGGACCGAGGCTGGTGTGGGCTCGCTGGTCATGGTCAGACCTCCTGGGGCACGACGGGGTGAGGGTGGCTACCGGCGGAACGGGCGGGCACGTCGTCAGTGTGCCCGACGGATTAGGCCGACCACCGTAGGTCAATGGATAATGAAGGCGATTTCGCCTGCCGAGGGCTACACGGTGGGTGTTGCGTCTGACGGAAGGTTCACGATGGCAGCGATGAAGCCCCGCACTGGGGATGGCCCCCTCGAAGTCACCAAGGAGGGCCGTGGGATCGTGTTGCGCATGCCGCTCGAAGGTGGCGGCCGGCTGGTCGTGGAGATGAACGCCGAGGAGGCCGGAGCGCTGGGCGACGCCATCCAGGAGTGCCTGGGCTGATCCTCACCGCCCTGGCCACAGCAGCCCGCATCCACACCCCGTGACGATGTGGGCTTTGTTGTCTCCGGGTGAGTGAGGCCCCGGTCAGCGCTTGATGGCGGCAAGCACTCCGTCGCCGACGGGCCACAGTGCACACATCAGCCGGTCGTCATCGCGCAGGCTCTTGCCCAGGTCGCGGATGGCCACAGTGACCTCGTCGCGTGCGGTGGGGTCGGCCACCCGGTCCTGCCCCAGGATGTTGTTGACCACCAGGGCACCGCCGCGACGCAGGAGTCGCAGCGCTTCTTCGGTGTAGCCAGCGTCGCCCTGGTGCTCACCGGCCACGACGACCATGTCGTAGGCACCGTCCGTCATCCGCGGCAGCACGGTCAGCGCGTCGCCGCCGATGAGCCGGGTGCGCTGCGGGGCGACTCCCGCCGCGGCGAAGGCGGCGCGTGCGGCCCGCTGTCGCTCCGGTTCCGGCTCGATGGTGGTGAGCACGCCGTCTGCGCTCATCCCCGCGAGCAGCCACAGGCCCGAGACCCCGGCTCCGCCTCCGACCTCGATCACGTGGCTGGCCTCCAGCGCCGCGGCCAGCAGCCGCAGCGACGATCCGGCCGAAGCCGGAAACGGCCGCCCCCCTCGTGCCTGGTCCTGCTCGCTCGCGTGCTCCACCGCTGCCGGCGCGGGCACGAAACTCTCCGCATACGTCCACGAGGTCATCCGCTGCGCAGCCATGTCGTCAGCCTAGACCGTTCAGCCAATGCTCAGGGTGCGGTGCCAACATCAGAGGTCCAACGTTGTCGAAGGGACGGCGTCGGGGAGAGGCCATGATGGACGACAGCCTGGTGTGGGAGCAGCCGACCTGGGATGAGGTCGTTCGCCTGCACTCGGCCCGAGTCTACCGCCTCGCCTACCGACTGACCGGCAACCAGCACGACGCCGAGGACCTCACGCACGACGTCTTCATCCGTGTCTTCCGCTCGCTGGACAGCTACCGCCCGGGAACCTTCGAGGGATGGCTGCACCGGATCACCACCAACCTCTTCCTGGACCGCGCGCGTCGCAAGCAGCGGATCCGGTTCGACGCATTGTCAGAGGAGTTCGCCGCACGCCTGCCCTCGCGTATGAGCGGCCCCGAGGAGGCCTTCGACAACGGTCATCTGGACGGGGACATCCAACAGGCGCTGGACTCCCTGGCGCCTACCTTCCGGGCCGCCGTGGTGTTGTGCGACATCGAGGGTTACTCCTACGAAGAGGTCGCCCAGACCCTGGGGATCAAGCTCGGCACCGTGCGCTCCCGGATCCACCGGGGACGGTCCCAGCTGCGGCAGACCCTGGCCCATCGCGCCCCCCGTCGGCCGGACGCTACGGTCACCCCCACCAAAGCCGCCGTGCCGGTGCCAGCGTTGGGCTGATCGCGAGGCCCGATCAGGCACAATCACTGCATGTCCTGGCCAGCTGACCCACCGGGGGCGAGGCCCCGATGTTGAACCTCGGCGGCGGCGAGGTGCTGATCATCCTCATCCTGGCCCTGATCATCCTGGGCCCGAGCAAGATGCCGGAGTACGCCGCCGGGCTGGCCCGGGCGGTGCGCAACCTGCGAGACATGGCCGAGGGTGCGAAGTCGCAGATTCGTGAGGAGATGGGCCCGGCCTTCGACGACGTGAACTGGGCACAGCTCGACCCCCGGCAGTACGACCCCCGGCGCATCGTCCGCGAGGCCTTGGCCACCCCCAGCGACCGCGCAGACACGACCGCCGCTCGGGCCGGCATGGTGCCGGTGGACGCCACTGGACAGTTGGAGTCGGAGCAGTCGCCCCAGCCCGCGCGGCGGTCAGCTGTTTCGCGCCGACAGCTGGACACCCACGACCCCGACCTGCCCACACCGTTCGACACTGACGCCACGTAGCCGCGCCACGTCGTCTCCGGCGGGGCTCAGCCCGGGTGACCTTCAGCTCGGGGTGATGCTCAGCTTGCGCCCGGCCAGCCCGCGGCTTCGCGAGGAGATCTGGCGGGCTACGCCGCGTAGCGCCGTAGCAGCGGGCGAGTCAGGCTGACCGAGCACGACCGGAACTCCGGTGTCACCGCCCTCGCGCACGGTCACATCAAGGGGAACCTGCCCCAGCAGCGGTACCTCGGCTCCGATCGAGCGGGACAGCGACTGGGCGACCGCGGCGCCGCCACCGGAGCCGAAGATCTCCTGTCGCGACCCGTCGGGCAGCTCCAGCCACGACATGTTCTCGATCACCCCGACCAGCCTCTGATGGGTCTGCAGGGCGATGGACCCGGCACGTTCGGCCACCTCCGCTGCGGCCTTCTGCGGGGTGGTCACCACCAGCAGCTCGGAGTTCGGCAGCAGTTGCGCGACGGTGATGGCGATGTCTCCGGTCCCTGGCGGCAGATCCAGCAGCAACACGTCCAGATCCCCCCAGAACACGTCGGCGAGGAACTGCTGCATGGCCCGGTGCAGCATGGGGCCGCGCCAGACGACCGGCTGGTTGCCGGGCACGAACATCCCGATCGAGATGACCTTCACCTCGTGCGCGATCGGCGGCAGGATCATCTCGTCGACCTGGGTGGGCGGGAGCGCCACACCCAGCATGCGCGGCACGGAGAAGCCGTAGATGTCGGCATCCACCACGCCGACCCGTAGCCCCTGCTCGGCCATCGAGGCGGCCAGGTTGACGGTGACCGAGGACTTGCCCACGCCTCCCTTGCCCGAGGCCACGGCGTACACCCGGGTCAGCGTGTCGGGGCGCGCGAACGGGATCTCCTTCTCCGGCGCTCCACCGCGCAGGTTCGAGCGCAGGGTCTGGCGCTGGTCGTCACTCATTACCCCGAGCCGCACCGACACCTCCGCGACACCGTCGACGGCACGAAGGGCCTGGGTGACCTCTCGGGTGATCGTCTCCTTCATCGGGCAGCCGGGCACGGTGAGCAGGATGGTGGTCTCGACGTTGCCGGAGTCGTGGATGTCGACGCTTTCCACCATGCCCAGCTCCGTGATCGGCTTACGGATCTCGGGGTCGTTCACCTTCGCCAGGGCAGCGTGCAGAGCGTCAAGGGTGGGGGTGGACACCCCCCTATGGTAGGCCCGTCTCAGGTGGTCTCGGAGCCCGGCTCGCGCGCGCCGCCGCGCCCGTCGTGCTCCTCGGGCGTGTCGGCGGACAGGTATATGCCGCGCTCGGTCATGTCCTCGAGCAGGTTACGCAGCTCGGAGCGGACGAAGTCACGGGTTGCGGTGTCCCGCATGGCGATACGAAGGGAAGCGACCTCGCGGGTCAGGAACTCGGTCTCCGCCAGGGCCCGCTCGTCCCGCGTGCGGTCCTGCTCGATGGTGACCTTGTCGCGGTCGGCCTGCCGGTTCTGGGCGAGCAGGATCAACGGCGCAGCGTACGACGCCTGCAGGCTGAGCATCAGCGTGAGGAAGATGAACGCGTAGGGGTCGAAGCGCGCGCCGGTCGGTGCCAACGTGTTCCACAGCAGCCACAACAGCACGAACAGCGACATGTAGGCCAGGAAGCGGGCTGTCCCCATGAAGCGGGCGAAGCCTTCGGCGAACTTGCCGAAGGCATCCGGGTCCATCCGCGGCCGGCGTAGACGTTGCCGGTCCCGCACCAGCGGCTGGTCCAGACGCTCACCCTGACGGGGACGTTCGGAACGCCGGCGCGGTCGGCGCGGTGAGGTGGGTTGGTCATCCACGCAGGTTCACCTCCAGCGCGGCGTCGTTCTCACGCCAGTCCTCGGGCAGGAGATGGTCCAGCACGTCATCCACGCTCACGGCACCGATGAGGCGCCCCTCGGGGTCCGTCACCGGCAGCGCGACCAGGTTGTAGGCGGCCAGCAGCCTGGTCACCGTCCCCAGGGACGCCTGCGGGCCGATGGGGTCGACGGCGGAGTCCAGCGCTCCACCGATCGCCTCGTGTGGTGGTTCGCGCAGCAGGCGCTGGATGTGGACCACGCCGAGGTACTTGCCTGTCGGTGTCTCGTGGGGAGGGCGCGAGACGAAGACCAGGGACGCCAAGGCTGGGGAAAGCTCCTGCCGTCGGACCAGCGCCAGGGCCTCGGCGATGCTCGCCTCGGGGCCCAGGATCACCGGCTCGGGCGTCATCATGCCGCCGGCGGTGTCCTCCTCGTAGGCCAGCAGCCGGCGGATCGGTGCTGCCTCGTCGGGCTCCATCAGCTGCAGCAGCTGCTCGGCCTTGTCGGCGGGAAGCTCGGTGATCAGGTCGGTGGCGTCGTCGGGCTGCATGGCCTCCAAGACGTCCGCCGCGCGCTCGATCTCCAGGTTGACCAGGATCTCGACCCGGTCGTCCTCCGGCAGCTCCTCCAGCAGGTCGGCCAGCACGGCGTCCTCCAGGGCATCCGCCACCTCGGCCCTGCGCTTGGCTGGAAGCTCGCGGACGGCCTCGGCCAGGTCAGCGGTCTTGAGGTCCTCGTAGCTCTCGAGCAGCGCGTCGACCGCCTGCACCGGACCGCTGATCGCCAGACCGGAGACGCGGTCCACGTCGACCAGCACGGTCTCGCCCCGCCGCCGCCGCAGCCGCAGGCCCTTGCCCTGCCGCTCGGCCCCTACGCCCTTGCGCACGAAGACCTTGCTCACGCGCCAGTCACCGTTGCGTTGGGCCTCCATGGCCAGATCCTCGACGACGGCAGCGAAGCCCTCCGTGCCGTCCTCATGCACGGTGACCCGCCGGTCGAACAGCTCCGCGACCACGAGCGTCTCGTTGCGACGCTGCTCGAAGCGGCGCAGGTTGACCAGGCCCGTGGTGATGATGGCTCCCGCGTCGACGCTGGTGACCCGCGTCATGGGCACGAAGACCCGACGCCGGCCCGGCACCTCCAGCACCAGCCCCACCGCCCGGATCCCTCGGGTGGACACACCGGCCCGGGGCCCGAGCGCGACCACCACGTCGCGAACCCGTCCCACCTCGTCGCCGAGCGGGTCGAACACGCTTTGACCGGCCATGCGGGCGACGAAGACACGAGGACTCACGAGCCCACGATACCGATGGCAGGCTCGGATCAGGGGGAGCCGTTCGGTCGGGAACAACTCCGGCGCGGATGTTGTAGTCAGGACTGTCCGACCAAACACTCCTGAGAAAGGTCATACGCACCTCATGGTTCTCCCCACGGGCACGACCTACACGCCCTCAACGGACCGCGCGTTCCGCCACACGACCCCGGCCGACGTCGCGCGCCGCCCGGTCAAGCCGCGCGGCTCATCCCCGCGCCGTTGAGGCGACCTCCTCGTCGCAGACCCATCGTGGAAGTGTCAAGATGGAGGACGTGACGTCATCCATGTCTGCTCGCGGTGCGCGACCACCCCGCCCGGGGGCGGGTCTGACCTTGGACTACCCCATGTCGCTGGGTGTCTTCGACAAGTACGAGGATGCGCAGCGCGCTGTCGACTACCTGTCGGACGAGGAGTTCCCGGTGCAGAACTGCATGATCGTGGGCACCGACCTGCGACAGGTGGAACGTGTGACCGGACGGCTGACAGCCGGGCGGGTTGCGCTCGGCGGGCTGCTGTCGGGCATCTGGTTCGGGTTGTTCATCGGGCTGATCTTCGCGCTGTTCGCCAACTCTGGCGACGCGCTCATGACGATCTTCTACTGCATCGGGTTCGGTGCGTTCTTCGGCCTGGCCTACGTTCTCATCGGCTACGCCATGACACGGGGTCGGCGCGACTTCACCTCCGTCTCACAGGTGGTGGCCACCCGGTACGAGGTGTTGACGGAGCACAAGTACGCCGAACGCGCCCGTGATCTGCTGGAGCAGATGACGACCCCGCGCGACTGAGCTGGAGGCGACCCGGGCTCAGCGACGCGAGCCCGCGCTCTGCACCCACCGTTCGACGTCCTCCGCGGCGCGCGGCAGCATCGCTGACAGGTTCCGGCACCCCTCCGCGGTGATCACCACGTCGTCCTCGATCCGCACCCCGATGCCACGCAGGCGTTCGGGCACCATCAGGTCGTCGGACTTGAAGTACAGGCCGGGCTCGACGGTCAGCACCATGCCTTCGCGCAGCTCGCCGTCCATGTAGTCACTGCGTCGCGCTAGAGCGCAGTCGTGGACGTCGATCCCCAGGTGGTGGCTGGTCCCGTGCACCATCCATCGGCGATGGAACTGACCCTCCTCTGAGTCCAGGGTGTCCTGCACACTCACACCCTCCGGGAGCAGCCCCCAGTCGAAGAGCGTCTGAGCGATGACTCGGATCGCGGCGGCGTGCACGTCCTTGAAGCTGTTTCCGGGACGGGCGGCATCCAGACCCGCTTCCTGAGCCGCCAGCACCGCGTCATAGACGGCGCGCTGAGCCTCGCTGAACCTCCCACCGACCGGCAAGGTGCGGGTGACGTCAGCGGTGTACAGGGCCTCGGTCTCCACCCCGGCGTCCACCAGCACGAGGTCGCCTTCGTTCACCTCCCCGGTGTTGCGGATCCAGTGCAACGTGGTGGCGTGCTCACCGGCGGCGCAGATGGAGTCGTAGCCGACGCCGTTGCCCGCCTGCCGGGCCGCCCGGCCGAAGGTCCCCTCGACCCACCGCTCCCCGCGACCGCGTGCCGCCGCCTCGGGCAGCTCGGCGACGACCGCGTCGAAGGCGAGCGCCGTCGCCTCCACCGCGTCCTCCATCTGGGCGATCTCCCACTCGTCCTTGACCAAACGCAGCGTTGACAGGTACCGCCCCAGTCCCTCGTCGGCATCGATGTCCTGGTCATTGGTCTGGGCGGTGGCCTCCGCTGCCGCCTGGTCCTGGATACCGGCACTGCGCGCTTTGTCGACAAGAGCAGTCACCTGAGAGTCCGCCCCCCGGACCACGCGCACGCCGGTCCCGGGCACGTCCTTGGCGACGGCGTCGGCCAGCTCGTCGACGTGCCGTGTGCGCACGCCGAGCTCCGCAGCAAGCTGGTCGAGCGAGGGGCGCGGCCCGATCCAGAACTCTCCGGAGCGTGAGTCGGAGAAGAACTCGGGCCGGTCGCGGCCGGCGGGAGGCTGCACGAAGAGGGTGACCTCGTGCCCGCCCTCGGGGAGCGGGTCGAGCATCAGCACGGCGTCGGGCTCACGGTCGGCACCAAGGCCGGTCAGGTGTGCGAACGCGCTGTGTGGACGGAAGACGTAGTCGGTGTCGTTACTACGCACCTTCAGCCCGCCGGCCGGAACGACGAGGCGGTCTGCGGGGAAGGCGGCGGACACGCTCTCCCTCCTGGCCACCGCGTAGGTCGCGGCCTCGCAGATCGGGGGCAGGTCTTCGGAGACGGGGGCCCAGCCCCGCGTCATGAACTCCAGGAACGCCTTGCCGGTAGGGCGGCTGCGATGCTCGGCACGGGGCTGTTCCTCGCTCATGATGCCATGGTGGCACGCCGAGTGGGCGGCACGCCCGCCTCCTGCCTACGCTGCGGGTGTGAGTGAGAAATCCCGGAGGACCGGGCTCTCCGGTCCACGAGCGCGCGTCATCACCGAGCCCCAGCTGAAGCCGAACGCCAAGCTCGGTGAAGTGTGGCGCGAGCGAGCGAACTGGGCGGTACGCGGCATCGGTCCGCCGACCGTACCCATCGCCCTTCCCGGTACCGACGACGATGTGTCCCAACAACACGCTCGGGCGGTGCTGGACCTCGCGCTGAGAATCGGGGAGGCGGCCCTGTCGACCGGGGCGTCGGCGGCCGACGTGGTCACCACGGTGTTGCGGGTCACCTCGGCCTACGGGGTGAAGTCCACGTCGGTCGACATCACCTACACCTCGATCTCGGTGTCGATGCAGCGTGGGATCTATGAGGACCCGCTGTCGGTGATGCGTGTGATCAAGCTCCGGTCGATGGACTTCACCCGGCTCGAGGGCCTGCAGCTGCTCGTGGACGACCTGTGCGGGTCGCCAGAGGACTGGCGCTCGCAGCGCAGGTCCTCGTCGACCCGCCCGCGCACGACGATCGACGTGGAGGCGGCGCGCTCCCGCCTCAGCGACGTGCTCACCGCGCCCCACCCGTACCGGCGTTGGGTCGTCACTCTCGGCATGGCGTTGACTGCCGTCGGTGTCGTGATCCTGTTCGGCGGTGACCCAGTGATGTGGGTGGTCGCCGGGACCAGCGCGGCTCTGGTCGACCGCGCCCAGCGGGTCCTCTACGGCTACGGTGTGGCCTCGTTCTTCAGCCAGGCCGTCAGCGCCGCCATCCCCTCACTCATCGCCGTCGCGCTGTTCTGGGTCCAGTCCGCCGGCGACGGAGCCCAAGGTCGCAGGGGTCTGGGGATCGACCTGCCAGGGGTGGGCGCTCCCTCCCTGGTCGTGGTGTCCGGCATCATCGTCCTCCTGGCCGGCCTGTCGGTCATGGGTGCGGCCCAGGATGCGATCGACGGCTACTACGTGACGGCGGGCGCACGCGGACTCGAGGTCGTGATGATGACGCTGGGGATCGCGGTGGGAGTGGCCGTGGTCCTTTCGGTGGCGCGCAGCGTGGGGATCACCATGAGCATCAGCCCCTACGTCGACGACGGTGGGTTCGGGGTGTTACTGCCCAGCACTATCGGTGCCATGGTCGTCGCCGTGGGGTTCTGCCTGACCCACTACACGAGGCCCCGAGCCACGTTCATCGCGGCGGGTCTGGCGGCAACGGCCTGGCTCGTCTTCCAGGCGGCCTCACTGCTGAACCTCGGTCAGGCGGCCGCCTCCGGGGTGGGCGCGGCCGTGGTCGGGGCGCTGGCGTACACCGTCCATGTGCGGCTGCGCGCGCCGGAGCTGGTCATCAGCACCGCGGCCATCGTGGCGCTGCTGCCCGGTCTGGCGGTCTATCGCGCCATCTTCTTGCTCATGACCAACCCCGAGGAGCTGGCGACCGCCGCGATCGTCCAGATGATCACCGCCATCGCCGTCGGTCTCGGGCTGGCCGCAGGTCTGTCGATCGGGAGTTACATCGCTCGACGACGCTTCGGTCTGGACCGCGCCGCCCTGCGCGCGCGACGCCGGGCAATGGGCTCCTACACCGCTTGAGCACACGCGGCGCCCGCGCAGGAGGTGAGGTGACCTACGGTGCTGTCATGCCGACGACCCGCACCGCTCCGGTGATCGATCTGCATACCCACACCGTGCACAGTGACGGCACCCAGACGCCGGCAGAGCTCGTGCAGGCGGCCGACCTGGCCGGGGTGGACGTGCTCGGGCTGACCGACCACGACGTCGTCGACGGGTGGGGCGCGGCCGCCTCACATGCGGCGCGGGCCGGGGTCACGCTGATTCCCGGCGTCGAGCTGTCGACCCAGGTCAGCGGGATGTCGGTCCACCTCTTGGCCTACCTGGTCGACCCGCACGACGACAGCTTGGTCGAGCTGATGCGCACGATCAGGTACCACCGCAGCACCCGGTTCCGTCGCACGGTGGACCTGCTGGTCGCCGACGGCTACCCACTGGACTACGACGAGATCGTCACCCGCCTCGGTTCAGAAACCACGCTGGGGCGCCCACACGTTGCCGACGCCCTGGTCAGAGCCGGGTCGTTCACCGACCGCAACGCGGCCTTCGAGCGGGTGCTGCACTCCACGAGCCGCTACTCCGTGCGGCACTGGGCTCCGCCGGCACCCGAGGCGATCGAGGTGATCCTCGCCGCCGGGGGGGTGCCGGTCCTGGCCCACCCGTTCGCACGCGCACGCGGGCACGTGGTCGCCGAGGCCGACATCGACGAGCTGGTAGACGCGGGTCTGCTCGGGCTGGAGGTGAATCACCCCGACCACGACAGTGCCGCCGTCGCCGCCGCGGCGACCATCAGCGCACGTCACGACCTGCTGCAGACCGGGTCCAGCGACTACCACGGCGCGGGCAAGTCGAACCGTCTGGCGCAGTGCACCACCACGGCCGAGCACCTCGAGCGTCTGATCGAGCTCGGCAGTGGGAGCGCTCCGCTGGGGTCGGCACCGTGAGCGACAGCGACAAGCCCCCCCAAGGACGGCTTCTCAGTGTGAGTCCTTCGCGGCTCGCGCTGTGGCTGGACTGCCCGAAGGCCTATCGCCTGCAGTATCTGGATCGTCCGCGACGCCCGCCTGCCCCGCAGCGGGCCATCGTCTCGATCGGCAACTCGGCCCACGCAGCGCTCAGCCACTTCTGGGACCTGCCCCCGGGGGAGCAGACCCCGGATGGGGTCAGGAGTCTCCTGGGCAGGCTGTGGCAGCACGCCGGGTTCGAGGACCCGGAACAGTCGGCGCAGTGGCGGGTGCTCGTAGGCCGGTGGCTGGTCGACTACCTGCGCGGCACCGACCGGGAGAACCAGCCGGTGGCGCTGGAGCGCACCGTCGCCCTCCGGACGGCGTCCCTGGCCGTCACGGGCCGAGTGGACCGTGTCGAGGACCGCGACGACGAGCTCGTGGTGGTCGACTACAAGACCGGGTCGAGCCCCCCGGAGCCCGACTCGGCGCGGACCTCGCTGGCGCTGGGCCTGTACGCGGTCGCCTTGTCGCGGATGTTCCGCCGGCCGGTGCGGCAGGTGGAGCTGCACCATCTGCCCACGGGCACCGTGGTGGGCCACCGGCATACCGAGCTCTCGCTGACACGCAAACTGGCGGAGGCGGAGTCCATTGGGGTCGACATCGCGCTCGCGCACGCAGATTTCGAGACTCAGGGAGCGGCGTCGCTCCTCTTCGAGGCCAGGCCTTCCGCGCTGTGCCGATGGTGCGCCGTTCAGGAGCACTGCGAGCAGGGTCGACGGATGGGCCCTTCTCAGCCGTTGTCAGCGGGGCTGGAGCGGCTGGAGCAGACCTCCGGTCAGCCTCCGGAGGGCCCCGTCGGCTGACCGCCACCGGAGCCGCGACCGCGGCGGCGTCGCCGACGTTGGCCGCCGCCCGCGGTCTCCACGGTGCTGCTG
>JBAUJO010000016.1:0-27796 GCA_049683875.1 Ornithinimicrobium sp.
ACGGGCTGCAGACCGATAGCGAGCCACACCCGCTCACGGGTGGGCAGCCCAAAAGAGAGCGTCCCGCCGGGCACCTAGACCGAGTCTGGCCAGACACCGGCCTACCGCGAGTGTCTAGTAGCCCAGATTGGGCGTGTCCCGAACATGCTGCCAAGCGCCCACTAGGGCGTGGGCCACCGTGACTTTGTGATGGTTTGAGAGCGCCAGCTCGGACCGACGGTCGGAGGCCGATGCCGAGGTCCACGCGGGTACGGGTCGCGGGGCGCGATGGTCCGGACTGTTTGGCCTGCACCCGCCACTTCGCCGAGAGATAACGGTGTTCTGTACTCGCTTCCTGCCACCCTCACGCGTGTCATTGAGGAAGCCCTCGCGTTCGGCAGAGCCGCGATGGCTCGCGTCGTCCACACTCACCGACGCGGTGCACCGAGCCGGTCTGATAGATCAACTGCGACGATATGGGCCGGGGTATCGAACACCATCGTTCCCTCCGAGGTGACGTACTCGCTCAGCGCCTCTTCGGCCTCCACCAGGACTGACTCGATCAAAGCATCGCTGAGGAAGACGCCCATCACGGGCAGCCAGCCTCGAAGGTCCGCCTCGACCATCGAGCGCACGCTCGGGAACGTTGCGGTGCCGCTCTGAGTGCTGATCGAGACCGTCGTTGCCCCGGCGTCCTCGAACAACCTTCTAAGCTCGTCGATGTCACCCATCGCAAACGGGGCCCTCAGCGCCTCGCCGGCGGCCGAACCTGCTCGTCGATCCACTAGTTCCACAGCGATCGGGTAGGCCTGTGAACGTTCCAGCGCATCCCATACGACCACCACGACTCGCCCGTCCGGCTTCGTGCAGCGGAGCATCTCGCGGATCCCCAGGACCGGGTCGGGAAAGAACATCAGCCCGAACTGGCTAACCACGGCGTCGAACTCGTCCCCTTCGAAGGGAAGCCGACCAGCCTCACCCTCGACCCATCGCACACCCGGCTCGATACTCTCGGCGACGGTGAGCATGCCACTGCCGATATCCAAACCTGTTACCGACCCTCTTGGCCCGACCAGACCAAGGGCGGCCCGTGCAAGGACACCAGTGCCGCACGCCACATCGAGCACCCCGTCGCCCGTGGTCACGGCGGCAGCGGCGAGCACGGGCTCTGCCCACTGCCGGAACAACGCGTTGACGTGCAGCCGCTCATACGCCCATGCTGCCTCGATTGCTGGCCCTGATTGACTTGACACTCCAGCCTCCAACGGCCCGAGGTGCACCATCGCTCGCTACTCGAGAATGGAGGGTAATGACTGTGGCAGTCAAGGATGCCCGATGCCCGACCAGACCACGGGGCCCAAGCTGCTGCCCATAGCGCCCAATGTGGGGTACTTGGCGAAGCGGCCAAGATGCCGTCACGGTTGACACCCGTGTCCCGGGACAGCGTCCGGACGGGCTCACCGGGACTCATCTCCCACCGGATCAGCTGCCCTAGTCTCGCTAGCAGCGAGTTCTCGCTCGACGTTCCTCCATTGAGACGGTTCTGTTTGCAACGGGCGCGCGAATGGGATGTCCGGTCGTGGTCCACGCTCGGTCGGTCTGGTGCCCTGGTACTGGTCAGTTCTGTGCCGCCGTGTGCCAGATTGTGTGGTCGTCGTTGGTGCCTTTCCAGGCGAGGTGCGCGCCTACTGCGTGAGCGAGTAGAAGCGGAACAGGTCGTTCTCGATCGGCAGCACGTCCGCTCCGGCGAAGCCGGCCTGCTCGGCATACCGGCGCAGGGTCGCTGGGCGCATGACCGTGCCGGTGCCGACGGACGGTGAGTGCGACATGCCGTCGGGCAGGCAGATGAACAGCGACATGCCGTAGAACAGCTGTTCGACCGGGTCACTGGGGCCGGTGAAGGTCTCGCCGACCCGCTCGTCCATCACCAGGACGTGCCCGTCGGGCGCCGCCATGTGTCGCATCGAGGCGAGCACCTCCACCGGGTTGGCCATGTCGTGCACGCACTCGAAGGCGGTGACCAGGATGTAGGCATCGTGCTCACCGGGTGAGCCACCGGCCTCGGCGGTGCGGAACGAGACCCGGTCGGCCACGCCGTACTGCCGCGCGTGCCTCGTGGCGGCCTCGGTCGACTCGGGGTCGAGGTCGATGCCCTCGACACTGATCTCGGGGTAGGCCAAGGCCATCGCAATGGAGGACCACCCCTCGCCGCACCCGACGTCAGCGACCCGGCCACCGCGGCGCAGCGCCGCGTCAACAGCAGGGATGGCCGGCAGCCACTGCGAGCCCAGCAGCTGCAGAAACAGTGCCTTGTTGGCGTCGCCCTGACCGGTGCGCATGGTGTCGCCGTACTGAGCCCACGCGACGCCGTCGCCGGTGCGGTAGGCCTCCAGCAGAGCCGGGAGCTGCACGGCCGCGGAGGCCACCACCCGGGCGAAGGGAGTCAGGTAGGCCAGGCTGTCGGTGTTGGTCAACACCTCGGCGTGCTCGGCTGGTAGGTGGTAGCGACGTTCATCGGCCGGCTGGGCCGGGTCGTCGACCTCGAGCAACCCGGATACGGTCTGCTGCTCCAGCCACTCGCGGGCGTAGCGAGGGTCGATGCCAGCCTTCTCGGCAAGTTGGACGGTCGTGACCGGGGTGCCGCCGTGAAGCACCGCATACAGCCCGAGCCGCTCCCCGAGGTAGATGGACAGCACGTCGAACGTGCCAAGCATGGAGCCGAACAAGCGCTCGGCGAGGTCTTCGGTCTGCATCGTTGATCTCCTGCGATTCGGTGTCCCACAACGGTGGTGGGGCGTATGCCAAGAGTCTGGAAGTGGGCGCTGTCACCGCTCTGACACGGCACTGACAACCCTCGTGAACCGTGCACATACCCCTGCCGTCGTGGGTCAGGGCACGGCATACTGATGGCATGGGCGCCGACCCTGACACGAAGATCTGGGTCTCGGTGCTGGGCCCGCTCGAGGCGCGCTCGGACGCCGGGTCGATCCCGCTGACCTCGGGCAACCAACGTCGCCTGCTGGCCTCGCTGTTGTTGGCACGCGGACGGGTCGTGTCGCTGGGTCATCTGGCCGATGACATCTGGGGGGATGACCTTCCGGGGGATCCGCGGGCGTCGGTGCACACCACGGTGGCCCGGCTGCGCCGCACCCTCGGCCCCGGAGCCGAGACGGTGAGGGCCCGGTCACCGGGCTACCAGCTGGACCGGAGCTTGGTGTGGCGCGACGACGACGAGTTCACGACTCAGCTCTCGGCGGCGCGGAACTACGCTCCGCCGGATGGCCTGGACCGGCTCGACGCGGCCTTGGTCCTGTGGCGGGGCCCGGCGTGGGGAGACCTGGCTGACGACCTGGCCCGGGGCGAGGCGACGCGGCTGGAGGAGCAACGGCTGCAGGCGTTGGAGTCCCGCGCGGAGTCACTGCTCGCGCAGGGTCGGCTCGGCGAGGCGGTGTCGAGCCTGGAGTCCATCTTCGTGGAGGATCCGCTGCGTGAGCGGGGGGTCCTGTTGCTGATGGAGGCGGCCGACCGTTACGGCTCCGTGGGCTCGGCCCTAGATGCCTTCACCCGGCACCGTGAGGCCTTGGCCGAACAGCTGGGTTTGGACCCCTCAGCGTCGGTGCAACGTCTGCATACCCGAATCCTGCGCCGGGAGCAGCACATACAACCCACTGAGGCAGGCGCGTCGTCGGCGCCGGTCGAACCCACCGGCCAGCGCCCGCCGGCCGACCGGAGCCTGCCTCAGGACTTCGGCGAGGACCTGATCGGACGCGCCGAAGTCCTGAGCCGGACCAACGAGCGTCTTCACCCGGGAACCGTCCTGACCCTGCTGGGCCCCGGCGGGGTGGGCAAGACGGCACTGGCCCTGGCCGTCTGCGGACGTCAGTCCACGTGCTGGTGGGTCGACCTGACCACGGCGACCTCCGCCGAGGATGTGGTCCCAGCCGTGATCGCCGCCACGGGAGCCGAGACGGCGCACGGCTCCTCGGCCACCCAAAGCCTCACGCGCCGCCTGTCCACCGCGCAAGGCCTGCTGGTGATGGACAACTGTGAGCACGTGCTGTCGGCGGCTGCGACCCTGGCCGACCAGGTGGTTCGCTCCTGTCCGGGTGTCCGCGTACTCGCCACCAGCCGGGAGGGCCTGGGAGTCGCCGCTGAGCAACTGATGCCCGTGTCGCCGCTTCCGGTGCGGGGGGACGCCGAGGTCTCACCGCCGGTCCCGGTGGGCGCGGACGCCGAAGTGGGCACCCCCGCCGTCGACCTCTTCCTAGCCCGGGCCCGCGCTGTCGCACCAGACCTGCAGGACACGCCCGAGGTGCGCAGCATCGTGTCGACAATCTGCCAGCACCTCGACGGGTTGCCGCTGGCGATCGAGCTCGCCGCGGCACGAACCGGCACGCTAACCCTGGAGGACTTGGCCGAGCGGCTGCAGGGCCGCACCGATCTGCTGCGCTCCTCCTCCTCGCTGATACCCCGTCGGCACCAGACCTTGGTGTCGACCATGAGCTGGTCCTACGACCTCCTCACCCCCGAGGAGCAGCTCGTGTTTCGCCGGCTGTCGATCTTCGTCGCCGACTTCGACCTGGACACCGCGGAGCGAGTACTCACATCACCTGACTTGAGCGCCGAGCAGGTGGTCCACACCCTGACGACACTCGTCGGCCGCTCGATGGTGGTGCCACCAGGCATCCGCGGGCGGGGACGGTATCGGCTGCTGGAGACGATGCGGGCCTTCGGTACGGCCGAGCTGTCGGCTGACGAGTTGGAGCGGTTGCGCGTCTCGCACGCCGACTGGATCCGCGGGCTGGCGAGCCAAGCTGAGTCCGGCCTGCAGGGCCCGCACGAGGCTCGCTGGGCCGAGCGCATGGTCGCCGTCTTGCCCGACCTGCGCTCGGCCGTCACCTGGTCGCTGGAGTCGCAACACGGTGACGTCGTAGTGGACATCGTGGCCTCGCTGTACCGGTGGGCCTACCTGTCGCTGCGCACCGAGATCCTCGACTGGGCCGACCGTCTGGTCGAACGGGACGCCGACCGGCAGCCCGGGGTGCTCACTGCTGCCGCACTCGGCGCGTGGGTGCACGGCCGCTACGACGACGTCAAACCGTGGGCTCAGCAGGCACTCGACCTAGGAGGCACCGCCCCTCAGCACGCTCGGGCCGTGAACCTCGCCCACGACATCCTGGGCGACTTGGGGCTGGTGACGGGTGATCTAGTCGGCGCGCAACGGCACTACGAGCAGGCGACGGAGGGGGCCCGACGCCAAGAACTGTGGGCCGACGCTTCGATGAGCCTGTGCGGGTTGGCGCTGGCCTGCACGTATGCCGGCCAGGACGCGCACAGCGCGGCGGAAGAGGCCCGGCTGCTGGCCAGACGCTCGGACAACCCCTCCGCCCTGGCCATGTCCTGGTATGCCACCGGCGAGGCACTCGGTGAGCAGAACCCGAACCAGGCCTTGGCCGTCCTCGAGCGGTGCCGCGCGATCCGCACCGGGCCCGACCAGGGACTGAGCTACTCGGTGTCGCTCACGGCGAGCGCGGCGATCATCAGCAGACACGGACCGCTGAGCGCACAAACCCTTGAGCAGGTCGCCGACACCGTGCAGTTCTGGGTCCGGTCGGGCAACGCCGGCTTCCTGACCACGTGCCTGCGCAACGCCATCCCTTTACTGGAGCGAGCCGGCGCTGACCCGGCCGCGCTCGCCCTGGGTGAGGCACTCGCCGCAGCCGAGGGGGGCCGGGCCTCCTACGGAACCGAGGCCGAGCGGGTCCGCGCCTCCTTGGAGCGTGCGGCACGGCGCGCGCCTCACGGAGCGGGTCTGGCCGGCGACACCACCTGGACCAATCTGCTTGAAGCGGCTTCGGACACCGTTACCACCCTGCGTCGGCTGGCCTTTGACAGCGACGCGGCAGGTCGGTGACAGAACCCCCCTCCAGGCTGGGAGCAACCATCCGAACGGGTGGTACCCCACGCACACGAAAGGAGGGACGTCATGGACATCGCCACTGCCGCGGGCACTATAGCCACGGCCGTGTTCGCCGGTAGCACCGCGCCGATGGTGTGGCGCGCTGCGCGAACCCGCGACATGACGTCATACAGCAGGCCGTCACTGGCACTGACCAACGTCGCGAACGCGATGCACACCGTCTACGTGCTGAGCCTGCCACTTGGACCGGTGTACGTGCTGCACTCGGTCCACGTGGCCGTGGCGTTCTTCATGCTCTGCTGGCACGTACGACACGAACCAGCCGCACCGCAGGACCGTCACGAGCACCTCACCCGCCCAGTCGCTCGCGGAGCGAGCGCACATGGCCGTGCGGACCGCGCTGTACGCAGCCAGTGCCAGACTTCCGTCCCTGACGAAGATGAAGGTCGAGCGGTGGCATGACGACACCATCGCGGTCCAGGACCGACCTACTTGCCGACTCAGGTCCCGAACCGTTGGCCGTCGTGCTTGGCCCCGTAACGCGCAGAGTCAGACAGGCTCGTCGACGTCAGTACTCGTGGGGGCGAGTCGTCATCGGATGATGGTCGCGGCGCCGGTGACCTGGACGCGGTCGTCGTCAGTCAGATCGACGGACAGCCGACTGGGGCGCCCCATATCTTTGCCCTGCAAGATTGTGACCCTTGCGGGCAGGTCGACCAGTCCCAGGGTGCGTAGGTGTCCCCCGAACGCGGCGGCGGCTGCGCCGGTGGCTGGATCTTCGAAGACACCGCCCGGTGGGAAGGGGTTGCGGGAGGAGAACAGCAGCGGTGTATGGGCGTGCACGAGCTGAAGTGTTGTCCAACCGTGTTCGGCCATGAGCGAGCCGAGCCGGGGGTAGTCATACTCCAGCTCGGCAAGTCGACCCCGATCGAACGCAGCGAGCACCAAATGGTCGTTGCCGGCGTAAGCCACGTGTGGGGGATAGACCGGATCCAGATCGCCAGCGTTCCACCGCAGCGCATCCAAGGCCGTGGACACCTCCTCGTCGGTGGCTGGCCGGGTGTGGGTGGGGACGCTGGTCAAGGTGGCGGAGTAGACGCAGTGGCCGCGCTGGGTGCTCACGTCGATAGGGCCGGCCAACGTGTGGAACCGAAGCCCTCCGCGACCATGGCGCTTCGCCAGCGCCACGGCCGTAGCAATGGTGGCATGACCGCAGAACGCCACCTCGGCACGGGGCTGAAGAACCGCACGCGGAACTCTCCCTCCTCCGGGCTCTCTTCGACGAAGGCTGTCTCGGAGTAGCCGGCATGGGCCGCGACGGCCAACCGGGACTGGCCACTGAGGCTGGCGGCGTCGAGGACGACTCCTGCAGGGTTGCCGCCGATACCGCCGTCGGTGAAAGCCGCGTAGCGCAAGAGATCGACGTCTGCGAGGCTGCCTGGCAATCCTCGCCTTCTGCTGCGTTCGTCTGATATTGCGTGTAATGAGTCTCCGTTCAGTTCACTGGGGGTCAAGCAATCGCCGCTGGCTGGCGTTTTCTTGGGCCGTGCGGGTGACGACGGAGAAGTCCTGACCAAACTCGTAGGCGTCGAGGAACCGTCCCGAGCCGAGTTGTTGCACGGTGAACGACCCCTCACCCTGCGTGAGGAAGACTCACCGCTGTCCGTCCCTGTCCCGGCCCGGCCGGGTGACCGCTGAGAAGTCGCTGCGGTTGGTGTGTGCGTCCAGATAACGACCGGTGCTCTCCTGTCGGAGCGTGTAGACCGTGCCGACGTGGGCCATGATCCAGCGCTGGGAGTTGTTGTCCTGATCCGAGCGCGTCATCAACCCGAAGTCCGCGCTCGCCTCGTGGGCGTCCACGAAGCGTGCGGGTTGAGCTGCTGGGCGCTCGAGGAACGCCTGAACGTGCGGGAACTCCCGCCCGGCTCTACTCCGGGCCGAGGGCTCGGCAGCGGCAATCGCCGCGAAGGGCCGGCGGGTCTTCGATGTAGTCGTCATGGGTTGGTCCTTTCCGGGGTGGAGCGGACTCTCAGCCTGCGGGCACGGGCTGTCACGGCCATGACATTCCCCTGACAGCCGTCCCGCCCCTCCGCAGACGGCCGGCACACCGGTGACAGCCCTGTGTCAGGTCAGCGCGGCACGGTGGTGCCAGATGACCGCCACCGAAAGGAGTGCCCGATGAGCACCCCCGCACTCGACGAGATGCCCGATCCCGCGCCCGGTCAGGAGCACCTGTCTACCGGGTGGGAGCCCGACGTGCCCGCCGAGGACACGCTGCTGCGGCGATACCTGCTGCACTGGGCGGCCTACTGCGACGGGTATGCGCTCGCCGGCGGCGGTGAGACCCATCGGACCGACGCCTTCGCGGCAGCCGACCTTCGCCGACCCTCCGGCTACTTCAACTCGGTCACGCTGCTGCGGCCGCCGGGCGATGACCTCACAGAAGTCCTCGACGAGGTCGACGACTTCGCCGCCGGCGGACGCGGCGAGCTGCTGATGTGGAGCCCGTGGCTGATTCCGCAGACCAGCCTGTCCGCACGGGGGTGGCAGCTCTACGGCCACCCGCCCCTGCTGGCCCGCCCCCCGGCAACCCTGGTGCCTGCCCCAACTGCCCCCGCCCTGGACATTCGGCGAGCCAGCACGACCGAGCAGCTGGTGCACTGGGAGCAGGTCGCGGTCGAGGGCTACCCGATGCCCGAGCTCGCGGGCGCCGCTCCCGGTGCCGTCGCCGACCCCAGCCTGCTCACCGATTCCCGGTTCGGATTCTGGGTCGGCTACGAGAAGGACCGAGCGGTCAGCTTGGGAACGTCTTTCGTCGACTATGGGATCGGCAGCTTCGCGCTCGGGGTCACCCGGCCCGAGGCACGCCGTCGCGGGCACTGGCTCGCCCATGCGGTCGCCCGGCTGCGGCACTCCCCCGACGTCTGGATGACCGGAGTGTTCAGCGACTTCAGCCGACCGGGCGCCGAGAGCATCGGCTTCGTCCCACTACTCAGGCTGTCGCTGTGGGCGCTACCTCGGCCATGAGCTGTCCGACAGGGACCCTTCAGCCCCCGGAGACGCTCGCTGTGCAACGCTGCGAGAGCCAGCGCAAGGCTGAACGAGCCTACGGCCAACCTTCGCCGTCATGATCGATCTTGAGTACCGCCACGTGGACGTCTTCAGCCGGCGCGCCTTCGCCGGCAACGGCCTCGTCGTCGTGCTCGGCGGCGCCGATCTGGATGCTGCCGTCCTGCTGCGCATCACGCAGGAGATGCGCCAGTTCGAGACCGCCTTCGTCGTCGCGTTCGACGTCGAGCACCGCACCGCGAGGATGCGGATCTTCACCGAGGATGAGGAACTCGACTTCGCCGGACACCCCGTGCTAGGCGCTGCGTCGGTGCTCTACTCGATGTTGGCCAACCCAGGAGCCGAGGAGGCGTGGGACCTCGAATTGGCCGGGCGCCACCTGAAGGTTTCCACCCGCACCGGTGCCAACTGGACCGATGCCGTGATGGACCAGGGCCCGCCCCGCTTCGGCGCCCCTGTCGCGCCGGACGTCGCCGAGACCTATCTGCGGGCGCTGGGTCTTTCCGCGGGCGAGGCGCGCCACGACCTGCCCCTGCGGGTCGTTAACACCGGTCTGCCCTACCTGATCGTGCCCGTGACCAAACAAGGCCTGGCCCAGGCAGGGGTCACCGGCGAAAACTTCGAGGAGCTGCTCGCGCTCAGCGGGGCGAAGTTCGTCTACGTCCTGGACCCCGAGCGCCCCGAAGGACGCACCTGGGACAACGCCGGACGGGTTGAAGATGTGGCCACCGGCAGCGCCGCTGGCCCAGCACTGGCATATCTCGTCCACCACGGGCTGCGCCAGATGGACACACCCGCGCGACTGGAACAAGGGCGCTTCGTGGGCAGGCCCAGCACCATCGAGGTACGTCAGTCCAGCCACGACGGCCACGTCTGGGTAGGCGGCCCGGTCACCGACGTCGCCTCCGGCCGCTTCACGTCGTAGCGACGCCTGCCGGACGACGACACCCTCTTCTCTGAGGCTGAAGCGGTGGGCCCGGCGTAGGACTCGTGGCAACGACGTGAGGTCGTCGTTCCCATCTGGGGTGAGTGACGGGACTTGAACCCGCGACATCCGCGACCACAACGCGGCGCTCTACCTGCTGAGCTACACCCACCGTGCCGTGCCCGGAGCGCGACGGCTCCAGGCAACGCCGACCATCGTACCCGCCCGCACCCGGTGCTCCGGACGCTGAAGAACGAGAACGAAACCGCTGCCGCCTAGTCGGACTTCTCGCGCTTCGACGACGCCTCGATTCGGATACGGCGGGCCTCTTCGGTCTTCTCCCGTTCCTTCTCCTGCTTCTTCTCCACCCCCGAGCTGTCCCGGTAGGGCAGCTGGATCTGCTTCTCCGCGGCGATACCGAGGCGCAGCTGACGGGCGCGTTGCAGCTCGGAGTCGAACTCGGCACCAAGCACGAGGAAGATGTTGGTCAGCCAGAGCCAGATCAGCAGCACGATGATGCCGGCCAGGGCACCGTAGGTGGCGTTGTAGCTGCCGAAGTTGCCGACGTAGAAGAAGAACCCGACCGTGCCGATCCCCCAGCCGAGGATGGCCAGCGCGGCCCCCCCGGAGAGCCAGCGGAACTTCTGCTGCTTGACGTTCGGGGTGCCCCAGTAGAGCAGGGCAACCACGAACATGACGATGAGCAACATGACCGGCCACTTGGCGATCGCCCACACGGTCACGAACGTGTCGCCGAGCCCGATGACCGAACCCACGGCGTTCACGATGCCACCGGTGAAGACCAGGGACAGCGCCACCACCACCGCCAGCAGCAGACAGATCAAGGTGATGAGCACCAGCCACGGCCGCAGCTTCCAGATCGGGCGCCCCTCCTCCACGCCGTAGACCGTGTTCATCATGCGAGAGAACGCGTTGACGTAGTTCGACGCCGCGAACAACGCCGTGGCCAGACCGATGAACAGCGCGATACTCGCGCCGCCGCTGCGCTGCAGGTCGTTGATGAACGTCTCCACCGGCGCGAGACTGTCGGCGGCGACCCCGAGCTCCTTGGTGACGTCGAGCATCGCCTGGGTGGTGCTCGGCCCCTGGCCGAACACCCCGAGCAGCGAGGTCAACGCCAGGATGGCGGGGAAGAGGGACAGCACTGCGTAGTAGGTCAACGCGGCCGCCAGGTCGGTGCCCTTGTCCTGAAGGAACTCGGTCAGGGTCCGCTTCAGGGTAGGGATCAGGTCGATCTTCTCCGGGTCCTCGGAATGGTCGACATCGGAGGCTCGCGTAGAGGTCGTCACACCGCCTGATTCTGCCGCATCGCCGCCGTCCTGCTCGCCGGCAAAGCGGCGAGTCCCCACCATGAGAACTGCACGTGGTGGGGACTCGATCAAGTGCGCCAACAGGGACTCGAACCCCGAACCCGCTGATTAAGAGTCAGCTGCTCTGCCAATTGAGCTATTGGCGCAACGCCGACGAACTTTATCACCCACGGGCGCGGCCTCCCTAAATCCGTGCACGATCGGCCAGGATGTCCCCATGCGCGCACTGGTCAAGACCGCCCGGGGCCCCGGCCTGGAGCTGAGCGACGTCCCCGAGCCCCACCCGCAGCCGCATGAGGTCAAGATCCGCGTGCTGCGCGCCGGACTGTGCGGCACCGACCTGCACATCGAGTCATGGGACGACTGGGCGGCGTCGATGCTCGCCCCTCCGTTGATCGTCGGCCACGAGTTCTACGGTGAGATCGTCGAGATCGGAGCCAACGTCCCCCGCGGCTCGGGCCGTTACAAGATGGCCGAGGGGATGCGGGCCTCGGCGGAAGGCCACGTCATCTGCGGGGTATGCCGTAACTGCCGCTCCGGCCGGCCCCACGTCTGCGTGAACACCTCCAGCACGGGGGTGACGCGCGACGGAGCCTTCGCCGACTACGTCTGCATGCCCTACACCAACGTCTGGGTGCACCCGGACGGCCTCGACCCCGACCTCGGGGCGATCTTCGACCCGCTCGGCAACGCGGTGCACACCGCACTGACCTTTCCCATCGCCGGCGACGACGTGATGATCACCGGATGCGGCCCGATCGGGGTGATGGCGGTGGCCATCGCTCGTCACGTGGGAGCCAGGTTCGTGGTGGCCACCGACGTCAGCGACTTCCGGCTCGAGATGGCTCGCAAGGCCGGGGCCGACTACGCGGTCAACGTGGCGAGGGAGCGCGTGGCGCCCTACCAGGACGACCTCGGCATGCTGCTCGGCTTCGACGTCGGAATGGAGATGTCCGGCGACCCGGACGCCCTGAAGGAGCTCATCGCCAACTGTCAGCACGGTGCGGGCATCGCCATGCTGGGTCTGCCCGCCGAGCCGTTCGCCATCGACTGGGGACCGGTCATCACGCGGATGCTGACCATCAAGGGGATCTACGGCCGGCAGATGTACGACACGTGGTACCGGATGACGTTCATGCTGCAGACCTCCGCCGAGCTGCGCGAGCGCATCCGGTCGGTCATCACCCATCGCTTCCCGGCCGAGCAGTGGCAGGATGCGTTCGCCGCGGCCCGCTCCGGGGAGTGCGGCAAGGTCATCATGGACTGGAGCTGAAGCCACCTTCGAAAGGGCACACGATGTTTGCGTTCAAGGACGACCTGCTGGCGGAGATGGACCAGATGCGTCAGGCCGGGCTGTACAAGGTCGAACGAGAGCTGACCACGGCGCAGTCCGCCCACGTCGGGACCACCTCGGGTGAGGCGCTGAACTTCTGCGCCAACAACTACCTGGGCCTGGCCGACCACCCCGACGTCGTGGCGGCGGCGCGCGAGGCGCTGGACACGTGGGGCTTCGGTATGGCCTCGGTGCGCTTCATCTGCGGCACGCAGACCCAGCACCGCGAGCTCGAGCGGGCCATCGCCGACTTCAGCGGCACCGAGGACGCGGTGCTCTTCGCCTCGTGCTTCGACGCCAACGGCGGGGTCTTCGAGGTCCTCTTCGGCGCTGAGGACGCGATCATCTCCGACGCGCTGAACCACGCCTCGATCATCGACGGCGTGCGCCTGTCCAAGGCGAAGCGCTTCCGCTACGCCAACCGGGACATGGACGACCTTCGGGCACAGCTCGTGGCGGCGCGCGAGCAGGGCGCGCGGCGCATGGTCGTGGTGAGCGACGGCGTGTTCTCGATGGACGGCTACTTCGCCCCGCTGGAGCAGATCTGCGACCTGGCCGAGGAGTTCGGCGCCATGGTCTTCGTCGACGACTGCCACGCCACCGGCTTCGTGGGCGAAACCGGCCGCGGCACTGCCGAGCACTGCGGCGTGCTGAGCGAGCACGGTAACCGCATCGACATCATCACCGGGACCCTGGGCAAGGCGCTGGGGGGAGCCAGCGGCGGGTATGTCGCCGCCCACCCGGAAGTCGTCGCGCTGCTGAAGCAGCGGGCCAGGCCCTACCTGTTCTCCAACGCCGTCGCCCCTTCGGTCGTCGCAGGGTCCCTCAAAGCCCTGGAGATCGCCCGTGACGCCTCAGAACCCAGGGAGCGGCTGAAGGCGAACACCCGGCTGTTCCGCTCCCTGATGGACGAGGCCGGCTTCACGGTGTTGGAAGGGACGCACCCCATCACCCCCGTGATGTTCCCCGGCGAGGACGGGGCCCGCCAGGCGACGGACATCGCGGAGGCCATGCTGGCCCTCGGCGTCTACGTCATCCCCTTCAGCTACCCGGTGGTGCCGCGTGGACAGGCCCGGATCCGGGTCCAGCTCTCGGCCGCCCACAGCGAGCAGGATGTGCGCACGTGCGTGGCGGCCTTCGTAGACGCCCGCTCGGAGGTCAGCGGCTCGGAAGTCAGCGGCTCCTCGGGCGGCTAGAGCCATCCCGAACGGCGGAACGCGCGGTAGAGCAGCCCGCAGAGAACCGCCATCAGCAGCAGCGAGATGAAGAAGCCGCCAGGCACGTCCAGCACACTCATGGGCTTGAAGTTCATCCCGAAGATGCCGGCCAGCAACGTCGGCACCGCGGCGATGGCAACCCACGCACTGATCTGACGCATGTCGTCGTTTTGTTGCACCCCGACCTGCGCCAGATGAGCGTTGAGCACGTCGGTCAGCAGGCCGTCGTAGGTGTCGATGTGCTCCACGACCTGCGTCAGGTGGTCCCCCACGTCGCGGAACTGCATCCGCAGCTCGGAGGATCGGATGACCCGCTCATCGGCATACAGGGCACGCAGGGGTTCCAGCAGCGGCTGGGCGGCGCGGCGGAACTCCAGCACCTCGCGCTTGAGCAGGTAGATCGTCTGGGAACGTGCCGGCGTGTCGCTGCCGAAGACGGCGCGCTCGATCCCGTCGAGATCGCGCTCCAGCTCGGCGTCGATCTCGCGGTAGGTGTCGACGATGCCGTCCAGCACCGCATGGAAGACGGCCAGCGGCCCCGAGTCGGCCAAGAGCTCGGGGTGGGACTCCAGTCGCTGGCGCACACCTCGTAGCGGCGCCGCTTCACCCCGGCGCACCGTGACCACGAAACGGTCCCCCACGAACATCATCACCTCACCGGTCTCGATGTCGGAGGTCTGCTCGACGTAGCGCACGGTGCGCAGCACGGCGAAGTGGGTCCGGTCGTAGGCCTCGATCTTCACCCGCTGTTTGCCGTTCACGGCGTCGGCCACGGCCAAGGGATGCAGGTCGAGATCGGTGTTCACCTGGTCGAACTCTTCCTCCGTCGGATCCTTCAGCCCGATCCACAGGAAGCCGTCCCCGTCCCGGCGCAGCTGCCTGAGGTCGGCGCTGAGGTTGTCGCAGTGCATCCGGCGTCCCGCTCGGTAGACCGCTTGGTCGACGATCACGTCACCCTCGGTTCCTTCTCCGGCGGCGAGTTGCGCTGAGACCTCAGCGCTTGTGCAGCAGGCGCCGGGCCAGTCCCAACACCAGAGCAGCCCCCGAGACCCCCGCCAACGTCACAGCGAGACGGTCCAGGCGCGGCTCGCCGTCGTCGTCGAAGGCGATCTCGTTGCCCTTGGCCTGGAGCTTCTCCAGCTGACGACGCTTGACCTCCGCCGGGCTCACGCGGAACGTCAGCTCGTCGACGGTCCGAGCAAGCCTGTCCCGCGTCGCCGAGAGGTCTGCTTCGATCTCGTTCTCCGAGCGTGGCGTCTGCTTCTCAGCCATGTGCCGTCCTTTGCCGATGAGGTTTTTTGCCGTGCTGTCGCGGGCGCCGGTGCGCTTCGCCTGAGACGATAGCCCAGAACACACCGCGAAGGACGATGGAGGCAAGACATGTCCCAGCTCGAAGTCGGCTCGCCAGCACCCGACTGGTCACTACCGGATGCCGACGGCAATACCGTCAGCCTGAGCGACTTCAAGGGCCGCAAGCTCATCCTGTACTTCTACCCGGCGGCCCTGACGCCCGGCTGCACCACCGAGGCGTGTGACTTCCGCGACGAGCTGGACACCTTCACCGAGCAGGGGTATGCCGTCGTCGGCATCTCCCCCGACACGCCCGGCAAGCTGGCCAAGTTCGTCAACCAGGAGTCGCTCACCTACCCGGTGCTGTCCGACCCGGACAAGAAGGTGCTCATGGCCTACGGCGCGTACGGCGACAAGAACCTCTACGGAAAGACGATCACGGGGGTCATCCGCTCGACCGTCGTCATCGACGAGAAGGGCACCGTGGTGTGGGCGAAGCACAACGTCAAGGCCACTGGGCACGTGGCGATGTTGAGCAAGACCTTGGGTCTTACGCCCGCTTGACCTGCTCCACCGAGTCGTGTCTGCCACGGAAGCGACGGACGCTGTAGATCAGCAGGCCCATGGCGACCAGGCCCGAGGCCACGATGCTCACCCCGGCCGCGGTCCCGCCGAACAGCCACCATCGTTCGGAGACGGGCCAGAAGCTCGGTGCAGGCGGGCTCCAGATGAAGACCACGCCCACTGCGACCACGATCATGGCGCTCAACGCACTGGCGACCACCCGGGGCCAGGTCTTCACACCCTCACGCGCGCCTCGGTAGGCCTGACGTTTCATGGGGGCGAGCTGGCGCTCGGCCCACGTGTTGTTCTGGGCCAGGATGACCAGGCCCGTCACCAGGATGAGGGTGCCAGGGCCGGGTAGTGGCATGAGCACGACACCGACGACCATCAGCGTCCAGCCGATGATGTCGTACCCGACGCGGCGCAGCCACGCTCTGATCCGGACGAACACCGTCACATTCTTTCAAGAAACTCTGGGAGCAGCATCATTCTTTCGTCGCGGTCGTGGCTACTTTCTTGGATCACCCAGCCCCTATCATCGTCCGCACACGCGCTCGTGGTGGAATCGGCAGACACGCAGGATTTAGGTTCCTGTGCCTTCGGGTGTGCGGGTTCGACTCCCGCCGAGCGCACATGGCGCCCCGCCCCCCATTCGGCTACCCCTGGGCCGTTCCGCTGCGCGAGGGAGTCCTGGACGGCCAGGGGTTCCACGAGACCGGCCCACCGCAGCGGTTGCCGGCCGGCCGGAGCCCGGTGCTGGCGTCGGGGTCGAACGCCTCGCCAGAGGTCGTCCGGGACAAGCTCGGCTCGACGCTGGGCGACGGGCCTGCTCACCAGGTGGTCTTCACACCGGTGCTGGTGCCGGGGCTCGGCGTGGGTCACTCCGCTCACGTCAGCCGGCCCGGCTACGTCGCGGCGGCCCCCTACCGCACCCAGGGCCCGGGCACCCACCGGGCACCGACGTACGTGCTGGGCTGGTTCACCTGCGCCCAACTGGACAGGCTCGACGCGACCGAGCCGCAGTACCGCCGGGTGTCCCTTCCCGACGACATGCCGGTGCACACCCGGTCCGGCGGGCAGGTCGTGAGCGGGGTGCAGCTCTACGTCTCTCGGCATGGGCTCATCGCTGAGCGCGGCACCCCGGTCCCGTTGCGCAGCCAGACCGAGACGTTCGACTGGCTGCGTGACCATCTGACCTGCCTGCGCGGACGCACCATGCAGGCCTATGCCGACGCCGACCTGCGCGAACAGGTCCGCGTCGAGCTCGTCGACCGAGGATGGACGTCACCCAGCCGTCTCGAGCGCCCGGCTCAAGCCTGAGTGTGCAGCCCTTGAAGGGCCGAGCCCGGTCGCAACATGTCCCATCCGCGTCCCCACGAACGCACCTCGGCGGCGAGGTCCTCGACCATGTCGGGCCGGGTCAGCACGACCACGGACGGGCCGGCCCCCGAGACCACGGCAGGCTGGCCGAGGTCGCGCAACGCGTCGACGGCCGCCATGGTGGCCGGGTAGGCGGATCGGCGCTGTTCCTGGTGCAGCCAGTCGCTGGTGCCGTCCAGCAAGAACGCGGGGTCGGTGGTGAGCGCATGGACCAGCAGCGCCGCCCGCCCGGCCTGCCGAACGGCGTCCCCGTGAGGCACGCTGGGTGCCAGCACGGCCCGGGCGGTCGCCGTGGAGAGCCGGTCGGTCAGCGGCAGCAGCACGACCGGCTCGATGTCGGGGTGGAGCGTCAAGGCCGCCGTGCGCACCACTTCCACCGAGGGACGCCAGGAGACGGTCAGGCCGCCGTAGACGCTGGCCGAGGAGTTGTCGGGGTGCCCCTCCCAGACGCCGGCCCTGGTGTTGACCACCGCCAGGTCGGCCGCGCTGAGTGAGGGATCACCGCGGGTGACGGCGTTCGTCAGGGCGTATCCCAGCCCCCAGCCACCGACCACCGCCGCGGCCGAAGACCCGAGCCCGGCCGACATGGGAATGGTGTTGGCGCACTCCAGGAGCAGGCCTCGCCCGTGCTGGGCCAGCTGCTGGGTCCACGGTCCCCCGCAGACCGCTACCGCTTCGGCGGCTGCCCGAGCGACCAGGTGCGTATCGTCCTGCGGGAGCATTTCCGCGCCGGCCCCGTGCAGCTGGACAGCCAGGCCTGTGGTGTCGGTCACCGTCAGGGCGTACTCGTCGTACACGCCCAGGGCCAGGGCCACCGTGTCGAAGCCCGGACCCAGGTTCGCCGAGCTGCCCGGAACCCGGACCCGAACGCTCAACCCCGGTGACGGGTCAGCCATCACTGCATACCCAGAGCGGTGGCGGCGCTGTACGCGTCCACCGAGATCCGCTGCGGCTCGACATCGTCCCCGTCGGCGGTCTTGAGGGCCCACTGAGGGTCCTTCAGACCGTGTCCGGTCACAGTGCAGACGATGGTCGCTCCGACCGGCACCATCCCCGCGCGGTGCTGCTTGAGCAGGCCGGCCACCGACGCCGCCGACGCCGGCTCGACGAAGATCCCCTCCTGGGCGGAGAGCAGCCGATGGGCGTGCAGGATCTCCTCGTCGGTGACGGCGTCGATCACGCCCCCGGACTCCTCACGGGCCGCCAGAGCCTGGCTCCACGAGGCAGGGTTACCGATCCTGATGGCGGTCGCGAGCGTGTCCGGGTCGTCGACCGGGTGGCCGAGGACGATAGGTGCTGCTCCCTGGGCCTGGAAACCCCACATCTGTGGACGCCTGCTAGCGGGTCCCGGCTGCCGGCTGTCGGTGACGTACTCGGTGTAGCCGCGCCAGTAGGCCGTGATGTTGCCGGCGTTGCCCACGGGCAGGCAATGGATCTCCGGGGCGTCACCGAGCTCGTCGACGACCTCGAAGGCAGCCGTCTTCTGCCCTTCGATCCGCGCGGGGTTGACCGAGTTGACCAGCTCGACCGGATAGGTCTCGGCCAGCTTGCGCGCCACGGTCAGGCAGTCGTCGAAGTTGCCGTCGACCTGGATCAGCGTGGCACCGTGCGCGATGGCCTGGGAGAGCTTGCCCATGGCGATCTTGCCGTCGGGCACCAGGACCCCGCAGCGCATCCCGGCCTTGGTGGCATACGCCGCCGCACTGGCGCTGGTGTTGCCGGTCGAGGCACAGATGACGGCCTCGGCCCCCCGGCCGGCCGCGGCGGAGATCGCCGCCGTCATCCCCCGGTCCTTGAAGGACGCGGTCGGATTCAGGCCCTCGTACTTGATGTGCACCTGCGCACTGACCAACTGCGAGAGCGACTCGGCCTCGATCAGTGGAGTGCCACCCTCACGCAGCGTGATGATGCGGGAGGTGATCGACTCCGGGAGACGGTCGGCATACTCGGCGACGACGCCGCGCCATTGGTGAGCCATGGTGTCCTTTGCGATGCGAGCAGGTATGTCGTCAGTCGGCGGGAGCGAAGATGCGCGCCACGTCCTGCGAGAGCGCTCGGAAGGCCGCCCCGCGATGGGAGATCGCGTGCTTGTCGGCCGGTGCGTACTGGGCCAGGGTGCGACCATCCGGGCGCACCAAGAGGGGATCGTAGCCGAAACCGCCCTCCCCACGGGGCTGACGGCCCACGCTACCCCTGACCTGCGCCTCACGGACGATCTCGGTGCCGTCGGGCAGGATCAGCGCGGCGGCGCAGACGAATCCCGCACCGCGGTGCTCGTCGGGCACGTCGGCCAGCTGGGACAGCAGCAACGCGTTGTTGGCTTCGTCGCGATCGGCCCCGCCCACCCCGGACCAACGGGCGCTGAACACGCCGGGGCTGCCCCCCAGCACATCCACGGCGAGGCCGGAGTCGTCGGCCAGCGCCGGAAGCCCGGTGGCTCGGACCGCCGCGCGGGCCTTGAGCAGCGCGTTGGCGGCGAACGTCACACCCGACTCCACCACGTCCTGCGCGCCGGGAAAGTCGCCGACCCCGACGAGCTCCATCCGACACCGTTGCAGGGTCTGCGCGAGGATCTCGCGTAGCTCGGCGACCTTGTGCTCGTTGCGCGTGGCCAGCACCAGCACCGAGGGTCGGCCGCCCTGATCGGTGCCGGTCATGGCGTGGGCCTCACGGTCGCCCCGCGCCCGCCAGCGCCTCGGCCTGGGCGCGGGCCAGCGTGGAGCACCCGGTGACCGCCAGGTCGAGCAGTGCGTCCATCGAGGCGCGCTCGAACGGTGTGCCCTCGGCGGTGCCCTGCACCTCGACGAAGTCACCCGCCCCGGTCAGCACCACGTTCATGTCGGTGTCGGCCCCGGAGTCCTCCGGGTAGTCCAGGTCGAGCACCGGGTTTCCGTCCACGATGCCCACACTCACGGCCGCCACGGAGTCGATGAGAGGGCTGGCCGCGCGAGCCAGGTGACCGAGCTCCCTTCCTCGCTCGATCGCGTCGGCCATCGCGACGTAGGCACCGGTGATCGCCGCAGTACGGGTGCCGCCGTCGGCCTGCAGCACATCGCAGTCGAGCTGGATGGTGTTCTCCCCCAGCGCCGACAGGTCGACCACCGAGCGCAGACTGCGTCCGATGAGGCGTGAGATCTCGTGCGTGCGGCCCCCGATCCGTCCCTTGACCGACTCCCGGTCGCTGCGGGTGTGCGTGGCCCGCGGCAACATCGCGTACTCCGCGGTGGTCCATCCCAGACCACTGCCCCGCCTCCACCGGGGCACGCCGGCGCTCAGGGAGGCGGCGCACAGCACTCGCGTCCGACCGAACTCGATGAGCACACTGCCTTCGGCGTGGTCGAGCCAGTGACGTGTGATGCGGACCTCACGAAGGTCCGCCGGACCCCGGCCGTCGTGCCGGGTTGGGGGGGTGGACGTCATGGCTCCAGGCTAGCCGGGTGTCCGTGCACCACCGCCTCGCCCGGGCTGCGCGGGGTATCGGTGGCCTATGCTCGAGGGTAGCCGCTGACACCCGTGAACCACCCGCGTTCCGTGGGCGGCCATCGGCCCCGGAGTCGGGGTGTCTGGGGCCCGACTCCGGGCCGTTCACACGGCTGACCCGCTTCGCGCCCGCAGGCCACCGCGCTGCTAGACCGCACTGACCTGGATCGAGTCCCATCCTGTCGCGCCGTCCGGGGCCGGGGGTGCCTCCCGCTCAGTCTGGGTGACGCCGCGCGCATTCGTGGCCCGCACCGTCACCGTATGCCGTCCCGGAGCTGCGTCCCAGGTCAGCCGCCACTGCCGCCAGGTGTCGACGGACACCTCGCCGGACAGCTCGGCCTGCTGCCATTCGCCATCGTCGATGCGCACCTCCACGGCCTCGATCCCGACGTGCTGGGCCCAGGCCACACCCGCGACGACCGTCCTGCCCGCCTCCACCTCTCCGGAGCCGCTGGGAACGTCGATGCGCGACTGCACCTTGATGGGGCCGCGAGCGCTCCAGCCCCGGCTCGTCCAGTAGGCCTCAGCCCGGTCGAACCGGGTGACCTCGAGGTCGGTGACCCACTTGGTGGCTGAGACGTAGCCGTACAGACCGGGCACGACCATCCGGACGGGGAACCCGTGCAGAGCCGGCAGCGGCTCACCGTTCATCAGCACGGCCAGGAGCGCGTCCCGGTCGTCGGTCAACGCCGTCAGCGGGGTGCCCGCCGTCCAACCGTCCTCGCTGGTCGACAGCACCATGTCGGCCTGGGCCGAGACGCCGGCCCGCCGCAACAGGTTGCGGATGGGCCACCCTGTCCACACGGCGTTGCCGATCAGGTCACCCCCGACCGTGTTGGACACGCAGCACAGGGTGACCGGGGCGTCGATGAGCTCTTCGGCGAGCAGGTCCTCGTAGCTCAGCGTGATCTCCTTCTCCACCATGCCGTGGACTCGCAGCGACCAGGTCTGTGGGTCGACCTGCGGCACCGACAGCGCGGTGTCGATCCGGTAGAACCGGGCGTTTCCGGTCACGAAGGGGGCGAGCCCGTCGATACTGAAGTCGGCGTCCTCGGCGATGGACACCTTGGAGCGTCGGTCAGCGAATCGCTCGGCCACCCGTGTGCGGGCCACCTCGACCGCCTCCTGCGCGCGGTTGACGGTGCGCCCGAGGTAGACCCCCACCAACCCCAGCACCGTCAAACCGCCGGTGGCCACGAGGAAGCCGCGACGTCCCAGCCCAGGCGACTCGGCTGTGCCTGCAGCGCAGGCGCGCGCGGTTGCCTGCGAGCCCAGCCACGAGAGCGTCAGCAGACCGACGACGGTGCCGACGACGGTCGGCACGGCGTCGAACGTCTGGGCTCCGGGCCGCGTGACCACAGCAGTGACCCCCAGCGCGCCGACCGCGGCGAAAGCGAGCAGGCCCTGTGGTCGCCGTACCACGCTCAGCGCCCCCAGGGCTGCGCACACCGCGAGCAGCACCAGAGCCATCCCGACGAACAGCGCTGCCTTGTCTGCGGTGCCGAACACCGCGATGGCGGCCTCTTTCAACCACGCGGGCGTCAGGTCGACGAAGGTGGCCCCGACGGCGAGCAAGGGGGAAGGAGTGCCGGAAGCGACCCCCGACCGGCCCAGCACCAGGGTGAGTAGCTCAGCGACCCCGATCGTGACCGCGCCGGAGGCGAGGCCCGCCAAAGCACCCTGTGCGCGCAGTGTCATGCCTCCACCTTCTCAAGTCGCCCGGTCACCCGTGTCTACGCCTCCAGGGGTCGATGCCTCCGTCAGGTCTACGCAGAGGGGTTCGTCACCGGTGGGACCCCGGATGGGGCACCCCTGCCGCGCGCGAGCACAATGCTTTCGTCCGGGCGGGCGAGCTCCACCTCCCCCGGCCAGATCTCTGCCGCCTCCCCACGGCATACCTCGGGGTCGTTCCAGGCCGGTATGTGGGTCAGCATCAACCGGCTCACCCCGCCCGCGCGCACGGCCGCCTCGGCCGCCCGTCGACCCGTGAGGTGGACACCCCGCGCGGCATCCCGGGCACCGATGAAGGCCGAATCCGCGAGCACGAGGTCGGCGCCGGTCATCAGTGGGCTCAACGCCTCGCAGCTGTCGGTGTCTCCGGTGTAGGCCAGCGTCAGGTCCCCGGCCTGGACGCGGAAGCCGAAGGCCGCGACGGGGTGGTTGACGGCGAACGGTGTGACGGTCAGGGGGCCGATGGTGAAGGCGCATCGGTCGTGCACGGCGTGGAAGCGGTAGGCGTCCTCCACGCTGCCCGCCGCCTCGACGCCGTAGGCGCGCCCGATGCGCGCGGCCGCGCCGTCCGGGCCGTAGACATCGAGTCGAGTCGTAGCCGCTCCCTCGGGGTGGTGGGTGCGCATCACGTGCAGACCCGTCAGGTCGAGGCAGTGGTCCGGGTGCAGGTGCGAAAGCAGCACGGCGTCCAGCTGCATCGGGTCGGTATGCCGCTGTAGCGCTCCGAGCGAGCCGGGCCCCAGGTCCAGCGCGAGCTGCCAGCGGCGTCCGGCCTGCTCATAGGACACCAGGTAGCAGCTCGCCGGGCTGTCCGGGCCCGGGAAGGAGCCGGCGCAGCCGATCACGGTCACCGTCATCGACGCCTCCGTCGCCTGACCTGCTCGGCTCATGCGGACCCCTCCTCGGGCCGGCCCACATAGGCTCGTCCGACGTGCTCCACCTCGGGGCCGAGGAACCGGCGCGCGAGCGGAGTGAAGCCGTGGGGGTCACCCGTGGTGAGGAACTGGTGCGTCGGCGCGTCGGCGTCCATCGGACGCAGCAGCGCGCTGTCGGTGAGCACACGGAACAGGTCGGCTGCGGTGGCCGCGGCCGAGGAGACCAGGGCCACCCGGTCCCCCAGCACGTACGTCAGGGCGCTGGTCAGCAAGGGGTAGTGGGTGCACCCCAGGATGAGGGTGTCGATGTCGGCCTCCTGAAGGGGCTGCAGGTACTCTCGGGCGGCGCCGATCACCTCGGGGCCACTGGTGATGCCCTCCTCGACGAAGTCCACGAACCGCGGGCACGGCTGGCTCAGCACGCTCACGTGCGGTGGTGCGGCGGTGAACGCGTCGAGGTAGGCCCTGCTCTGGTGCGTCGCCAGCGTGGAGATCACCGCGACGCGGCCCGAGTGGGTCACCGAGACGGCGCGGCGCACGGCAGGTCGGATCACCTCGACCACCGGCACGTCGTAGCGCTCGCGGGCATCGGCCAACACCGCGGCGGAGGCCGAGTTGCACGCGATCACCAGAGCCTTGACCCCGTGGTCGACCAAGCGATCGAGACACTGCAGCGCGTTGGCCCGCACGGCAGCGATGGGTTGCGGGCCGTAGGGAGCACGCGCTGTGTCACCGAGGTAGAGCACGGCCTCGCGAGGTAGCTGGTCGAGGACCTCACGGGCCACAGTCAGTCCCCCGAAGCCCGAGTCGAAGATGCCAATCGGCGATTCGGTCACCGAGGCAGATTACGCCGGGATCCCGACATCCTGAGCGTGTCGTGCTCATCGGAGCATAGGCCGCGACCCGCGGACGGCACGAGGTCAGATGGACCGGACAGAGCCGGATCAATGAGACTCTGAGCCTGTGAACAGTAGGGCTATGAACGCCGCCGAAGGCGATCCGTCGCAGGACGCACCCAACGACATCGGCCCCGAAGGCGAGGACCGCACTGAGCAGGCGCCACCCGGGGGTGCCGTCACTGGCATCTCACCCGTTCCGGTCGAGCAGCGCGCCGACCGCGCCGAGGTCCTCGGCGCCTGGTTGAACGTCGTCGCGCGATGGTCGTGGCGGCTCATCGTCGCCGCGATCGGCATCGTGCTGTTGCTGTGGGGGCTGTCGTTTCTGTGGGGTGGCCTGCTGCCGGTCATCCTGGCGCTCATTCTGACCGCGCTGTTGTCCCCTTTCGCCAAAGCGCTGGGCCGATGGGGCCTCGGGCACACCCTGGCTGCCGCAGTCACGCTGCTGGTCGCGGTGGTGGTGGTCGTGGGCTCCTTCATCTTCATCGTGCCCGGTATCGCCGCGCAGTTCCGCGAGGTGGCCGCGGCCGCCGCCGACGGGGTCGTGCAGCTTCAGGACTGGCTCGCGGGTGAGCCGTTCAACATCGACACCGGCGAGGTCGACAACCTGGTGCAGCAGTCCATCAGCTGGGTGCAGCAACGAGGGGGCGCGATCGCCTCGGGTGCGTTCTCGGGGGTCTCGGCCATCAGCTCGGTGCTGATCAACATCGTCCTGGTGCTGGCGTTGACCTTCTTCTTCCTCAAAGACGGCCACCGGTTCCTGCCCTGGCAGCGCACGCTCGTCGGCCGCGGGGCCGGGCGGCACCTGACCGAGGTCCTGGCCCGCAACTGGAGGGTCCTCGGCGGCTTCATCCGGACTCAGGCTCTGGTGAGCGCCATCGACGCGGTGCTCATCGGCATCGGCCTGCTGGTGCTCGGGGTGCCCCTGGCCGGTGCACTGGTCGTCATCACGTTCTTCGCGGGCTTCATCCCGATCGTGGGAGCCATCAGCGCCGGTGCCCTGGCCGTACTGGTCGCCCTCGTCACCAACGGCTGGCAGGCCGCGCTGGCGGTGCTCGTCATCATCCTGGCGGTCCAGCAGCTCGAGGGCAACGTGCTCTCACCGTGGTTGCAGGGCAAGACGATGCAGGTGCACGCCGGCTTGATCCTGGTGGCGATCACCATCGGCGGCACCCTGTTCGGCATCATCGGGGTCTTCCTGGCCGTCCCCTTCACCGCCTGCCTGGTCGCCACCGCCCGCTACGCCGGGGAGCAGCTGGACCTGCGCACCGGGGACGCGACCGCCGAACAGGTGCTGGCGCACACGACCTTCGGTCGGGAGGCGGCCGAGGACGGTGAACGACGAGCCGTGCTGTACCGCCAGCAGACGCTGACCCTGCCCGGGACGCAGCGGGCCGTCGACCCCTCTCCTGAGACCGAGCAGATCGAAGGGCCCGGGCAGACCGAACACACCAAACGGACCAAGCCGACCCAGCCCGCCGAAGACTCGGCCCCCTCCTCCTCCTGAGCTCTCAGTCGGCCGCCACGAAGGGGTTGACCAGGGTGCCGATGCCTTCGATCTCCACCTCGACCCGCTGCCCCGCCTCGACAGCACCGACGCCGGCCGGGGTGCCGGTCAGGATGACGTCCCCGGGCAGGAGGGTGAAGGCGCTGGAGACGTACTCGACGAGGGCCCCGACGCCGTGCACCATGTCCGCGGTCGAGCCGTCCTGACGCAGCTCCCCGTCCACCCGGCACCGCACCCCGATCGCGGCGGTGTCGAGGTCGGTCTCGATCCACGGCCCGAGCGGGCAGAAGGTGTCCATTCCCTTGGCCCGAGCCCACTGCCCGTCGGTGCGCTGCAGGTCGCGAGCGGTGACGTCGTTGGCGCCGGTGTAGCCGAAGATCACCGAACCGGCGTCGGCGGCGGGGACGTCCTTGCACATCCGGCCGATCACGACGGCCAGCTCGGCCTCGTAGGACACCTGCGTGGTCACCGCCGGGACGACCACCGGGTCGCCCGGCCCCACGACCGCGGTGTTGGGCACCAGGAACATCAGCGGCTCGTCGGGCGCCTCCCCGCCCATCTCGGCGGCGTGGTCGGCGTAGTTCTTGCCGATGCCGACCACCTTGGAGCGCGGAATGACCGGCGCCAGCAGCCGGACCTCATCGAGTGCGAAGGTGCGTCCGGTGAGCTCGATCCTCGTGTAGAGCGGATCCCCGCTGATCTCGGCCAGCTTGTCCCCTGCGCCGTCGACGAGTCCGAACATGGGGTCGTCACCGATGGTGAACCTGCAGATGCGCATGCCGGTCAGCCTATGCGGACGGACGGGCGTAGGGATGCCGGCGCAGTGGGAGGGATCGGTTCAGGCGAGCCGGTGCAGCCAGCCGTGGGTGTCCTCCACCCGGCCGCACTGGATGTCGAGCAGGGTCTGCCGCAGGTCAGAAGCCACCTGCCCCGCCGCTTCGCCGTCGCCCAGGCTCAGCTCCCCGCCGTCCCACACCAGGCGCCACACCGGGGTGATGACCGCCGCGGTGCCGCACGCGAAGACCTCCACGAGGTCGCCGGAAGCGGCGTCCTCGCGCCACTCCTGGATCGAGTACCGGCGTTCGGTGACCTCGTGCCCGCGTTGCCGAGCCAGCTCGATCAACGAGGACCGCGTCACACCCTCCAGGATCGTCCCCGTCAGCTCGGGAGTGACGATGCTGCCGTCGCGGTAGACGAAGAACAGGTTCATTCCACCCAGCTCCTCCACCCAGAGGTTGTCCACCGCGTCGAGGAAGGCCACCTGGTCACACCCGTGAGACAGGCCCTGCGCCATGGGGGCCAGCGACGCGGCATAGTTGCCGCCGCACTTGGCCGCTCCCGTGCCACCGGGCGCCGCCCGTGAGTACCCTTCGGATAGCCAGATGCTCACCGGCTTCACCCCACTGGCGAAGTAGGCGCCGGCCGGTGAGGCGATGACGATGAAGGCGGCCGTGCTGCTGGGGCGGACTCCCAGGCCGACCTCGGTGGCGATCATGAAGGGCCGCAGGTAGAGGCTGGCTTCGCCGTCCGTAGAGGCCGGAACCCACGCCTTGTCCACCTCCACCAGGGACGACAGCGCCTGGAGGAACAGCTCCTCGGGAAGCTCGGGCAGGGCAAGCCGCCGCGCACTTCGGGCGAAGCGTGCGGCGTTGCGGTCGGGACGGAAGGTCCACACCGACCCGTCCGCATGCCGGTAGGCCTTCATTCCTTCGAAGATCTCCTGGCCGTAGTGCAGCACGGCCATGGCCGGGTCGACCTGCAGCGGGCCGTAGGCAGAGACGGTTCCGCTGTGCCAACCTTGCTCGGCGTCCCAGTCGATCCGGGCCATGTGGTCGGTGAACACCGAGCCGAACTTCGGCTCGGCGAGCACCTCGGCGATCTGCTCGTTGCTGGCACCATCGGGCCGGGGCTCGATCGAGAACGCGGTGTGGGTCGTGGTCGACACCGTGGTGGCTCCTTCGCGACAGGCGGCAGACAAGCCCAAGGTATCGCTTGACGTAGGGGCAAGAGACGGTCGAGCCCTCAGCGGTCGCCCCGTGCGGTATGGACCCTCACCAAGGCCATCGAGCCGGGTCGCGCCGGGCCGGCGGGGTCCGCGGAGCCCAGCACGGCGCAGGTCATGGTCGGATATCCCCCCTGGAGTGCCGCTGCCGCCTCCTGTTCTGCCTGCTTCCAGTCGGTCAGGTCGGCCGCGAGGTCCGGTATGCCGGGTGCGTGACCGACCATGGCCAGGCAACCCACCTCGTCGGGGGCCTGCGACAGGACTGCTGCCAGCTCCTGGGCGGTGGCGTTGTACATC
>JBAUJO010000017.1:0-1604 GCA_049683875.1 Ornithinimicrobium sp.
CGGCGGCGCGGACGGCGGCGCGGACGGCGGGGCCGACGGACCGGCCGAGTGAGCAGTCCGACCCTCCCGGGGCGAGTGGCGGCCGATCACTCGGCGCTCACTCGCCTCCTCGCGTGTGACCTCGCCACGTTCCAGACCAGCCACTGGGCGCAGGCTGCGCTGCTGAGTCGCCGAGCCGACCGTGGGGGCGAGGACTTCGCGGACCTGTTCTCCCTCGACGCGGTCGACGAGCTCCTGTCCAGCCGGGGCCTGCGCACCCCGTTCCTGCGTATGGCCAAGAACGGCAAGACGCTGCCCGAGTCGGCATACACCATCGGCGGTGGCATCGGCGCCGGTGTTCGCGACCAGATCAGCGACGACGCCGTGCTGTCCCTGTTCGCCGACGGTGCGACCGTCGTGCTGCAAGGGCTGCACCGCACCTGGAAGCCGATCACCCGCTGGAGCCAGGACCTGGCCGGCGCCCTCGGTCATCCGGTGCAGGTCAACGCCTACGTCACGCCGCCGGCGAACCAAGGCTTCGCCGACCACTACGACGTGCACGATGTCTTCGTGCTCCAGGTGCACGGGCAGAAGCGGTGGTCCATCCACGAGCCGGTGCTGCACGCGCCGCTGCGCGACCAGCCGTGGGCGGACCGCCGGATGGAGGTCGAGGCTGCGGCGGCGCAGCCGGCCACCGTCGAGTCAACGCTCGAACCGGGTGACTGCCTGTACCTGCCTCGTGGGTACATCCACAGCGCGGCCGCCCTCGGTGGGGTCAGCATCCATCTGACCGTCGGGGTCCACGGATGGACGCGGCACCACATCGCCGAGGCCCTGCTCACCAGCGCCCGGTCCGGGCTGAGCGGGCGACGCGAGATCCGGGAGTCCCTTGCTCTTGGGGTCGACGTCGCCTCCCCCGACTCGCTTGCCGATGACATCGAGGTCACCCGCGAGGCGCTGATCGAAGCCGTTCGTGAGGCTTCGGCGGCTGAGGTCGGCTCGATCCTGGCGGGTCAGGCGCGGGCAGCCCAACGTCCGGAGAGCATCGCACCGGTGTCCCTCGGTGCCACGCTGGCCGATCTCGTACCCGCCGACACGTTGCGGCACCGGGGCCACCTCATGGCGCACGCCATCGAAGCTGGGCACGGCTCGGTGGTCATCCGCTCCAGGGCTGGTCGGTTCACCGTCCCCGCCGAGCAGACGGCCGCGGTCGCGGTGTTCCTGGGCTCGGAGCGAGTCACCGTGTCCGAGCTCGACGACGACGAGAATGTCGCGTTGGCGGCAGCGCGACTGCTCGTGCGCCATGGCGTGGCCGTGCCTGTCGACGCGTGACCGCTGCAAGTGCCGACCGCGGCACGTCGACGGGTTCTGCCGACCGCGGAACGGCGTCTGGCCCCGGCACACCCGAGGCCGGTGTGGCCAGGTGCTCGGACCTGGCGCGCCGACGCGAGGATCCCCTGATCGGCACCGCCCCACCCGCACGTCGGTGGTTGCTGGTCGAGCTCGAGAGTCGTTGGCTTCCCACGGCGGTGGACAGCCTCGGTCTGAGCGCCGAGGCCAGGGGCGAGCTCACCCAGGCGGCAGACCGTGCGCAAGCTCGGATCATGCTGATCCGCCGCCCGGGC
>JBAUJO010000018.1:0-7026 GCA_049683875.1 Ornithinimicrobium sp.
GACAACCCTCTCCGTCGACATGACATGACACTACCGGGCAGGCTGGCTCCGAAGACGTGCCGCCCGACCCCCGAGAGCGAGACTCTGGCAGAGAGAATCGTTGAGCAAGGTCTGGTGGACAAACGTCCCGCAGTGCCGCTTCGCCGCACATCGACTGCACGTCGACCAACCGCCCCACGAGGATCGGCCATCGGGACGCTCGGACGTTTGTGAGAGTTGGAGGGACCAACCCACAGCTCGAGGTGGAGTGGCGCGCGTGCGGACGGCGCTCGCGGTCGCGCCTCATGGGGCGGCCCCGAAGTGATGAGCGAGATCGCCCTAGCATCTGCAGTCGTGGCCGCTCGGTGGCCGATCGAGGACCCTTGCGTCAGGCTCCGCGTGAGAGGCTCGGACTCGCGCGCCGTGGGCCTACCGGTTATTGCGGATGGCTTGGCGTTCGTGACATGGCGATGTAGCGCGGTCCTGCTGGGGTCACCGCAATGGCCGGGTCGGAGACCTGGAAGCCGTGCTGGCGGTAATAGTCGACGTTGGCTGGGTCAGAAGTGTGCAGGTGGCAAGAGATAGCAGCGTGATCAGCCATGGCGAGCACGGGAGCGAGCAGCTGGCGTCCGATGCCTCGACGCTGGGCGCGGGGATGTACGCCCATGGCCTGCAAGTACCAAGCCGACTCAACGGGCATCGTGCCCTCGAGATATGAACCGACCCTGGCAAAGTCGCGGAACTCACGAGGTGCCCTCAGTGCGATGCGAAGCATCGCTGGCGTCATGCGGGCTTTGCGCAGCGGCGTGAGCGGGAATGTGTGTGGTGGCATCCACAGAGCGGCGCCGAGCACGCCGTGTTGGTCGCGGGCCAGCAGAGCCCCGCCCTGGCGGGCTGCGTCGGCCGCCGTGGCCGTCAAGAACGCAAGGAGGATGTCGTGGCGCGCGACCGGACCGGGAAAGAGATGAACGAACGCGGGATACTCGGCGTGGCTGAGGGCCAGGAGCGCCCCCACCGAGGCAGCGTCCTGGGGGCGAATGGGAGACACGTGTTCGTTCATCGCTGCAGCTCAGTCTCGGTGGTCAGTCCAAGAACTGTCCGGTCGGCAGGGAGCGTGGCCATCGACATGTGCGAGCGATCGACTGCTGAGGGCAAACGGGTCAGCAATGCGTGCCACTCCCCAATGCTGACACGAAAGCGCCGCACACCGACCCTTGAGGTTGTCTGCAGTGCCCGGTTGCCGATCCGTCACCGGTCAGCGATCGCCCGCTGGTATCTGAGCACTAGCGTGTACCCATGAGCGGCATCGACTCCTCTGCCCAACCGGGCTGGCGTCTGGACCAGGTGGCCAGCGCCGGACGCGAGAATCTCGACGTCCAGCACGCCGCCCGCTACGACTCGATCGAGGATGCCTCGCCGGAGCGTGAGGTGGCCCTGCTGCAGCAGCGCGGCATGCACGCGAAGTCCGTCGTCGTAGAACTGGGGACAGGCACAGGCCAGTTTGCGGTCGCAGCTGCTCGCGTCTGCGACCGCGTCGTCGCCGTCGACGTGTCACCGGTGATGATCGCCGAGCTGCGCGCCAAGCTCGCCCGCGAGCACGTCGAGAACGTCGACGTCGTGCAGGCCGGCTTTCTGGACTACGACCACAACGGTGCTCCCGCCGACATCGTCTACACGCGATACGCCCTGCACCACCTGCCCGACTTCTGGAAGGGCGTCGCCCTGGCCCGGATCCACGGCACGCTAGGACCGGGCGGGCTGTTGCGAGTCTGGGACGTCGTCTACTCCTTCGAGCCCGACGAGGCCGAGGACCGACTTGAGGCGTGGTGCGCTACCGGCGGCCCGGACGGCGGGGATGGGTGGAGCCGCTGTGACTACGAGGAGCACGTCCGCGATGAGCACTCGACCTACACCTGGGTCTTCGAAGCATTAGCGCAACGGTCTGGGTTCCAGGTCGAAGCCGCCGAGTACAGCGCCGACGGAGTCTTCGCGGAGTACCTCTTCCGCAAAGCGTGACCTCGTCCCGCCTCGCCCACCCTTCACCGGTCAGCGATGGGTCCCGGACGCGATGCTGATGTTCGAGGTGTCCAAGGATGTTGATTTGTCAGTGGCTGTTGCTCCCTAGACCGACGAGCATCTTGATCGGGGTGCCGGTTCTGGCGTCACACTGTTTGCGTCCGGTGAGGGCGGACAGGTGGATCCGCTGATCGTCTTGACTCTCACGTTGCGTGAGGTCTAAGACTGAAGTGTATGAGTGAGAACTACAGTGCTGTTGAGATGAGCCCGGTACCTGCCCCAGGCCCGGACGCGGTTGCCCCGGAGCCGTTTCACGGCATCTACGGCATGCCCGCGTTCGTGACGATCCCCAGTGCTGATTTCCCGGCCTCGATAGATTTTTGGACTCGTGGGCTCGGGTTCTTCGAACTGTTTAGTATCCCCGGCACGCTGGTACATCTACGCAGGTGGGCTTTCCAAGACGTTCTCCTGGTATCGGCAGCGAGCGTTCCGGAGCAGACACCCATGATCAGCATCAGTTTCGCGTGTGTCCTGAATCAGGTCGAATCGATTGCCAAAGCGTGCCGTTCGTTGCGCCCGGATTCGGTTGACGGCCCCCGGGACACTGCGTGGAACAGCCGCGATGTGCAGGTCCTCACTCCCGAGAACGCGCGGGTCGTCTTCACCGCAGGCAAACCCCTCGATCCGGACAGTAAACAGGCACGGGAACTTGAGGCCGTCGGGATCACCGCACCGGAAGGGTAAGAATCATGATGGCCACATTGCCTCAATTGGAGTCAACGTATCTCAGCGACGGCGGGCTAGAAACGGACCTCATCTTCAATCACGGGATCGACCTCCCCGAGTTCGCCGCCTTCCCCCTCACACAGTCCGAAACGGGGCGAACTGCACTTCGCACGTACTACGAGGCCTACCTCGACATTGCTCGCCGAGACGGCGTCGGAATTGTCCTGGAGACCCCTACCTGGAGAGCCAATAGCCACTGGGCCTCGCTGCTGGGCTACTCAACCGAGGGTCTAGCAGAGGCGAACCATCAAGCTGTCGGTTTCGTTCGCGATCTGGACATGCGCGGAGTCGACGTCGTCGTCAGCGGCAACGTCGGACCTGCCGGTGATAGCTACGTCATCGCCGAAAGCTTGACCACGGACCAGGCAGCTGCTTACCACCGGCCGCAAATCACCTCGCTCGCGGCTGCAGGTGCCGACATGATCGGTGGGCTCACCCTCACCTACGCCGAGGAAGCCATCGGCATGGTGAGATCGGCTGCCGACGCCGACATCCCCATCATGATCGGCTTCACCGTGGAGACCGACGGGAACCTCCCCTCAGGTCAACCTCTCGCCGAGGCCATCACCCAGGTAGACAATGCCACCGACAGTGCAACGTCCTACTACATGGTCAACTGCGCACACCCGAGCCACTTTCACCATGTATCGACCCAGCCGGGTCCCTGGGAGCGGCTACAAGGCATACGGTGCAACGCCTCTGAGTCGAGTCACGCCGAGCTAGACGAGGCCACCGAACTGGACCGCGGCAATATCGAGGACTTAGCCGCCCGCTCCGTGCAGTTACGAGACGTTCTGCCGCATCTCGCGGTCGTCGGTGGGTGCTGCGGCACCGACTCCGAACACATCGACGCCATCAGCACGGCCCTACTGACGGCTTCACAGTGAAAGGCGGCACCGATCTCTCTTGGCGTGGAACGCGCCGCTGCTGGGGGCGACGATGACGTCGACCTACACGGTGGCGCCGACGTGCGAAGGGGTGGTCCAGACGTTGAGCGTTGAGCTGACAGGTCGCTTCGCTCGGCTTATCGGCGCTGTGATGCGCCGACCGGTCAGCATGGCCATCGCCAGGGAGAACCGGGGCTTCAAGCGGGCCGCAGAGAGCTCCGAGGAGCGCTCGATCCGGTCGACCACGAGCGACCCAGGACCGCGATGACCCTGTCTGAGAAGGCCTCAGCTCGATGGGAGCGGTTCCTTGGAACTCGACCCGACGCGCAGGACTTGCGCGACCGCTCCTACGAGGCGTTCAGTATCGGAGATTCCACCGAAAGTCGAGACGAAGGCGCACGGCTTATCCGAGAAGGACTCAAGACAGCGACGAGTGAGCTGCTGTGGAGCTATCAGGCGGACGAAGCGGATCCGCCGGTGGCGGGATCGGTGAGCATTCTTCTCGACGGTAGGGGCGAGCCGGTCTGTGTGGTGGAGACGGTCGAGGTCAACGTGGTGGCGTTCGATGAGGTGGACGAACAGTTCGCTCGTGAGTACGGCGAGTGGGGCAGCACGCTCGAGTCATGGCGGGAGCGTGCGTGGGAGTACTACTCTGCGATCTGCTTTGATCTCGGCCGCGAGCCCTGTCTGGACATGCCGCTAGTGTGCGAACGACTCGGTGTGCTCCACGTGTTCGACGCTGAAGCGTGATTGTTCGGTAGATAAAGCAAGGTGGGGGCGGTCAGGCCAACCGGCGCTTGCGGTGACGAGGTTCCCTTCGACGCGTTTGGGTCGATGCTCTCTATCCGTACGACACCCTCACCGGTCGAGGATCGCTGACCGGTGACGGATCGGCTCCCGGGACAGGGCGCGCCCGACTCGCATGCTTCCCATGCCGAGTGGGGCGCCTCTAGAGTTGCGCCAGCCGGCGCCTGAGCAGGCAGAACTCGTTGCCTTCTGGGTCGGCAAGGACGTGCCATGACTCTTCTCCCGACTGGCCAACATCGGCTGGGCGAGAGCCTAGCGCCAGCAAGCGTTCCAGCTCGGTGTCTTGATCGCGGTCCACAGGGCTCACGTCCAGATGGAGTCACAACGGGGTCCTCTTCTTGTCGGCCACGCGCGCGAGCACGATGGTCGGCTGCGGGCCGCCGAAGCCCGACCCCGGGCCGATCTCGATGTCGGCGCCTTCGCGATCCAGTTCGACGTAGCCGAGTACCTCGCACCAGAACCGAGACAGTGTTACGGGGTCGCGGCAGTTCAGCACCAGCTCGGACAGTCTGCAGCTCATGTGTCAAACCTAGACAACAGCCGGTTTGGACGCGACGATGGCTCGTTACATCTAGGGATCAGTAACCAGGACGGGAATGCGCAACCATCTTGGCCAGGGCCGTGTCGGTGAGGTGGCGTCACGGCAGAATGATCATCTTCCGGTGAGAGCGGAGATCAGGCTGGCGATGAGTTGATCGAAGCTGTGATTCTCGTCGGGAGCATGGGCAGGGTTGATTTCGGCCAGTGTGAGCGCGGCGAGGTTGGGGTTGGCGCATAGGTTGGTGAGCAGTTCGGTAAGGGCAGTGAGGTCCAGGCCGCCGCGTAGGTCGGTCATTTCTGCGATGGGGAACTTCTCGTTGTCCAGGACGTCGATGTCGACGTGGACGAGGAGGCGATCGTAGCTGGCGGCCCACTCGCGGGTGCGGTCAGCGACTTGTTGGAGATGGTCCTTGACGGTGTCCAGCTTCTCGAGGTGGATGCCTCGCTCTTGGATGATCGCGTGTTCGGAGTCGGTGATGTTTTTGACGCCGAAGAGGCGGACGTCGGCGGCCTTCAGCATGGGCTCTTTGGCGGCGAGGGTGGTGAGTTGGGGTTGAGCACCCGGCACGGCGAGGAGGTGAGCGACGCCCATCCAATCCAGCACGCCGTCACCGGTGTAGGGAGTTTTGAGGTCTGCGTCGAGGTCGATGTAGGCCAACGCGACACTGGATCCGTCGCGGATGGCACCCGCGACGGTGCCGAGTTCGATGGTGCAATCACCTCCGAGGACGAGAGCGGTGTGCCCATCAGCCAGGGCTTCGGCCACAGTGTCGGCAACACCGCGGGCGATGCTGGCGACGAGGTCGACGTTGTTCGCGCCCGGGTTGACGGGGTCTTTCCTCCATTCGGTGATTGGTTGGTCGCCGCGGTCAGTGACGTGCCAGCCGACGGTTTCAAGCGCGGGCAGGAGGCCATGCCGGCGGAACGCTGCTGGTGCTTTCTCTTGGCCGGGGCCGTATGCGCCGACGCTGGTGGGGGCTCCGATCACGGAAAGATGGCGTTGTCCGTTGGTGTTCATGTGAGCTCCTTCGATAGATGGTTACTTGATGTGGATCTGAACAGTGGTCACTGAGCGATGGCCTCGTAGATCAGGTAGGCAGACAGGCCGCCGTACACGGCGGCGGCCATTAAATCGAGGGAGAGTCTGGCGGTGGGCTTTGATAGGACCCGGTCCCGCATGGCTCCCGCGCCGTAGCCCAGGGCCAGGTCAATGAGCAAACCGCAGATCTGAAGGGTTAGCCCGAGCATGAGCAGTTGCAGTGCGGGTTCGGCCTCGGCTTTGCCCAAGAACTGCGGCAAGAACGCGATGAAGAACAACGCGATCTTGGGATTGGTCAAGTTGACGATGAGGCCGCGCCGGAACACGCGGCCACCGCTTGGGGCCTCAGCGTGTTCACCGCCGGCCGCGCGGACGGTGTCGAAACACAGGTAGACAAGATAGAGGGCCCCGACAACGCGGATGACGTCCAAGGCTGTGGGGCTGCGCGCTAACAGCACTCCGAGACCAGCGACAGTGACGATGACGTAAACCGTGACCCCAAGGGTGACACCCAACGCCGCCAACGTAGCCGCGCGTCGACCGCCCGCCGCACCGGCCGCCACTATGAACGCCATGTCTGGTCCCGGTGCGAGCATGATGATCACGACAGCGGGAATGAAGGCTGGAAGCACGGAAACGTCTACCACAAGTAACCTCTTCGCATACTCGTGAGGTTACACATATGGATTCGGTAGGCGCCAGTTCGTCGTACGCTGAGGCATGATCCGTTTGCCATCCGTCTCAGTTGACGGTGTCGCAAGCATCCTCAACGAGTACGGGAGCGAGACTCGCCGCATCGCTGGCGAAGAGGACGGATCACGACCGAGGCTCGGCGACCTTGGGGCAGGCGTCGCCGAACTGGCCCAACTTGCGCCTACGACTTCGGACCTGCAGGCAGCAGCCGACGCACTTCACCCCCTCTTCGTGGCCGCCGAAGATGAAAGTGGCCCTGCCGCAATCCTGAACGACCTG
>JBAUJO010000019.1:0-6863 GCA_049683875.1 Ornithinimicrobium sp.
ACCGGCCACTGCACGTCGGGGTCGGCGATCACCGTGGTCGCTCCCTTGAGCAGGACCGTGGCCCCGGTCTCGTGCGCCGCAGCCTGCGCCCAGGCCACCGGGTCCGCCTCCACCTCGGCTCGGCTCACCTCCTGATGACGCGGCCACGCGCTGAGCAGCCGGGCCAGCTCGCCCGCGTGGGGGGTCAGCAGGGTGGCCGGTGAGCGCGGATAGTCGAACAGCGACAGCGCACCGGCGTCGACGACGCACGGGTCGTCCGACTCCAGGGCGGCCGACACCGCATCGACCTGGGCCCGTCCGCCCTCGTCTGTGGCATCGGGGTCGACACCGGGGCCGAGCACCCACGCCTGCACCCGCCCCCGCGCCGGCACCACCTCCGGAGCCGCCTGCAGCACGAAGCGGGTCGCACTCGGGGGCCCGAGGTAGCGCACCATACCGGCGCCGGACTCCACGGCCGCCGTCGTGGTCAGCACCGCTGCACCCGGAAAGCTGTCACTCCCGGCCACCACACCGACGACGCCGCGGGAGTACTTGTGGTCGCGCGCCGTCGGCACCGGCCACAGGTCGCTCACGTCGTCGTCCTCCATGCGCTCGACCCCGGCCGTCACATCCATGTCGAGGCCGACATCCAACACCGTCAGCAGCCCGACCGCGGGCTCGGTGACCGGCAGGAGGTGCACGGGCTTGGCCACCGCGAAAGTGACCGTCTCGTCGGCGAAGACGGCGTGTGGGCCGATGTGGTGACCGCTGGGGTCGACCCCGCTGGGCACGTCGACCGCCACCACGTAGGCCGTGTCGGGGATGCCGTCGACCAGGGCGCCCATGGCCCCGGTCAGGCCGGCTCGGCCCCCGATCCCGAGGAGTGCGTCGATGACCAGGTCGGCCTCGGCGAGGGCGCGACGGACGTCGGGCAGGAGGTCGACGTTGGACCGTTCGACCCCCAGCAGCGGGATGTGCGCGGCCTCCACGGCCTTCCGACCGTCCACGTGCACCTCCTCGCCGACGTGGACGACCTGCACCCGATGGTCGGCCGCCAGGTCGACCGCCGCGAAGAGGCCGTCCCCGCCGTTGTGACCCGAGCCCACCAGCACCAGGATCGAGGTGGCATCGAGCCCGGCGGCACGAGCCCGCACCACCCCGGCCAGAGCATGGGCGGCACGCAGCATGAGCTCACCCTCGTGCTGGGTGGCCATCAGGGCGGCCTCGGCCTGTTGGACGTCGGACACTGAGTACGCGCGGATCACGGCAGACCTCGGGGGCGTGCGGAGCGGGTCATGGGTCTCATCCTTCCGCGATGACGACGGCCGACGCGACGCCGGCGTCGTGGGACAGCGAGACGTGCAGATGACGGACCCCTAGCCGTTCGGCGCGGGCGGCCACGGTTCCCGAGACCTCCAGGTGCGGTCGCCCGTCGTCGGCGCGGGCGACCGTGACGTCCCCCCAGTGCAACCCGACCGGTGCCCCGAGCGCCTTGGCCAGTGCCTCCTTGGCGGCGAAGCGGGCGGCCAGGGACTCGGTGCGCAAGGCCCGCTCGGATGGGGTGAAGAGCCGCTCGGCCAGCCGCGGGGTGCGCTCGAGCCGACCGCCGAAGCGGGCGATGTCGACCACGTCGATCCCGACCCCGATGATCATCGGCCCAGCCGGCTCATTCGACGGTCACGGACTTGGCCAGGTTGCGCGGCTGGTCGACGTCCAGGCCCTTGGCGGTGGACAGGTGCAGCGCGAAGACCTGCAGCGGCACCACCGTCAGCAGCGGGGCCAGCAGGGCGGGTGTACGGGGCACGCGGATGACCTCGTCCGCGAAGGGGACCACGTCCTCGTCACCCTCCTCGGCGATCACCAGGGTGCGGGCACCACGGGCCCGGATCTCCTGGATGTTGGAGACCACCTTGCCGTGCAAACCGTGCTCGGCGTTGGGTGAGGGCACCACGATGAACACCGGCTGTCCCGGCTCGATGAGGGCGATGGGCCCGTGCTTGAGCTCACCGGCCGCGAACCCCTCGGCATGGATGTAGGCGAGCTCCTTGAGCTTCAGCGCACCTTCCATTGCGACGGGGTAACCCACGTGCCGACCGAGGAACAGCACCGAGCGCGTATCGGCCATGAAGTGGGCGATCTCGTGGACTCGGTCCATGCCGTCCAGCACGGTCTGGATCAGGTCCGGGACGCGGTGCAGGTCCTGCATGACATCGACGGCAGTGCGCCCGCGGCCGTGCTGATCGCCTCGCAGCTGGGCGAGGTAGAGCCCGAGCACGTAGCTCGCGGTGATCTGGGCCAGGAAGGCCTTCGTCGAGGCGACCGCGATCTCCGGGCCGGCGTGGGTGTAGAGCACGGCGTCGGACTCACGCGGGATCGTCGACCCGTGGGTGTTGCAGATGGACACCGTCCTGGCGCCGAGCTCGACCGCGTGCCGGACCGCCATCAGCGTGTCCATCGTCTCCCCCGACTGAGAGATCGAGACCACGAGTGTGCGCTCGTCGATGACCGGGTCGCGGTACCTGAACTCGTGTGCCAGCTCCACTTCCACCGGGATGCGGGTCCACCGCTCGATCGCGTACTTGGCCACCATGCCGGCGTAGGCCGCCGTGCCGCAGGCGACGATGACGATCTTGGTGACCTGGCTCAGCTCCTCCTCGGAGATGCTCATGTCGTCGAGCACCAACCGGCCGTGCTCGTCGGTGCGACCCAACAGGGTGTCGCGCACCGCGTGCGGCTGCTCGTGGATCTCCTTCTCCATGAAGGTGTCGTATCCGCCCTTCTCCGCTGCGCTGGCATCCCAGGTGACCTCATACGCCTTGCCGTCGCTGGGGGTGCCGTCGAAGTCGATCACCGAGTAGGAGTCGGCGGTGATGGTCACGATCTGGTCCTGACCGAGCTCCAGGGCGTGCCGTGTCTGGCCGATGAAGGCCGCGACGTCTGAGCCGAGGAAGTTCTCCCCCTCTCCCAGGCCTACCACCAGAGGGGAGTTGCGACGGGCGGCGACCACGGTGTCCGGTGAGTCGGCGTGCAGGGCGAGCAGGGTGAACGCGCCCTCCAGCTCGTTGACAACCTCCCGCATGGCCGTGGTGAGCTGATGCGTCCGGTCGTAGGCGCGGCTGAGGAGATGGGCCACCACCTCGGTGTCGGTCTCGCTGCTGAACTCCAGACCGTCGGCGAGCAGCTGCGTGCGCAGCGCGTGGAAGTTCTCGATGATCCCGTTGTGCACCAGGGCGAGCTTGCCCTCCGAGCCACCTCGGTGGGGATGGGCGTTGGCGTCGGTGGGACCCCCGTGGGTGGCCCAACGGGTATGGCCGATCGCCGTCGCCGCGACCGGCAACCGGGACTCGCTCAAGGCCGAGTGCAGGTTGGTCAGCTTCCCGGCTCGTTTGCGGGTGATGACCTGACCCTCGGTGGCCAGGGCCACCCCGGCCGAGTCGTAGCCGCGGTACTCCAGCCGACCCAGACCCTCCATCACCACGTCCAGGGCCTTGTCGCTCGCCTCCGGACCGACATAACCGACGATTCCACACATGCGGCTCACCCTAATCCGTCCTGGTGCGCCAGAAGGGCACAATGACCAGCATGCCCCCCACTGCAGCGGCGCTGCCCTCTCCGTACGTGGAACTGGACCGCGCCGGCTGGGCCCGGCTGCGCGAGCACTACCCGATGGAGCTCGACGCGGATGACGTCGCACGGCTGCAGGGCCTCGAGGACCGCCTGGACCTCCACGAGGTCGAGCAGGTCTACCTTCCGCTGTCCCGGCTGCTGGCCTTCTACGACCGCGCCACGCGGGACCTGCACCAGGTGACCACCGACTTCCTCGGCGAGCGACGCGCGCGCACACCGTTCGTGATCGGGGTGGCCGGATCAGTGGCGGTGGGCAAGTCGACCACGGCGCGCATCCTTGCCGAGCTCATCTCTCGCTGGGAGTCCGGCCCTTCGGTGGAGCTGGTGACGACCGACGGGTTCCTGCATCCGAACGCGGTGCTGGAGGAGCACGACCTCATGTCGCGTAAGGGGTTCCCCGAGTCCTACGACCGGCGGGCCCTGCTGAGGTTCGTGGCCGAGGTCAAGGCGGGCAAGGCGGAGGTGCCCGCGCCGGTGTACTCCCACCTGACCTACGACATCGTCCCCGGGGAGCAGATCGTCGTGCGCTCCCCCGACGTGCTGATCGTCGAAGGGCTGAACGTGCTCCAGCGTCCTCAGCCCAAGGGTGGGAGCCGTTCGGGGGTCGCGGTGAGCGACTTCTTCGACTTCTCGGTGTATGTCGACGCTCACGTGGACGACATCAAGGCATGGTTCGTGCGCCGCTTCCTGCGCTTGCGCGAGACCGCGTTCGCGCAGCCGGAGTCGCACTTCCACCGCTACGCCAGCCTGTCGGACGACGCCGCCAGCGACCTGGCCGACAACATCTGGGAGACCATCAACGCGCCCAACCTCCGCCAGAACATCATGCCCACACGAAGCCTGGCCACGCTGGTGCTGTCCAAGGGCGAGGACCACTCGGTCCGCCGGGTCCGGCTGCGCCGCCTCTGACCCTGAGATGCGGGGTATCCGATGCGGTGTACAACAGGGGGATGGACTCCACGCAGATGACATCAGACTCCGCGGGTGAGACCCGTACCGAGCGGGACTCGATGGGCGAGGTGCAGGTGCCCGTCGATGCGCTGTACGGCGCGCAGACCGCCCGGGCGATACAGAACTTTCCGATCTCGGGCCACCCATTGCCGGTGGAGATCGTGCACGAGCTGGCCAGGATCAAGCGGGCAGCAGCGATCGTCAACGCCGACCTCGACGTGCTCGACGCGAAGGTCTCCGAGGCGGTCGCCTCGGCGGCCGCGGAGGTGGTGGACGGGTCGCACGACAAGCAGTTCCGCATCGACGTCTTCCAGACCGGATCCGGCACCTCGACGAACATGAATGTCAACGAGGTCGTGGCGCGCCTGGCCAGCCAGGCCAGCGGGGAGTCGGTCCACCCCAACGACCACGTCAACGCCGGCCAGTCGAGCAACGACACCTTCCCGACTGCGCTTCGGGTGCTGGCGGTCCGTCTGGCCCGGCAGCGGCTGGACCCGGCGCTGGAGCACCTGCATGCGGCGCTGAGCGCGAAGGCCACGGAGCTGCACGACGTGGTCAAGGCCGGGCGCACCCACCTGATGGATGCGGTGCCGGTCACCCTCGGCCAGGAGTTCGCGGGATACGCGCGTCAGGTCGAGCTCGGTCGCGAGCGCCTTGCCGCGGCGGCCGGGCACGCCGCCGAGCTCCCGTTGGGAGGCACGGCGGCGGGCACGGGCCTGAACGCCCACCCCGAGTTCGCGGCTCGCGTGATCGCACGCCTGGCCGAGGAGCTGGACCTCAACCTAGTCGAAGCCACCGACCACTTCGAGGCCCAGTCGGCCCAGGACGCCCTGGTCGAGGTCTCCGCCGCGTGCAAGGTCGTTGCCGTGTCGCTGACCAAGATCTGCAACGACCTGCGGTGGATGGGCTCCGGGCCCCGCACGGGGCTGGGCGAGATCCATCTGCCGGACCTTCAGCCGGGGTCGAGCATCATGCCCGGCAAAGTAAACCCGGTGGTGCCGGAGGCCACGCTGATGGTCTGCGCCCGCGTCATGGGCAACGACACGACGATGACCGTCGCGGGAGCCTCGGGCGCCTTCGAGCTCAACGTGATGCTCCCGGTGATGGGCGCCTGCATCACGGAGTCGCTGACCATCCTGGCGTCCAGCTCGAGGCTCCTGGCCGACTCGGTCATCGACGGGCTCGTGGCCAACACGGAACGCTGTCTGGAGATGGCCCAGAGCTCGTCCTCGATCGTCACCCCGCTCAACAAGTGGATCGGCTACGAGAACGCAGCCAAGGTCGCCAAGCAGTCACTGAAGGACGAACAGACCATCCGCGAGGTGGTCATCGCCCGAGGCCACGTCGCGGAGGGTCACCTGACCGAGGAGGATATGGACGAGGCCCTGGACGTGCTGGGGATGGCGCGTCCCCACGAGTCCACCTGATCATCCCGACCGCCGCGCTAGCACCCGCTGGCGCCCTCACCTCATAAGGCGGCGTAGCGCGCCCGGGCCATGCTGTAGAGGCCGTAGGCCACGAACCCGCCGGCGACGACCGCCAGGACCACGCTGCCGAACGGCTCGTCGGTCAGGGAGCGCACCGCGCCGTCGAGTCCGGTGGCGTCCTTGGGGTCGGTCGTCCACGCGGCCCAGACGAAAAGACCGCCGACCATGCCCAGGGCCAGCCCTTTGGCGACGTACCCGACCACCCCTGCGCCTTCGACGAGCCGTCCGAGCTTGCCGGGGGCGTTGTCGTCCAGGTCCTCCAGGAAGGTTCGCGTGACGCCCTTCCAGACGTGGTAGCCGCCGACACCGACGACGCCCAGACCGACGGCACCGACCAGGATCTGTCCCGCGGGAGCGCTCATCAGCGAGGTGGTGAAGTCGGAGGTGGTCTCACCGCTGTCGGTGCTGCCGCCGCTGGCGAACTTCCAGGTGGTCCAGGCGAGCGCGGCGTAGACGCCGGCTTTGCCGACATCCTTGCCGCGGTCGGCGAGCGAGACGGCCGTCGCGCCGGGGCGCCAGCCGGTCACCGCGTCGAGGATCTGCCAGATCGCCAGACCGGTATACCCGATGACCCCGATCCAGAGCATCACTCCGCCCAGCGGCGCCTGCGCGACGGCTTGGAGGGCGCCGGCCTGGTCGGCTTCCCCGCCCTGACCGACAAGGATGCGGATCACGATGGCGGCGATGAGAACGTGCAACAGCCCGTTCACCGCATACCCCGCCCGAGCCACCCATTCCAGCGCCGGGTGGTCACCGATGTCGTCCGCAACCTGCTCCGCACTTCGGGTCATCGGCTCAGTGTGAGCGAAAGGGCGGCGG
>JBAUJO010000020.1:0-3690 GCA_049683875.1 Ornithinimicrobium sp.
AACCCGGCAGCGGTGTTTGTGGTGGTGGTTCGCTCATACCCACCAGTGTCGCCTCGTGATCCAACATGTCGACCTCCCGCCCCTGTCGGGGCAATCAGGCCTCTTACACCGTTAATGCGATAGTCCCCAGGCCGATTCACGGGCGATGATGGCGGTGTTGTGTGTGGCGTCGATGCCATTGGGGCCGTTCGAGAAGCGGGACGGTCACGCGGGTGAATTCGACGTTGCGGCGGTTTACTGTCACTTTTCGGTGACGACCGGCGATGGCTTCGTCGGCATGGTGCTTGAGCGCACAATTCGTTCTTGCTCGGTTCGGACGATTTCGTGGAACTGGGGCATGCGTCTCTGGATGAGCGTCTTTACTGCTGACCTTGCTTTGGCCGTTTGCGTCTGGTCTTGGGTCTCTTGGGCGTGGTGCCATTGGAGGGTGAGTCGGTCGAGTTCATCGAGATCGCCTTCAGTCAGGCCGGGATGGGCACGCATAAGTACCTTTCGCAGTCGTGTTGGGAGTGGTTGCATTAGTCTCCCCGCCTGTTGGTTTTGGCGATCAGTCTTGCTTTCAGGAAGTCCCGGGTGAGGTAGTCGAAGAGGTTTTCTTTACCCGTGTTGGTCATAATATTGGGCAGATTGTTGCGCCGTTGCGGGTTGTACTGCCGCAGAACTCCGTAGTCTCGATCCTGGTCGGATAGGTAGGTCGTGCCGTCCAGCTCGCCGAATTCCTCCGGGATGACTGACTCCGGGGTCGCCCGCAAGCGTTGGTTGATGGGGTAAACCGCTTGTGTGTCGTCGACGTAGAGGTCGGAGACGTGGCCCCAAGTGTTTCCCGGAGGACCGAAGGCGTGACCGAATTCGTGCAGGGTCGTTGCGTTGTCGTTCGGGAGGTGGCTCCGCCCGGGCATGGCGATCGCGCCAGGGGTGAGGGTGCCTTCGTAGTGTGTGACGTTGAGCCCGTCGAAGGTGGCGGGTGTGCCTGGCGTCGCCTGATCGGCGATGCTGCTGTTGGCGGAGGCTGTGGGTGCGTAAGAGGAGGACATCGCGATGATGAGGTCGGCGTTTTGGTCGTAGGCACTCAGGAAGGCGCTGGCTTCGGGGCGACGCGGCCGGAGTACCGCGACTACTTGTTCAACGAGTGCGCTGTCCTCGGTGGGGGTCCGGGCGGGGTCTCGGACGGTGACCAGGCGGATGCGTTGGTCGATGTTGTCTTCGGTCAGGAGGTCTTCGGCCACGGCGAACAGTTGGGTCAAGCACATTATGACGACTTGTGCGTACAGGACCGGATCGGTGTTGATGTCGTCGGGGGTGATGGAGTCGTCGTAGTCGTAGCGGATGGCTGGGCTCGCGACCAGAGCGATGGTGTACGGCGCGGGTGTGGGCGGTCCGCTGTGCAGGACCCGCACGGTTTGGGGTTTTCCTCGCGAGACGTCGATCGTGACCCGGTCACTGGCGTATCCCGGGGCTACCACCCGCACGGTGCAGCGACCCAGTGGCACGCTGTCCGGTAATTGTTCGACTACGAGCAGGTGTGGTCGTGCCAGGTCTGGGGTGACGTCCACCATTCGGCTGGCGGACTCGAACTCCAAGTGTGCCGAGGTCGGGAACCCCGATCCCGACACTGAGTACAGGTCTCCGCGGATCGCGGGTCCACACGGTGAAATGTCCTGCTCGACGGTGTTCACGGAGGTGATCTTGTCGTCAGTGGCGGAGTAAACCACCCTGATGGCCCACCCGGCGCGTTGGGCGGCCGAAAGCAGGGTGATCATGGCCCGTTTCCACGCCAACGAGATCGTAGTGTCGTCTTCGGTGAAGTGGATCAGCGTCGACGTGCCAACGTCGGTGGCCGCCCCGATGCGCACCTGGACCAGTTGCGGGTCATCGAGCCAGTTGATTCGCGTGACCAAACCGGTGACCTCAGCCATCTTGACCACCTCCTTCGGCGGGTTCCTGAGTCACCGAGGTGACGCGGTCCGACACGTCGTCCCACCGCACGGTCACAAAGCGCCCGGCCAGCATGGCCCGGGTCAAAGCCCCAACGATCGCGGTGTAGTAGGTCCGGTTCGCCGAAGACCCGTCCAGGACCACGGCCAGTCGTGTCGCCTGTGCCGGTGAGTCCCCGATGTAAACATGGGTGGTCACCGGGACCGAGCCTGAGGAGACCTTATGGACCTTGGTCTTTAGGTAAGCGTTAGCCATGTCATCTCTTCTCCTCCTCGCTGCGGCTAGTTCAGCGCCGTCTCAAGCTTCATGCTGTAGATCTCTGCGTCGTCGTCGTTGTGCCAAACCACCACAAGATCGCCCGACAGCACTGTGCGGACCAGGGCACCGATCATCGAACACCGGTAGGCGTTCTGATCATCAGAACCTTCGATAATCACGGTCAACAACTCATTGTCAGTGGGCTCCATCCCCACCTTCACGCATGCGTTGAGAGTGTCGTTGGTCAGCGTCAGTTCATTGACTCGACCTACTGTCGTTGCCATCAGACCTCACCCCGCTCAGACTGGGCCGAGAGAGAAGGAGGTGATCGAGGGACTGCCTTCGACGGTGAAGAGGGTGATCTCGTGACGGGCTGTCATGGCTGCCGTCAGGGCGTCCACGATATTTGCCGTGTGCTCCGAAGTCGCGTCGTCATCGTGACGCGAACTGTCCACGGTCAGGAGTGTGCAGTCGATCGGGCTGGAACCGAGTTGGACGCAGGCATTGCCTCCGTACTCGATAGTGAGTTTCTGCACGAAACCCTGGTATGCCGATCGCCTGAAAGCCCCGGTCATGCCAGCCGCCCTTCCTGAAATAGATGTTCGCTTCCGGTGCCGATGCGATGGACCGGCCCGTTTCAGATCCGGTTCTTCAACCACCCCAACTCCATCGCCACCTCACTGAGATACCTAAGATCCCCACGGACCCGCAGCCCACCAGCGAAAAACCGTGCCCGTGCGTCAACGTCACCGTCGAGGATCGAGCGGATAACGGCAGGCTTGCCCAACACCTCAACCCGCGGACCCCGTCGTCGTGTCGGTCGCCCCTGCCTGACCGAAACTTCAGCGTCCGAAGCATCCAGGTGCACCGCACCGGACTCACCCGTATCGAACACGACCTGCCCGGCGCGGAACTTCTTCCGCTTGTTCAACGTACGGGCCACCTCATCCAGAGCCGGGCCCAGGTCCGAATCGCCGCTAGAGGTTGCGCTCGCCTCCGTCGGCCCCATTGCTATCGCCTCGCTCAAGTTTGACGGTGCGCTCCAAATCAAAGTAGACCCCTGCCGTAGACGGCGTCTAGGCTTTATTGCACGGGCATCTTCTCGCCACTGGGTACCGCCGCCTCAGTCGTCGAGAGGCTGATGAGACGTGGCGGATGTCGCCGAACCGCTCCTGGGCTGCAAGCCTGAGGCGCAGCCTCATCTCCAACTGAGGTACCTCCCGCTCACTGTGTCATTTCAGGAACGATCACCGGAGCAGCGCCGAGCTCGCCCGGCAACCGCCCCAGGACGACAACGGATCGTTCCGCAGGGGATCCTCGTGGGGCGGTTGGTCGAAGTGCAGTCGATGTGCGGCGAAGCGGCACTGCGAGACGTTTGTCCACCAGACCTTGCTCAACGATTCTCTCTGCCAGAGTCTCGCTCTCGGGGGTCGGGCGGCACGTCTTCGGAGCCAGCCTGCCCGGTAGTGTCATGTCATGTCGACGGAGAGGGTTGTC
>JBAUJO010000021.1:0-13004 GCA_049683875.1 Ornithinimicrobium sp.
CCTCTGACGTTCCCCCTCCCGGCATGGTCTTTTCGCTGCGCCACTTATAGTCTGGATGCCTACCCACATGCGGGCAGCGAGGTCCCGGCCCGGTAGACGTCGGTTCGTCGATGTAGCTGTCGCTCTACGCGCGTTTGGTCGACGCCGCGCGACCCGTGACACGGTTGAGCGATACGGAACGAGATGTTCCATCGAGCGTCCGGCGAGACCGCAGGTTCCTCACCTCCGGGTGGGGGCCTGCGGTTCTTGGTCACCCACCTCGGGCAGACCTCAGCCCTCGAGCGGTAGCACCACCACGGGCTCGGTCGTCGGCTGCTCCGAGCCGCCGGTGGGCTCGACGCTGAGCGCGAAGGCGCTCTCGGCGCCAGGATCGCCCCGCAGCTCCGTCTCCCGGTCGGAAGCACCCGCAGCATCGTCCAGCACTCCGGCGGAGGTGATCGTGCCCGCGTCGTCGATCCACCATCCCTGGTAGACCTCGCCGTCCGCGAGACCGGGCAGCTCGTCGGTGACGAGCACAGCTCGATCGAGCTCTGCCGAGGCCACTACCGTCACCGGGTTGCCCTCGTACTGCGTCTGGAAGCGCTCGGCGTCATCGGCCTGGATGACCTGCTCGGTCGGTGACAGATCTTCGTCGAGGTTCTGCCAGATACCCCATCCACCCACGGCGATCAGGCCGGCCGCGGCCAAGCCCCATATCGCGGCGGGGCCGCGTCGTGCCGAGCTGGGCTCGGAGCCGGAGCGGTGAGTCCCGACGACGGGCTCGGGCTCGTCGGGCTGGTCGGCAGGACGCTGCGGCTCCTGTGCCACCGCCTCGAGCACCGAGGCCCGCAGCGAAGCGGGAGGAGCGAGATCCAGGCCCTCGGAGAGATGGACCGCCGCCTCGGCGTGGTCACGCAACTGGTCACGGCAACGCTCACAGTGAGCGAGATGGTCTTCGACCTGGCGTCGCTCAGTGGCAGTGACCGCGTCGAGCGCGAAGGCGCCGACAAGGTCATCCACGTGCGGTTCGAACGCGGTCACAAGGCACCTCCTGTCGTCTCTCGCAGCTTGCGTAGGCCATCTCGGATGCGGGTCTTGGCCGTTCCCAACGGCACGTCAAGAGCGATCGAGACCTCACGGTGCGTCATACCGTGGAAGTAGGCGAGCTCGAGCGCCTCCTGATGGGGCGGCCCCAGATCGACGACTGCCGAACGCACGGTCTGCGCTTGCCATCGATCCTCCACTTCCTGGCTTGTCGGGTCCTGCTGTGGCCTATCGCGCAGGGATTCGTAGTCCTCATCACGCACGGATTGGGCCTGCGCCGCGCGGACCCGGTCCACGGCCCTACGGTGGGCAACGGTCATCAACCAGGACAAGGCATTACCCCGCTCCGGGTCGAAGGACGACGCGTTCTTCCAGATCTGCAGGAAGACCTCTTGGGTGACCTCCTCGGACTGGGCGTGATCGCGCAGAATGCGCACCACGAGCCCGTGGATACGCGGAGCCAGGCGGTCGTAGAGAGTGGCGAACGCCTGCTGGTCTCCGGATGCGGTCTGGCGCATGAGCTCCTCGAGTGAGGGGGCCTCCGTCACATCCACCGGACCATCATGTCGTAGGTTCAGCCCTCGGCAGAACCCGACACATATCCCGCGTGTACGACGTTCCTTCTTCTGTACCCATGTTTGACTGGGCGTCCGCGGTCACCAGCTCGTGCTCGTGGAGCCAATCGAAAGGAGCGAATGCGTGAACGCCACCCTGAGCCCGCAGATCACTGCCACCCATCGCTGCGACCGGTGCGGCGCGCAAGCCTACGTGCGTGCCCGTCTGGCGGAGGGACTCGAACTGCACTTCTGCGCCCACCACGGGCGCAAGCACCTCGACAGGCTTCAAGACCTCGACGGGGTGACCATCACCGACGAGTCCGAACGACTTCACGCGGAGCAGGCCAGCAGCACCCCCTAACCCGCTGGGTGGCCTGACACACTGCTCACCATGACGGCCATCGCAGCCATCTCAGCGCTGCTCATGCTGGTCGGCATGGTGGGCATCGTGGTCCCGGTGCTCCCTGGGCTGTTCTTCGTGTGGCTGGGCGTGCTGTTGTGGTCCGTCAACGAGACCTCCGCCTTGGGATGGAGCGTCCTGGGGGCTGCGTCGGCAGTGATTGCGGTCGGCATCGTGCTTCAGTACCTGATCCCGGGGCAGCGGATGCGCGCCGCCGGGGTGAAGACCTCCACCATGGTGTGCGGAGTGCTCGTCGCCATCGTGTGCGGCATCGCGATCCCCGTGGTCGGGGCGGTGCTGGGCTTCCCACTGGGAATCTACGCCGTACAGCGACTGCGCAAGCATGGCCACGGGGCAGCATGGCGCTCGACGTTGGCGGCGCTGCGCGCCATCGGCCTTAACATCCTGATCGAGCTGATCACGGCGCTGGTGGTCATCGCCATCTGGCTGTCGGCCGTCGTCTGGTGGACTTGAGCCGATCGACGTCACGTCCGGAGATGTGGCCTAAGCGTGCTTCATGGGCTAGCCGATGGACGGAGGGATCCGCTCGGTGGTCAGTCCTGCTCTCGACGCTTGTCCCAGCGCTCTTCCATGCGCTGCATGAATGAGCCGCCGCCCTTCCTGGGCCCAGGCTTCTTCCTGCCTTCGGGGGCGCTCTTGGCCGCCGGCCCACGACCTGAGCCGCCCGAGGTGGGCGCACCGGAGCCCACGACCGACAGCGGAGGGTTCTTGCTGCCCGGAGTGAAGGTCAGGACCCCACCGAGCACCATGGCAGCGAAGCCGATGCCGCCGACCCAGATCTGGCTGACGGTGACTCCGAGGACGACCAGGGCGAGCCCGAGCACAGCCAGGACCACACCGATCACGGCGCGCCGCCGGGAACGAGTCTGTCCGGCGGGCTTCTTGAGGTTCGAAGCGAACCGGGGGTCTTCGGCGTAGAGCGCATGCTCCATCTGCTCGAGGACGCGCTGTTCGTGCTCGGAGAGCGGCACTGGGAACCTCCCGGACTGAATGTGTGCGAGCACAGGGCTGGTGCCAGCATCCGATATCAGGATAAATCGTGAACGAAGGAAGCACTACCCCGGGTTCCCGATACAGGAGTCGAGTTTACGCTGTTCTGCTGCGGACGTCCCCCGGTGGGTCCGACGCGCGCTCGGCAGGCAGCAAGCTGGCCGGCTGCACCGTGCGAGTGCCGAACCGCGCCGCAACGCGGTCGACGGCATGGTCGGCCTCGCGCCAGCCGCGAAGCGGATCGTCCAGTCGTGCCTGCACCGGGGTGAGAGCACTGGGACTCAAGCCCTCCACCCGCACTCCCAACAGTCGGATGCGGACCCGTTGCAGCCCCAGCGCCCGGTACAGCTGCGACGCCGTGGCGTAGACGTCGCGGGTCACATCGGTCGGCCGGGTCATGGTGCGGGACCGGGTGATGGTGGTGAAGTCCGAGAAACGGACGGTCACCACGACCGTACGCGCCATCATCGAGGCACCCCGGAGCCGAGTGGCGGTGCGGTCGCTGAGACGGAGCAGATGACGGTGCAGCTCCACCGGATCGTCGACATCGTGGGCGAAGGTCTGTGACGAGCCGACGCTGCGTTCGACCGGGGTCGGGGTCACGATGTCGGTGGTATCACCGCCCCAGGCCAGCGCGGACAACCGTGCTGCCTGCGCCGGGCCGATGGCCCGTCGCAGGGTGCCCGCGGGGAGATGCGCGATGTCGGCCACCGTATGCAGCCCGAACCGGCGCAGCTCGGTCTCCGTGGCCTCACCGACCCCCCACAGGGCACCGACCGGCAGGGGGTGCAGGAAGGAGACCACCTCATGTGGGGGCACCATTCGCACTCCGTCGGGTTTGGCTGCTTGTGAGGCCATCTTGGCCACCGTCTTGGTCCGGGCCCCTCCTACGGAACAGGTGATGCCCTGTTCGTCGGCCACCGTGTCCTTGATCCACGCGGCAATCCGGGACGGTGAGCCGATCCGACGACCGGCCCGGGAGACGTCCAGGAACGCCTCCTCCATCGAGACCGGCTGCATGAGTGGGGTGACTTCGGCGAAGATCGACATCACCGCCTCGGAGACCCGGGTGTACTGCTCGTGGTCCGGGGGCAGCACCGTCGCGGTAGGACACAACCGGCGTGCCGTGGCCATCGGCATACCGGAGCGCACGCCGAAGGCACGCGCCGGGTAGGTCGCCGAGAGCACCACACTGCGCCATCCCCCGCCGATGATCACCGGCCGCCCCTGCAGCTCCGGGGCGTCGAGCAGCGAGACCGAGGCGTAGAAGGCGTCCATGTCGACGTGCAGCACGGTGCACCCCCGGTGCGGATCACCCGCGCTCATCGTCCGGAGCTGCCCGGGCTGGAGTGCCACAGCTTGCGGTCACTGCCGGGCGGGCCGATGTCGGCATACGGGGACTGGGTGAACCCCGAGGCATGAACGAGGACACGTCGACGGCCGTCGCCTGCTGCTGCCTCCTGGGCGAGCTGCTCAGCCTCACGGGAGGAGTGCTCCATCATCTCCCACACCGCATCGATCCCTTCGGTGCGGAACACATGGTCCAGCTGGGTCATCTCCCACGCCGCCTCGGCCCGGATCGACCGGCCGCGTGGCCCGGTCCGGCGTAGCACTCCACGGACCACCAGCAGCCAGGAGTGGAAGACCGTGCTGGCGTAGGGCCCCTGCACGTCTTCGAAGAACGTGGCGTCACTGGGCCCGGTGCCGTCGTCCAGAGTGAGGAACACCACCCGTCGGCCGGAGCGGACCGGTGGGGTCTGGGTGGCCACCTTGGCTCCGGCGACCAGCACCTGGGAGCCGTTGCGCCGCTCCAGCAGGCGGTTCGCCGGAGTGACCCCCAGAGCCCGCAATAACGGCTGGTAGGTGCTGGTCACGTGCCCGCTGACATCCATTCCCAACACGTCCAGCTCGGCCATCGTCTCCTCGTGCGCCGTCATCGCCGACAGTCCGCTACCGACGAGGACCCGTGGCTCGTCCCCGAGGTCGAGGGTCAGCTGAGCGCTCACCGGAGCGCGTGGATGCCAGGACCGCGCCCCCTGGGCCTGCGCTCGAGTGCGTGCGGCGACCACACCGGCGTCGGCCGTGTCCTGCGTGCGCGCGGTCATCGCCCCTCGGGACCCCGCCCGCGAGGGCCGCGTACGCGACCAGCGGTCCAGCTCCTGCACGGTCAACAACAGGTCCCGCCGGGTCAGCTGCTCATCGAGCCGGTGCACCGCGTCGAACCCTCCCACCGTGACCAGCCGTTCCACCACCGGCCGTGAGACGGCCGCGCGGTGCCAGAAGTCGGTCAGCGAGGTGTAGGGCTGACCGGCCACGATCCGCTCGACCTCGGCGTCGTTGATGCCTTTCACCTCCGAGAGGGACATCCGTATGCCGTACCTCCCGGCGGCATGGGTGATCCGGGCCATCTCCTGCTCGACCTGGTCCGACCTCGACGAGCCCGGCCCGGGTGGGGTGGGCTCGTGCGGCATCCTCTCCACCCGGTAGGTCGACCCGCAGACGTTGACGTCAAGCCCGAGAACGTGCACTCCCATGTTGCGTGCCTCATCCAGGATCAGCCGCTTGGGGTACATCCCCGGGTCGTGGGTCAGCACCCCGGCCAGGAAGGCCGCCGTGTGGTGGGTCTTCAGCCACGCGGACTGGTAGGTCGGTAAGGCGAAGGCCGCGGCGTGGGCCTTGCAGAACCCGAACGAGGCGAACGCGGCGAGCACCTCCCAGATGCGCTCGATGTCGTCCGGAGAGTAGCCACGGGCCCGCGCCGCCGGGCGCCACCACTGCTCGATCTGCTCCCGGCCTACCGTGGAGCCCATCGCCCGACGCACCTCATCCGCCTGGGCCAGGCTGACCCCGGTGGTCTCGGCCACGATCCGCAGCACCTGCTCGTGAAAGACCACGACCCCGTACGTGCTGGCCAGAGCCGGGATCAACGTGCGGTGCAGGTACTCCGGCTCGGCCCACCCCTGGCGCGCCTGCAGGAACGGGCGGATCATGTCCGACTTCACCGGCCCGGGCCGGAACAACGAGATGTCGATGATGATGTCCTCGAAGGTCTCCGGTGCGAACTTGCCGACGAGCTCGCGCTGACCGGGCGACTCGATCTGGAAGCACCCCAGCGTGCGAGTGGACTGGATCAAGGCGAAGGTCGACGCGTCATCGTGTGGAACCTGTCCCTGGTCGTCCAGGTCCACTGACCGGCCGTCCACCCGCTGCACCTCGGCCACCGCATGGGCCATCGCCGACTGCATCCGGATGCCGAGCACGTCGAGCTTGAGGAAGCCCATCTCCTCGACGTCGTCCTTGTCGAACTGGCTCATCGGGAAGCCCAGCCAGCTCGCCTCGACCGGAGTGCGGTCCAGCAGCCCGGCGTGGGACAGGATGACTCCGCACGGATGCATCGCCACGTGCCGCGGGAGCCCGTCCAGGCTCTCCACCAGCTCGAACATCGTCCTCATCATCGGCTCGTCCAGCTCCAGGCGGCGTAGCTCAGGCAGGTCCCTGATCGCCGCGCGGGCATCCTGGGCCCGGATGTGCGGGAACGCCTTGGCCAACACGTCGATCTCCGCCGGCGGCATCCCCAGGGTGGCGGCGACATCGCGGATGGCGTGCCGCACCCGGTAGGTTTCCATCATCGACACGCACGTCACCCGCTCGGATCCGAAGCGCTCCAGGATGCGCTCATAGATCTCGGTCCGTCGCGCCGACTCCACGTCGATGTCGATATCCGGCAGCTCGGCTCGTAAAGGAGAGCAGAACCGTTCCATCAGCAGGTCGTGACGGATCGGGTCCACCCCACTGATCCCCAGCAGATAGCACACCAGGCTGCCCGCTCCCGACCCGCGAGCCGCCACCCGCACCCCCTGCTCGCGGATCAGGTCGCATACCTGGGCCACGGTCAGGAAGTACGTCGGATACCCCAGCCCCGAGATCACCTCCAGCTCCCGGGTCAGCCGCTGCTGCACCTGCCCCAGCGACGCGGTCGAGCCCGAGGGATACCGGCGGTGGACGGCGGCCTGGCACCGCTCGGTCAGCACCTGCTGGGCCTGCCCGAGCCCGCTCACGCCGAGCACCTCGGGCTCGGGCAGCTGCACCGAGCCGATCCCCAGGTCCGATCGGGCGTCCTGGCGGCACTGCCTGGCCAGCTCTGCGGTGGACGTCACCAGGTCGGCTCCCCGCACCCGCTGGTGACCCATCGCCGCCGCGAGCCGGTCGGCGACGGCCACCATCGTCGCCGTGTCGGCCAGATGACCAGCGGTGCTGACTCGGTCCAGGTGCTGCTCCTGCAGGGGCACCATCCGGCGAGCGGCGTCCAGCACATCGACGATCCGCGCACCAGCCACATCCGCGTGGCGTACCGCCGCAGCGAGCACGACCGGCACGTCGTGCTCTCGAGCGAGCATCCACATCCGTGTGGCGTGGGTGAGGCTGCCGCTGGTGTGGGGTGGCCCACCGTGCATGACGAGCTCGATCCGCAGCGCCTGGGGTGGGAGCGCCTGCCGCCAGGTTCGCAACAGCTGCGTGGCCCGGGCGTGGCGACCGGACAGCACAGCCCGGCCGACATCGGAGTCAGGGCCGAGCAACACGACCAGGGGCGCGACCCCAGCGCTCGGGACAGCGGCTGCGGCCATGCGCTCCACACTCAGCCGTGGGACCCCGCGGGCACCGGCGAGATGGGTATGGGTGATCAGCCGGCACAGCCGGGACCACCCGACCCCCGGCCCCAGGCCTGCCTGCTGCCCTCGGGCCAACACCGTGACCCGGGGGTGGCGGCCCTGCCGGCTCGGTCCACCTTTGACCGGGTGGGCCCGTGGCGAGACGAGCGGAGCATGCCGCGGGTCGGCCTTCCCGGTCGTGGTCACGGGATCCTCCAGCGCCAGATCGACACCCAGCACGGGGTGGATCCCGGCGGCGGTGGCGGCACGGACGAAGCGAACAGCGGCGTAGGCCCCGTCCCGGTCCGTCAGCGCCACACTCGACTGACCGAGCTCGGCGGCTCGATGCACCAGGTCCTCCGGGGTGCTGGCGCCGTACCGCATGGAGTGGCTGGAGGCGACGTGGAGATGGGCGAAGTCGGCGCCGGTGGCGGCGCTCATCGCGCGCTGATCACTGCGAGGTCACCGGGCAACGGCTCGGCAACCGGCAGGTGCAGGATGCCCCGCACGACCTCCAGGAAACGCTCGCTGGCGCGCACCAGGTCGTCAGCCTCACGACAGCTCACACTGGCCTCACCCCGCTCGACGGCCACGCGGCGGTGCGCCGAGGCGGCATACAGCACGGCCCACTCGGTGAGCTCAGGGGCCACTGCCGACAGCACCTCCCAGACATTGCGTGGCCCGGAGCGTCGGGACGGGGTGCTGCGCGCTGCGATCACCGCGGCCGCGGCGCGCAGGGCCGCAAGGTGCGCCTGGGTATAGCGCCCGGCCGAGGTGTCGCTGTGACACGCATGAACGAGGCCCTCCCGAGCGCGGTCGAGCAGGTCGAGGACAGTGCCGGCATTGCTCATCGCTTTCTCCTTGATGTGGGTGGTGAGCCCAGGTGGGCACCAGCGGTGCCCCCACGCTCGAGGTGAGGTCAGTCCGAGACTCTGAGCAGTCGCCAATGCTCGCCCTGCCCCAGGTCGTAGACCCCGGTGCCGGCCATGGACCCCGCGCTGGCCTCGACCCGCCACACCTGCTGCTCCAGCCCGTGAACCGAGGTGGTGTCGTGCCCGGCCGTCTGCCACCACGGCAGGCGCTGGGTCCACTGCGCCACCACACCTCGCACCACGTGCATTCGACCGCGCCACAGGAAGGCGGTCGGTGCTGCAGGAGCCCCCGTGTCCGCTGCGGTGGACCGGTGCGTTGAGCCCCACATCGGCTCACCGCACCGGACCTCGATGCGCTCGTGGTACTGACGACTCATCGCTTCCCTCTTCTCATCGCTTCTTCATCGAACCTCTGTTCGATTCGAACAAATGTACGACAACACCTCGGCTCGCTGTCAAGCCCTCGTCCGCCCAGACCGGCGGCTAGGCTCACGGCACGCGGCCAGCCGTTCCTGCGCCGGCCACCCCACCGCCCACCGGAGAACCCCGTGCCTGCACCTCGCCCCGGCCCCGACGGAACACCAGCGACCACGCATACGTCGAAACCGCATCCCCTGGACGGCGTCGCCCTGCGCGCACGGGTCGCGGAGGTCATCGACACCCACCTGAGCGCGCAACGTGAGATCGTCGTCGAGATCGGCGAACCGGTGCTCGACCTCATCGACGAGATCAGCGACCTGCTCTCCGGCGGCAAGAGGCTGCGAGCGGCCTTTCTGTACTGGGGGTACCGAGCCTTCGGCGGCTCTGACAGCACCGCACTGGTCCGGGCCGCCAGCGCGATGGAGCTCTTCCAGGCGGCCGCGCTGCTCCACGACGACGTCATGGACCACAGCGACCTCCGGCGAGGACGGCCCACCGCACACCGAGCCTTCGCGGCCCGCCACGAGCAGGCCGCGTGGTCGGGATCCTCGACCGAGTTCGGCCTGGCCGCCGCCACCTTGGCCGGGGACATGTGCCTGAACTGGAGCGACGAGCTGTTCGCCGGCTCAGGGCTACCGGCCGAGCAGCTGCATCGGGCTCGACCCACCTTCGACACCATGCGCACCCAGCTCATGGGTGGGCAGTACCTCGATGTGCTGACCTCGGCCCAGGAATGGACTCATCTTTCCCACGAGGAACGTCTGGACCAGTGCCTGCGCGTCATTCGCTATAAAAGCGCAAAGTATTCGATCGAGCACCCGGTGTTATTGGGCGCAAGCGCTATCGGGGCACCGAAGAGCGCCCAAAAACTTCTGTCCGACTTCGGGTTGGCACTTGGTGAGGCCTTTCAGCTCCGAGACGACATTCTGGGGGTTTTCGGTGACCCGCAGAGCACCGGAAAGCCTGCGGGAGACGACATTCGCGAAGGTAAGCGCACCGTGCTCATCGCCACGGCCCTGCGACTCGGCACACCGAGCCAGGAACGGACGCTCACGCATGGGCTCGGCGACCCCGAGCTCAGCGACGCGGACTTGGCCGACATCCGGGAAGCACTGACCGCCAGCGGTGCGGTGCACCAGGTCGAGGACATGATCAGCCTGGGCCGGAGCAGGGCGACCGAGGCCCTCGACCGCATCGAGGAGATGACGACCGAGGGTCGCCACGCCCTGCACGCACTGATCGACATCAGCACCAGCCGGCAGGTGTGACCTCGCTGCTAGAAGGCCGTTTCCTGCGCGCGACGACGGATCTCCGCCTTGTGCCCGGCCTGGAGGGCCCCGATCGGGGTCCCGCCGAGCAGGGTCGCGTCCGGCTCACCCAGCCACTGCAGGATCTGCTCGTCGGACAGCCCGCTGTCCGCGAGCACGGAGATGGTGCCGCGCAAGGACTTCAAGGGCCCCTCGGGAGTGAGGAACGCGGAGGGGACCATGACCGCCCGGTTGACACCGCGTCGCATACCGACGACGTCGCGCTCCTGCAGCCACGTCCGCACGACGGACTGAGTCGCCCCGGTCATCTCCATGATGTCGGGGACCGTCATCCAGTTCCCGTCCAGAATGACATTCGTGTCGTTTAGCACATTTCTCAGTCTTTCATAGGTAGCGACACACCGTCGATCTGGACGTGCCCGACTTTCTCGGGTACGGTCCCACGCGTCACTTCGGCATCGGCAATCTCATTGATAGTCGATCGCCACATCTGTGTCAGGAGTCACCATGGCTCCATCTCTGGGGAGGGGAACTCATGAGTCCGATGCCTGCCGACATGCCACCGACACTGAGCTCGACCACGCTCGGCGTGCACCACGCCACCGGCGCCGGCCCTGCGTCGACGGCGCGCACACGCACCTACACAGTGCGCCCCGGGGACACGGTCTACGGAATCGCCACCCGGCACAACACCACCGTCCGAGCCCTCGTGCGAGCCAACGCTCTGAGCGACGGGGGCCGATGGATCCGCCCAGGGCAGCGGCTACGTATGTCCGGCGCTTCGCACTCGCCCACGACGTCAACGTCGAGCTCGTCGACGTCTCAGAGGGCGACATCCTCGGGTCATACCGTCACCGTGCGGCCCGGAGACACGATGTCGGGGATCGCCGCCAAGCACGGCATCTCCGTCTCGGCGCTGGCTCGGGTCAACGGGATCAGCAACACCCGCCTGATCTACCCCGGGCAGAAGCTCGTGGTCGGCGGCTCGCCCCCCACTTCCTCACCGAGGTCCTCCGCCCCCACGCACTCGTCGGCATCCGCCCCGAGAACCTCGGCATCACACCGATCGGTGCGCGTGCAGGCCGGCGACACCCTGTACCGGATCGCCACCACCCACGGGCTGTCGCTCAACGCGGTCATCGAGGCCAACCCCGGCATTCGTCCCCGCGCCCTGCAGGTCGGCGCCGTGCTGCGGCTGCCCGCCAGCGCGGAGACCTCTGGCGACGACACCTCGGAACCGTCTCCCAGCCAGCCCTACACCCAGGACACGATCGGGGACTCCTACTCCGACCGTGAGGTCGACCGCACGTTCCTGCACTACACCTACTCCTCGAAGGTGGCCCGGTCGGCGGCGGCGAACCGGGACTACCTGGCCTCGGTGCCGGCCCCATCGCACAGCCAGACCCGGGCGATGATCGTGACGACGGCGCGACGGCACGGGATCGACCCCTCCTTGATGCTGGCACTGGCCCTCAAGGAGTCCAGCTGGAACCAGCGCGCCGTGTCACCCGCGAACGCCATCGGCATCATGCAGGTCATCCCCACCTCCGGGGACTGGGCCTCCAGCCTTGTCGGCCGCAGGCTCAACCTGTTCGACCCGCAGGACAACGTGACCGCCGGCGTGGTCATCGTGCGCGCGCTCCTTCGATCCGCCGACACCGAGGACCACGCGATCGGGGGGTACTACCAAGGTCTGGGAAGCGTGCAGCGCGAAGGCATGTTCCCTGACACACGGTCCTACGTCAAAAAGGTCAAGACGCTGCGCTCGCAGATGTAGCCGCACAGCAAGATCCCAGGATTCGCGGGGGTGGCTTCGTAGAATCGAGTGGTGAGCACCGCCCCGCCTCTGGTCGAACGCGTGCTCGACGGACGCTACCGGGTGGACGCCCACATCGCCGAGGGCGGCATGGCCTCGGTCTACCGCGGTCACGACCTGCGTCTGGACCGTCCGGTCGGCCTGAAGATCATGCGACCCGACCTCGCCCGGGACGCCGACTTCGTGGTGCGGTTCCAGCGGGAGGCCCGCAGCGCCGCCAGGCTGTCCCACCCGCACGTCGTCTCGGTCTACGACCAGGGCGAGGATGATGGTCTGGTGTACCTGGCGATGGAGCTGGTCACCGGGCGCAACCTTCGAGAGATCATCCACGACGACGCCCCCCTGACGCTGAAGCGTGCCACCGGGATCATCGACCAGGTCCTCGCCGCCCTGGGCGTGGCCCACCGGGCCGGCTTCATCCACCGTGACATCAAGCCCGAGAACGTTCTGACCGATGCCGCCGGAAACGTCAAGGTGGCCGACTTCGGTCTCGCCAGGGCCGTGACGGCCGGCACCATGAGCCGGACCAGCGACGTCATGTGGGGCACGGCGGCATACCTGTCCCCCGAGCAGGTGCAGCACGGGAGCGCCGACGCCCGGACCGACGTGTACGCTGTGGGCCTGGTGCTCTACGAGCTCCTGACCGGGCGCAGGGCCTTCGCCGGGGCCTCGCCCATCCACGTGGCCTTCCAGCACGTGCACGAGTCGGTGCCGCGGGTGACCGACGTGGTGCCAGAGCTACCCAGTGAGATCGATGCCATCATCGCGGCCGCGACCGCGACCGACCCGGCGGACCGGCCCGAGGACGCCGTGGCGCTGCGCGAGAGGCTCAGCCGGACACTGGCCCAGCTGTCCCCAGAGCAGCTGGACATCGGCGGCGTCCGCCTTCCCGAGGATGCCGACCGGGCCTCGGGCGCCGACGAGCAGGGCACCGCGACGCGCCCGGTGCATCACGCCACTGCTGTGGTCCCCTCGCTAGGCGCTGGCC
>JBAUJO010000022.1:0-4843 GCA_049683875.1 Ornithinimicrobium sp.
GACGATGACTCCGTCGACCGACCGGGCATGGGCGCGCGGCTGGGTCTCACCGTGCTGCTGCTTGCCGTCGTCGTCGCCGGGGCGTGGGTGCTGCGCTCATGGTCCATCCTGGCCGTCCCCGGTGAGCCCAGCGGCGCCCCGGTGCCGATCACCGCAACACCGGTGCCCGCAGGAACGACGACGCCGCCCCCGAGGCCCCGGAGTCCGGCTGATCAGGAGGGCGGGGCGCACCGAGCTCCCGCCCGCTCGGCAGCGGCGGCCCCGGCTCGCCGCGCCGTACAGTCGGTGCTTCGTGCCCGCGCTCGTGCGTGGGAGTCAGGTGCGCTGGCCGACCTCGAGCGTGCCACCGTCAAGGGTTCGGCGGCGTGGCGAGCGGACGCGGGCGACCTCGCGCAGGTCGGCAAGAGCGCTATCGACTTCGAGCGGGTGCGCTTCCGGGTGCTCGACACGACAGTGGTCTCGGGTGATCCGACGGCGGCCGGTCAGCAGTCGGCTGGGCGCATGGTCGTGCGCGCGACGGTGCGGCGCGAACCCGTCATCGTGCGGACCGCCGAGGGTGAGCGCCGGCGTTATCCGCGCTCGACCGAGACCGTCCTGCTGATGATGCGCCGAGGCGAGCGCGGGTGGCGACTCTACGACTGGGACTGAGGCTCCAGTGTGGCGAGCCAGACCATGGCTGACTCGAGGTCTTCGTGCTCCCACGTGAAACCGGCCTCGGTCAGGACGGTGGGCAGTGCACGCTGGCTGCCCAGGATGTCACCGGCCATCTCACCGAGCGCGACACGCAGCGCGATCGTCGGCGCGGGTAGGACAGCGGGGCGCTTCAGCTGCTCTCCCAGCGCCTTGACCACGTCCGCCTGAGGCTGGGGTGTGGGCGCGGTGATGTTGACGGGTCCGGTGATGTCCGGTCGGTCGAGGAGGAACATCAGCGCTCGGACCTGGTCGCGCAGCGTGATCCACGCCCAGTACTGCTTGCCCGATCCCAGGGGGCCCGCCAGCCCGAGCTTGGCCAGCGGCAGCATCCGTGCCATCGCACCGCCTTCGGGCGAGAGCACGATGCCGGTCCGTGCCAACGCCACAGCCGCCCCGGCCCGCCGGGCGCGCCACGTCGCCGCCTCCCAGTCTCGGCACACCTCGGCCAAGAAGCCCTCACCCAGCCCCGACTCCTCGGTGAGCACGTCGTCCCCACGGCTGCCGTAGTAGCCGATTGCCGACCCCGAGACCACACGGACCGGCTTCGACAGTGATGCCACCGCCGCGCAGATGGTCTCCGTTCCGTCGATACGCGACTGCCTGATCTGGTCTTTGTAGCTCGTTGTCCAGCGGTGGTCCCCGATCCCGGCTCCAGCCAGATGCACCACGGCGTCGACTCCGTCGAGGGCCTCAGGGTCGATGTGATGCTCCTGCGGAGCCCAGTGACGCTCCTGGACACCGCGAGGAAGGCCCTCCCGCACGGGGTCCCGCCGCACCAGATGCACCACGTGGTCGCCGCGCTCGACAAGAGCGTGCGACAACGCGGAGCCGATCATGCCCGACGAGCCGGTGATGGCCACCAGCCGTGAGCGATCGGAGCTCGAACTCATCAGCTCTTTCCCTTCGTCGCCCCCGCGGGGAAGCGGAGATCAGACCTCGAACGCGGCCTCTTCGAGACGTGCCTTCATGGTGGACAGGAAGCGTGCCGCGTCGGCCCCGTCAACGATCCTGTGGTCGTAGGTCAGGGCCAGGTAGACCATCGACCGGACGGCGATGCTCTCGCCGCCGTCGGCATCCTGGACCACGACCGGACGTCGCACGACCGCTCCGGTGCCGAGAATGCCGACCTGAGGCTGGTTCAGGATCGGCGTGTCGAACAAGGCTCCACGGCTGCCGGTGTTGGTCAGCGTGAACGTGCCACCACCGAGCTCCTCGGGACCGATCTTGTTCGTGCGGGTGCGCTCGGCCAGGTCGGCGATCTTGCGCGCCAGCCCGGCGATGTTGAGGTCGCCGGCCTCCTTGATCACCGGCACGATCAGGCCCTTCTCCGTGTCGACCGCGATCCCGAGGTTCTCGTGGGGGTGGTAGACGATCTGGTCGTCGTCGATGCTTGAGTTCACGTGCGGGTGCTGCTTCAGCGCCTCGACCGCGGCCAGCGCGAAGAAGGGCATGAAGGACAGCTTCACGCCTTCCCGAGCGGCGAAGTCGTCCTTGACCGAGGCGCGCAGGCGCGCGACCTTGGTCACGTCCACCTCGACCACCGTGGTCAGTTGCGCACTGACCTGCAGAGATTCCACCATGCGGGTAGCAATGACCTTGCGCAGACGGGACATCTTCTCGGTCGTCCCGCGCTTGGCCGCTGCCTCCTCGCTGGGCGCCTCTCCTCCGGTGCTCGACGGTGCTGCGTCCTCCTGGGGTGCCTCCGACGAAGCGGATGCCGACTCCGCGGGGGCCTCGTCGGCAGCTTTGGCGGCCTCCAGCACATCTTGCTTGCGGATACGCCCACCGACTCCGGTACCTTCGAGCGAGTCCAGGTCGACGTCGTGCTTGGCCGCCAGCTTGCGCACCAATGGTGTGACATAGCTGCCAGCATCGGAGGAAGCGGCCGGGCCAGCGGAGCTCTTCTCCTCAGACGCCCCAGGCGTCGAGCCTTCGCCGCCGGAGTCCTGTGCGCTGCCCGAGGCCTCGCGCTTCTGGGAGCCAGAGTCGGAGTCGGAGTCGGACCCAGCGCCATCGCCGTCAGAGGTTGCGGACTCCTCGTCGGACTCCTCATGCAGCTTCTGCTCCGAGGCAAGGTCGTCGTCGTCGTCCGATTCGTCCTGGGTGTCAGAGTCGCTGCTGTCAGAGTCGCTGCTGTCGCCCGACTCACTGTCGCCGGAGGCGCTTTCGGAGTCCGAGTCCGAGTCCGAGTCGGAGTCGGAGCCGCCACCGCCACCCCCGATGACGGCGAGGTCGCCACCCACCTCCACCGTGGCGTCCTCATCGACCAGGATCTTCGTCAGCTTGCCCGCCACCGGAGAGGGGATCTCGGTGTCGACCTTGTCGGTCGAGACCTCCAGCAGGGGCTCGTCGACCTCGACGTCGTCCCCCTCCTGCTTCAACCATCGGGTGACCGTGCCCTCGGTCACTGACTCACCCAGCGCCGGCATGGTGACCGTCTCCCCGTCGCCGGACTCGGAGTCCGACGAGCCGGTCGAATCCTGCCCGGAGTCCTCGGCGCCGTCAGACTGCGCGGCGGCGTCGCCGTCACCGTCGCTTTCGTCGGCACTGTCTTTCTCGGCACTGTCTTTCTCGGCACTGTCTTCGGCGCTGTCGTCGTCTGCTGCTTCCGCGCCGTCCCCATCCGAGTCGGTGGCGCTCTCGTCGTCGTCGGAGCCTGAGGTGTCCTGTTCGTCCCCACCCGAGGAGTCGCCGTCCGAACCGTCGCCGATGACGGCCAGGTCCGCGCCCACTTCGACCGTCTCGTCCTCCTCAGCCAGAATCTCCTGAAGCGTGCCCGCCACCGGAGAGGGGATCTCCGTGTCGACCTTGTCGGTCGAGACTTCCAGCAGGGGCTCGTCCACCTCGACCTCGTCACCGACGCTCTTCAGCCATCGGGTGACGGTGCCTTCGGTCACAGACTCACCCAAAGCAGGCATGCTCACGCGTTCAGACATCTCTGGAATCTCCTCGTCCGGGGTCTTGGCAGTCTAGTTGTGCGGGTCGGGTTTGTGCAGGCGATCACGCATGGGAGTGCAAGGGTTTGCCGGCCAGAGCCAGGTGCGCCTCGCCGAGGGCTTCGTTCTGGGTGGGGTGGGCATGCACCAGGCTCGCAACCTCGTCCGGCAGAGCCTCCCAGTTCACGATGAGCTGGGCCTCACCGGCCTGTTCAGCGAGCCTGGCGCCGATCATGTGCACCCCCAGGACGGGACCGTCCGGGCGGGCCCGCACCACCTTGACGAAGCCGTTCGTGCCCAGGATCTGCGACTTGCCGTTACCCGCCAGGCTGTGCTGCTGGGCCTGCGCGCCGCCGTGCTCCTGGCGCACCTGCTGCTCGGTCAGCCCGACCGAGACGATCTCGGGGTCGCAGTAGGTCACCCGCGGGATGCCGTGGTCGCGCACCGGCACCGGCGCCAACCCCGCCACCTCCTCGGCGACGAAGATGCCGTGCGCGAACCCACGGTGCGCCAGCTGCGGCCCGGGCACGATGTCGCCGGCGGCGAAGATCCCGTCGACGGCTGTGCGCAGGCGCTCGTCGGTCAGCACGAAGCCGCCCTCCATGCCGACCCCGGCCGCGGCGTATCCCAACCCGTGTGACACCGGTTCGCGTCCAAGAGCGACCAGGACCAGGTCGCCCTCCAGGCTCTGCCCGTCACTGAGCTCAACGGAGGCACGCGCTCCCTCCTGCTGCACGCCGGTCACCCTCACCCCGGTATGGATCGCGATACCCCGCTTGACGAAGGCGCGCCCCAGGGCGACCGAGACGTCCTCGTCCTCGACCGGCACCAGACGCTCCAACGCCTCCACCACCGTGACCTGGGCGCCCAAGGATCGGTAGATCGAGGCGAACTCCACGCCGATCACGCCGCCGCCGATGATCACCGCGCGGGAGGGCACCCTGTCCAGGGTGATGGCCTGGTCGCTGGTCACGACCACGCCACCGGTCTCGACACCGGGCAGCCGGCGCGGCGCCGAGCCGGTCGCCAGCACCACGTGCCGAGCGTTCACGCTGCGGCCGTCCACTTCGACAGTGCCCGCGGGCGACAGCAGGCCCTCGCCCTCGATATACGCCACGCCGCTGGCCTTCACCAGCCCGCGCAGTCCCCGGTACAGGCGGGCGACCACGCCATCCTTGTACCGGTTCACGGCGTCGGCGTCGACGCCGACAAGC